>JBAPWO010000001.1:0-25153 GCA_049283735.1 Candidatus Dormiibacterota bacterium
GTGCTGTCGCACACCAGGTGGACCGACGGCATGGGCGCCGTAGCCTACCTCGCAGCCGGCAGCCTGGCCTGATCCTCGCGGTTGTCCTCGGCGATCAGCAGGGCGCCGAGCAGGGATCGGTCCTCGCCCAGGGTGCCGCGCGCGATCTCGGGGTGCGGCTGGAGGTGCAGAGAGCGGTCGACGGTCTCGAAGAGAGACGGTGAGAACCGGCTCCAGCTCGCGCACACGCCGCCCCCGAACACCACCACGTCGGGGTCGTGCACGGTGGTGATGTTCACGGTTGCGAGCCCGATCCACCTGCCGATCTCCGCCCAGGCGTCCGGGTCAGTCAGCTGCTCGGCGGCGATGCCGTACCGCCGCGCGATCGCACGCCCGCTCGCCAGCGCCTCGAGGCAGCCCGCGCCGCCGCAGTGGCATGGCGGGCCGCCGAGCCACGCGGGCCAGAGCACCATGTGGCCGCCCTCGGTGTCATGCCTCCCGACCAGGATCCGGCCGTCGCGAACGATCCCGCACCCGATGCCCGTCGAGATCGTCCAGTAGACCACCGTCCGGTGACTCGAACCGGCGCCGAGGCGCGCCTCGGCGAGCGCTGCGCAGTTGGCATCGTTCTCGACCACCACCGGGCAGTCGAAGCGCTGGCCGAGGAGGTGCGCCATCTCGAGCCCGTGCCACGACGCCGGCATCCCCGGGGGGTTGAGCAGAGCGCCGGCAGCGCGGTCGAAGGGGCCGGGGGCCGAGATCGCGATCGCCTCGGGGAGGACGCCGCCCATCACACCCTCGATGAGACCCCGCAGCGTCGCCAGCGGGGAATCGATCGGTGTCGGGATCCTTCGGACCGTGCCGATCGAAGCACCGCGACCGGCGGATGCGGCGATCTTGGTGCCGCCGATGTCGAGGAGCGCGATCACCGGGCGATGATGCCTACACTCGCCGCCATGCTGCTCGCGATCGACGTCGGAAACACCAACATCGTGGTCGGGGTCTTCGACAGCGAGCGGCTGGTCGTCGACTTCCGGATCCACACGGACGACCGATTCACCGGGGACGAGCTGGGGCTCGTGCTGGTTGACCTGCTGGGACGCCGCAACCTCCTCCCGGAGCAGGTGACCGCGGTTGTGGTCAGCAGCGTGGTTCCCACGCTCGCGCGGAGCATCGACGAACTTTCCCACACCTACTTCAACCGGCCGCCGATGGTCGTCGGCCCCGGGACGCGTACCGGCATCCGCATCCACTACGACGACCCCCGCCGGGTGGGCGCCGACCGGATCGCGAATGCGATCGCAGCCCATCACCTCTACCGGGGGCCGGCCATCCTCGTCGACTTCGGCACCGCGACCACGTTCGACGCCATCGACGCGAAGGGCGACTACCTCGGCGGCGCCATCGCCCCAGGCATCCAGCTCAGCCACGACGCGCTGGTGAGCCACGCCGCAATGCTCATCCGGGTCGAGCTCACCGCTCCCGTCGAGGCGATCGGCCATTCGACCACGGGGAGCATGCAGTCGGGGATCGTGTTCGGCTACGTCGGCCTGGTCGAGGGGCTCGTCGCGCGGTTCCGCAAGGAGATGGAGGGGCAGCCCACGGTGGTCGCCACCGGCGGCCTGGCGCCGTCACTCGCCAGGCTGATCCCCGCGATCGACGTCGTCGACGAGCGGCTCACCCTCCACGGGCTCCGCCTCATCCACGATCAGAATCGCTGAGACGCGCCGGGCCGCCCCGTACCATGGGGCGATGGCTGTCGCAGCGACCCCTCTCCGTTCCATGCGGGTCGGCGGGCTCGAACTCTCGTCGCCGGTGCTGGTGGCGCCGATGGTGGGGATCACCGACGCGCCCTGCCGTGAGCTGTGCCGGGAGTTCGGCGCCGGCCTGGTGTCGACAGAGATGGTCGCTGCCGAGGCGGTGGTCCGCAGCACCGACGCGGTGATGCACCTGCTCGACTTCCCGGCCGACGTGGCACCGGTCGCGGCGCAACTGGTGGGCTGCGATCCGGCCATGATGGCCGACGCCGCCCAGGTCTGCGTGGAGCGCGGCGCCGTGATCGTCGACGTGAATCTCGGCTGCCCGGTCTCCAGGGTCGTGAGCCGGGGCAGCGGCGCCGCCCTCGCCCGGGACGTCGGCGCGACCGCCCGGGTGGTCGCCGCGATGGTCGAGGCGGTCCGCGTCCCGGTCACGGTGAAGATGCGCCTTGGCTGGGATGCGTCGACCCTCAACGCCCCCGACCTTGCCCGTGCCCTCGAAGACGCAGGGGTTGCCGCGGTGACGGTGCACGGCCGGACCCGCTGCCAGAAGTACGAGGGAACCGCCGACTGGGCGGAGATCGCCCGGGTCAAGGAGGCCGTCGGGGTCCCGGTCTTCGGCAGCGGCGACGTCGAGGACGTGGAGACGCTCGCCCAGCGGATCGAGGCCGGGATGGTTGACGGGGTCGTGATCGCGCGCGGCATGCTCGGCAACTTCTGGTTCGTCCGCCAGGCGGTCCACCGGCTGGCCTCCGGCACGATGCTGCCCGACCTCGACTTCGCGGCCCGCATCGCCCTGGCCCGCCGTCATCTCGACATGCTCTGTGCGTATCACGGTGAGAACCGTGCCCTGCGCACCGGCCGTAAGTACGTCGCGTGGACGATTCGCGGCTGCGCGGGCGCTGCGCGACTTCGGGCTGAGGTTCAGACGATCGACACGCGTGAGCGGCTCGACGCGTTGCTCGATCGTGCGCTCGAGGCCGGACCCCGATCCGAGGGGTGGTTCCGGCCGGTATTCGTCAGCGGCGAGGGCTGACGAGAGCAAAAAAGAAGGGCGCCCCTGGAAACCAGAGACGCCCCGAGAGGGGGGGCAGTAATGAAGATCCCCACATCGACCTTGCGACGGATCATATGAACCATAACGATTTCCGTCAAGGAATGACGACAAGTTGTTACGCCGCGGCGGATGTGGCTCGCCTATACTCCGGGCTCCGCAGCGCGGAGGTAGCCGGATACCCCGCCGAGATTTTGTCGTATCAGGGAATTATATGGACAAACCTGTGTTGCTCACGCGAGACGGTCTCGTCAAGCTCGAGCACGAATTGGAAGAGTTACGTACAGTCCGTCGCTCCGAGGTGGCCGAGCGCATCAAGTACGCCAAGGACTTCGGCGATCTCTCGGAGAATGCGGAGTACGACGAGGCGAAGAACGAGCAGGGAATGCTCGAGGGCCGCATCCTCGTGATCGAGAACATGCTGCGCAATGCCGTCATCATCGAAGAGGGCAGTGAGAGCGGGATCATCAGTGTCGGCACGACCGTCGAGGTCAAGGACGACTTCGGCAAACAAACCCTGACGATTGTCGGTCCCGCCGAGGTCGATGTTGCTGAGGGGCGGATCTCGATGGAGTCGCCGGTCGGCAAGGCGCTGCTCGGTCACCGGGTCGGGGACACCGTCGACGTGGTCAGCCCGGGTGGCTCCCGGCAGATCAAGATCGTCAAGATCAACTAGATCGCTGCACCGCGTCTCGCGCACGCGGCGAGCCCTGCCGGGGAAGATACGCGGCATGCCATCCGACGACCTCTTCGCGGAGCGCCGGCGCAAGGTCGATGAGCTCGCGGCGCGTGGGATCGCGTCCTACGGAGTCGATTTCACGCCCAGCGCGACCATGGACGAAGCACGCGTCCGGCTCAACGCGTATGAAGCCGAGCATCCCGACGCCGACGTCGACGCTGCGGATCGCCCGGTCGTCGCCGTCGCCGGCAGGATCATGCAACTGCGCGATCTCGGCGGTGCCGCATTCGCCCACGTCGAGGACGAGTCGGGTCGGATGCAGATGTGGTTCCGCGCCGACCGCCCCGGAGGTGCCCACGCGATGGTGGGGATGCTCGATCTCGGCGACATCGTCGGGATCACCGGACCGATGACGCGCACGCGCCGTGGCGAGCCGAGCGTCCTCGTCGACACCGCGACGCTGCTGGTCAAGGCGCTGCACGCGCCTCCCGAGAAGTTCCACGGCCTCCACGATCAGGAGACCCGGTACCGCAAGCGCTATCTGGACCTGCTGAGCAACTCGGGTCAACGACGCCACTTCGCGACGCGCACCCGATTGATTCGCGCGCTCCGGGCGACACTCGATCAACGCGGGTTCCTCGAGGTCGAAACGCCTGTGCTGCAGCCGATTCCCGGCGGTGGCCACGCGCTCCCGTTCAAGACGCACTGGAACGCCCTGCACACCGATGCCTACCTGCGCATCGCGATCGAGCTGCATCTCAAGCGCCTGATCGTCGGCGGCTACGCTCGCGTCTACGAGATCGGCCGCGTGTTTCGCAATGAAGGGCTGTCGCCGCGGCACAACCCGGAGTTCACCATGCTCGAGGCGTACCAGGCCTACGCGACGTACGACGACATGCGCGAGCTCACCGAGTCGCTGGTCACCGCCGCGGCCAACGCGGCCGGTCCGCAGGTGGCGGAGCAGAACGAGGGGGGTAGCGCACCGTGCGAGGACCCACTGCTGCGCACCGCGTTCGGCCGCTCGCTTGACCTCCGGCCGCCGTATCGCGCCGCGACCATGGTCGACCTTGTGCTCGAGCACACCGGCGTCGATGCGCGCGCGGCGTGGGATGAGATGCACGCGGCGGCGACACACCTCGGCGTCGAGGTCGCACCCGATCTCAGCCCGGGTGCCGTGCTGGTCGAGATCTATGAGCAGCGAGTCGAGGGTGAGCTCTGGGATCCGACCTTCGTGCTCGACTACCCCGCCGACGTCAGCCCGCTGGCGCGCCGGCGGCGCGACGACCCGCGTTTCGTCGAGCGATTCGAGCTGATCGTCGCCGGTCGAGAGATCGCCAATGCGTTCAGCGAGCTCAACGATCCGATCGACCAGCGGGCGCGCTTCGAGGAGCAGGCGCGCATGCGCGCCGCGGGAGATGCCGAGATTCCGCCGATCGACGAGGACTTTCTCGAGGCGATCGAAACGGGCATGCCGCCCGCCGGCGGGCTCGGCGTCGGCGTCGACCGGCTCGTCATGCTGCTCACCGACTCGGCGACCATCCGCGACGTGCTGCTGTTTCCGACCATGCGTCCCCAGCAACGCGGTGGCGACTCCTGATGCTCTCCCTGCAGCGCATTCGCGACGACCCGGACTCGGTTCGCGAGGGTGCGCGCAGAAAAGGCGAGACCGCGCCGATCGACGAGCTGCTCGCCGTCGACGCCGAGGCACGCAGTCTGCGTACCACCGTCGAACAGGCGCGCGCCGAGCAGCGTGCGGCATCGGCGTCGGTGAGGGGCAAACCGCCGGACGAACAGCGCGCATCGCTGACGATGCTCAAGCAACGCATCCAGGATGGTGATGCGCGCCTCGCGGATCTCGATCAGCGCGTCGAGGCCCTGCTGCTCGAGGTGCCCAATCCGCCGCACGCGAGCGTCCCGGACGGCGGCGGCCCTGAGGACAACGTCGTCGTGCGCACGTGGGGCACCGCCCCGAGCTTCTCCTTCGACGCGCTGCCGCACTACGAGCTCGGCGAGCGACTCGGCGTGTTCGACTTCGAGCGTGCCGTGAAGATCAGTGGCTCGAGGTTCGTGGTGCTGCGCGGCGACGGCGCGCGGCTGCAACGTGCGCTGACGTCGTTCATGCTCGATGTCGCCCGCGAGCACGGCTACACCGAGGTGGCACCGCCCTTCCTGGTGCGCCGCGAGGCGATGATCGGCACCGCACAGCTGCCCAAGTTCGAGGACGAGGCATACCACGCCGACGACGGGCTCTTTCTCATTCCCACCGCCGAAGTGCCGGTGACCAATCTCTACGCCGGTGAGATTCTCGAGGCGGCGCAGTTGCCGATCGCGCACGTCGCCCTGACGCCGTGCTGGCGGCGCGAGGCGGGCGCGGCCGGCAAGGACACGCGCGGGTACATCCGGCTGCACCAGTTCGAGAAGGTGGAGATGGTGCGCTTCACGACACCCGAAGCGTCGTTGGACGAGCTCGACCTGATCACCGCGCATGCCGAGCACGTGCTCCAGCGGCTCGGCCTGTACTATCGCGTATTGCTCATGTGCACCGGCGACCTGGGATTCGCGCAGTGGAAGAAGTACGACGTGGAGGTGTGGGCGCCGGGGATGGGCCAGTGGCTCGAGGTCTCATCGTGCTCGGTGTTCGCTGACTTCCAGGCGCGCCGAGCCAACATTCGGTACCGTCCGGCGCCGGGGGAGAAGCCCCGTCACGTGCACACGCTCAATGGCAGCGCGCTCGGCGTTCCGCGCACGTTCGATGCCCTCCTCGAGACTCATCAGCAGCATGACGGCAGCGTGCTCATCCCCGAACCGCTGCGCGCGTACCTCGGTGGCCTCGACCGTCTGACCGTGCCGTGATCAACCGCGACATCGACCCGGCGTGGCTCAACGATCGCAGCGAATTCCAGCAGAACTGGGTGCACGGCCTGCGCAACCGGTCGGGACTGCACTTGCAGTACGAGCTGGACGGCAACCTCGTCTTCACGCACTGGACCCCGGGTGACGACCACGCCGGGTTTCCCGGTTTTGCGCATGGCGGCATCATCAGCGCGGTGCTCGACGACGTCATGGGCCGGTGCTCGGCGCTGCACCGTCACTGGGTGGTCACCGGCCGCCTCGAGGTGCGTTACCGGCGTGCGGCGCCGCTTGGGGCTCGGCTTCGCATCGAGGGTCGCATCAACCGGCTCCTGCGTCGCGCGTTGCACACCGATGGTCGTGTGCTGCTTCCCGACGGCGGCGTCGTGGCCGAGGCCACGGGAACGTACCTCCCACTCTCGCACGAGCTGCGCCGGCAGATGGTGGATGCCTGGCCGGGATTCGAGGAGTTCCTCTGACGCGCTGGCCGGGCAGTGACGCGCGATTGCTCCGCGGGCGCGCCTCGGCTGAACCCGACGCCGGCAAGCGCAGATTAGAGTCATCGAGCATGCCCGAGGAGCGCGAGATCAAGATCCCGGTCGACCCGGACTTCGTGCTGCCCGACCTCGACGGAGTGGTCGAGGGCACGCACGCCGTCGACCGCGGCAACGTGGAGCTGTCGGCGACCTATTGGGACACCGATGCCCTGACCCTGCTCCACGCCAACCTCGGCCTGCGCCATCGGAGCGCTGCTGGCGAGCCGGGTAAGTGGACGCTCAAGGCGGGCAACCGGATGGTGGGACAGGCCGTGTCACGCGAAGAGACGGACTTCCCGGGGCCGCCAGACCAGCCGCCTCAGGCGGCCCTCGAGGTGATCCGCCCAGAGGTCGGCGAGGTCGCGCTCCAGCCCGTCGCGCGGCTGGTGACCGACCGGCACACCGTGGATCTCATCGCCGGCGCCGCACGGCGCGCCGAGGTTGCCGACGACCGCGTGTCCGTGCGCTCCGGCGACCGGACCGCGGCAACCTTTCGAGAGGTCGAGGTGGAACTCTTCGATGCCGATGCGGCGTTGATCGATGCCGTCATGACCCGCCTCCGCGCCGCCGGCGTTGGGGAGCCCGACAGTACGCCGAAGTACGTTCGGGCACTGCGAGCGCTCGGTCACGACATTCCCGACCGCGTTTCCGTCTGATCGTCAGGGGCTGGCTCGCAGCCCAAAGTGCCGCACGGCAGCTTCACTAGTTTTTACCGCATGCAAACAAATATTTGCCCGAGACCGCTCTTGCGGGCTCGATCGAACCTTCCCAGCCTTGTAAAGTCGATGGCATGACGCTCGCGACCAAGGCCGAGCCCGGAGCTCGAAACACCGACTTCTTCCAGGACGCCACGATCGACGACCTGCGGCTCGCGGCGATCTTCCGGCGCGGATTCCGGCAGGCGATGATCCAGATCAATCGCTCGCTCGCGCAGCATGATCTGAGCCCCCTGCAGTACCACCTCCTCCTCGAGGCCGGCGCTGCCGGGGTCGAGGGATGCGTGCAGGGCGATCTCGCGGAACTCATCCAGGCGCCGGAGGCGCGTGTCTCCCTGATGGTTCACGAGTTGAACACCCGCGGGCTGGTTCGGACGCTTCGATGCGCCCCTGACCGGCGCATGGTTCGCGTCGGCCTCACCGAGGCCGGTTGCCGGGTGGTCGAGGCGGCGCTCCATGCGCAGCGGGCCGCGCTGCACGAGATGGCTCAGGACTTCAACGCCCCGGGGGTCGCGCAGATGCTCCGGGGAGCAGTCCAGCTATACCTCGGGGTCGATATTGCCGAGGAAGGCCGCCTCTAGGACGTCGCCGACCCGGAGCGCGAAGCGCGGCGCGTTGATGCCGAGCCAGATCGCCTGACGCCAGTTGGACGGCTGCCGGATCGCGCGTGCCGGAGCCGCCCACGCCGCGGAGAGCTCGCGTGCCGGGGTGTCGAGGATCACCCGGAGCACCCCGAAACGCTGTGCGGATTCCGCAGCCGCCGCCGACTCCATGTCCACGGCGACATGACCGCGGCCCGCCCACGTCTCCCTGGCGGCGCCGGTGACCATTCGTGACGTGGAGATCAGCGACCCGCTCGCCACCGGGAGGCGCAGATATCGCGCGGCGTGCTCGAGCGCGGCGACGACACGCGGGTCGCAGGCATGCGTGAGCCCTCGCTCATCGACGACCTGGGTGGGAATGACCACCGTGCCCGGCGTCTGCTCGGGGAGCAGGCCGCCGCAGAGCCCGGCGCTGATCACGATCCCCGGCATCGCTGCCGGAGGCCTGCCCCCGATCCCGACCTGCACCACGCGGACATGCCGAGCCCGGCGCCGCACCCCCCATGCCTCCACGCCCATGGCGCAGATGGCCGTGACCCGCGTGTCAGGCGGCATAACCGTTGTCGCGATACCAGCGCACGGCGCGTTCGATTGCGTCGGCTGCGCTCGAAGGACGGTATCCGAGCTCGGAGACCGCCTTCGCGCTGGACGAGTACATCTCGAGTCGGCCCATGCGCACCCCTTCGAGCGGAATCGCGGGCACTCCGCCGGTGAACCGGACGCGAACGGCGTCGACCCGCGCCGCAGCGGCGGCGATTGCGTAGGGAAGTCGAAACGTCCGCTCGGGCCTGCCTGACGCCCGCGCGATCAGCCGCCACAGCTCCGCGAGCGTGAGGTTGACGCCTCCGGCGATGTAGCGCTCGCCCGAGCGTCCGCGCTCGAGCGCCAGCACGTGCGCGCTGGCGACGTCTTCGACGGCGACGATGTTCATGCCCCCGCCCAGGGTTGCGGGCATGCGTCCGCGCAGCAGGTCGACGATGATCTTGCCGGTCGGCGTCGGCCGCCGGTCACCGGGGCCGACCGGCGCCGTGGGCAGCACCGCGGTCACCGGGATCGGCGCGAGCAGCGCCGCCCGCTCGGCGGCGAGCTTGGATGCGTGGTACGACCACGCCCTGTGGTCGGGGTTCGCCCAATCGCTCTCGGTCGCCGGATGCGAGCTCGTTGCCGGCGCCAGCGCCGCCGAGCTGGACGTGACCACGCACCGTTCGACGCCGGCGATGTGCGCCGCCTCGAGGATGCCCGACGTCCCTCGGATGTTCACCGCCGCGATGGTTGCCCGATCGAGCGGTGAGAACGAGTACAGCGCGGCGGTGTGGATGACAAACCGGCATCCTCGAAGCGCCGGAACCAGTGCTCCCGGAGAGCGCAGATCCCCGGTCACGGTGACCACACCGGCCGGTGCCTCCCACCGCCCGCGGACGAGCGCACGGACTGTGTAGCCGCCCGCGAGGAGCGCTCTGAGCACGTGCGATCCGACGAACCCCGACGCACCCGTGAGAAAGACGTCACCCGCGCCGGGCGCTGCCTGCGGCGCGTTCACGTCAGTTCAGATGCGGCTTGGTCCCGAGCGGGCGGAGGCTGTCGCGCGCCGCCCGCAGCGATTCGCGCAGCGATGCGGACGTCGCAACCACCGCGGTCGGCTCGTACCCGCAGTGCGCCATGCAGTTCCCGCAGCGTTCATCGCGGCCTCGACCGTACTTCTCCCACTCGGTCGTCTCGACCAGTTCGCGGTACGAGGTCGCGTAGCCGTCCGACATGAGGTAGCAGGGACGCTGCCAGCCGAGCACCGAGTAGCTCGGGATTCCCCAGGCGGTGCAGCTGAAGTCGACCTTGCCCTCGAGGAAGTCGAGGAAGAGCGGGGAGTGGTTGAGCCGCCACTTCTTGCGCCGTCCATCCGCGAACGCGTCGCGGAAGATCGCATGAGTGCGCTCGACATTGAGCCAGTGATCCTGGTCGGGCGCCTTCTCATAGGCGTAGCCGGGTGAGATCTGCATGCTGTCGACCTGGACCTCGTCGTTGAGGAAGTCGAGCACCCCACGGATCGAACGCGCGTCGTCCTGGTCGAAGAACGTCGTGTTGGTGGTGACGCGGAAGCCGCGCGCCTTGGCGGCCGCGATGGCGGCGATCGCCTTGTCGAACACGCCGGTGCGGCAGACCGACTCGTCGTGGCGCTCGCGGAGGCCGTCGATGTGAATCGAGAACGAGAAGTACGGCGAGGGTGTGAAGAGATCGAGCTTCTTCTCGAGCAGGAGCGCGTTGGTGCAGAGATAGACGTAACGCTTGCGGGCAACCAGCGCGTTGACGATCTGGTCGATCTCCTTGTGGACCAAAGGTTCTCCGCCTGCGATCGACACCATCGGCGCCTCGCATTCCTCGACCGCGTCGATGCACTGCTGCACCGTCAGCCGCCGCTGGAGGATCGCGTCCTCGTGCTGAATCTTTCCGCAGCCCGCGCAGGCAAGGTTGCATTGGTAGAGCGGTTCGAGCTGGAGCACGAGCGCGAACTTCTCATTGCGGCGCAGCCGTTGCCGGGCCACATAGCTGCCAACTCGTATCGCCTGTCGCAGTGGCACCGCCATGGCTGTCTCCTTGTGTCTCTTCGGGTTATCGGTGGGCGACGAGCTCGCGCTCGACGGCGGGTTGTGCGGTCTGGATGGACTCGCCGCCGGCGAGCGCCAGGGTCGGAAAAACGTGCCGGTAGAGGTGGTAATTGATGTAGAAATCGCCGGGGAACCCGGTGCCGGTGTGCTCGGGCTCGTCCCAGGTGGCGTCCCGCTGACGCTCCAGCAGGAACGTACGGCCGCGCGCGCACGCGGCGTCGTCACCGCGCCCGGCGAGCTGCAGTGTGAGCATCGCCCACGCGGTCTGCGACGGCGTGCTGGTGCCGACGCCGGCGAACGACTCATCGACATAGGAGTGACAGGATTCACCCCAGCCGCCGTCCGGGTTCTGCACCCGGCGCACCCATGCAACAGCGTCGCTCACCATGTCGGCGCCGGTGCGCAGCGCGACCAGCGCGCTGACCACGCACCAGGTGCCATAGATGTGGTTCACGCCCCAGCGGCCGTACCACGAACCCCACGGACGTTGTGTGGCGCGCAGGTATGCGAGTGCCCGCGGGATGTCGGCGTCGTCGACGCCGCAGCCGACCGCGGCCAGCATCTCGATGACGTGAGCGGTCACGTCCTCGGACGGCGGATCGAGCATCGCCCCGAAATCAGCGAACGGCAGCTTGTACACCAGCGCGCGCGTATTGTCCTTGTCGAACGCTGCCCAGGCACCATTGCGAGAGCGCATCGCTCTGCACCACCGGACGGCATCGGCGACCGGCTTCGCCACGCGCGCCGGGTCGCCTGACTCCAACAGCGCGAGGACCACGACTGCGGTGTCATCGACGTCGGGATAGATGTCGTTGTCGAACTCGAAGGCCCATCCGCCGCATCCGTCGAATGGCACCTTGACGTTCCAATCGCCACCCCCCGAGATCTGTTCGGCGAGCAGCCAGTCCACCGCGCTGCGCAGCGCCGCGTGCTCACGCGGAATCCCGGCTTTGCGCAGCGCGAGCATCGCCCACGCCGTATCCCACACCGGCGACATGCATGCCTGGAGACGCCAGCCCATGTCGTCGTCGATGGCGAATCGACGGAATCCCTCGAGACCGCGGCGGATGACCGGGTGATCGAGCGACATGCCCTCGAGGTTCAGCGCAATCAGGGAGTAGACCCACGGAGGCTGGATCCCGCCCCAGCCGCCGTCGGCCTCCTGCCGTTGCGTGATCCACTCGACGAGCCGGCCGCGCGACGCCGCTCGTCCCGGTTGACGGGGCAGACGGTCGTAGAGCTTCAGCGCATGGTCGAGCCACAGGAACACGCCGGAGCCGGAGACGCGGTGCATCCGGCGTTCGCTTCCAGGGACGATCACCTCGTCGACGCTGACCCCGAGATCTCGGACGGGGCGCTGCGAGATGACGATGAGCAGCGGCGCGATCGTGCCCCGCGCCCAGCACGCGAAGTCGTACAGGTTGAGTGGCGCCCACGAGGGGAGACGCACCAGCTCGGGTGGCATGCTCGGCACGCCATCCCACGGAAAGATGCCGAAGAGCGCAAGCCAGATCTTGGTGAACACGCGCGCTTCGGCGAGTCCGCCCTGATCGAGAATCGCGCGCAGCGCCTTGCGCAGCGGCGCCTGCGACGCGTCGATCCCGAGGACGCGAAGCGCGACATAGGCTTCGATGGTCGTGCTCAGATCGCCGGGGCCGTCGTGGTACAGCGCCCATGTGCCGTCATCGCGCTGCGCGCCGAGAATTTGACGGACAGCCCCCTCGCGGATGTCGTCGTGCGAGGCGCCGAGGAAGCGGAGCAGGAGCACGTGCTCGGCGGTCATGGTCACGTTGGTTTCGAGCTCGCCGCTCCACCAGCCGGATGCATCCTGGTGCTCGAGCAGCCAGTCGACCGCGGAGCCCAGCGCCTCAGACTGCACGGGCCACCTCCCGCGCCGGCCCGCCGGCCTGCGCGCTCCGCGCAGACGGCCATGCGGCGGCGTTGCTGTACAGCGTCAGCGCCGCGGTCCGTCCGCTGCGCACCGCCGACTCGATCGTGGCCGGCCAGCCGGTATCAGTCCACGCACCCGCGATCACGAGGTTGGAGAGCACGGTCGTGGGGCCGGGGCGGCGCACGCCCGGTGCGGGAATGAAGGTGGCGTCGGGATCGCGCGTCGCGGCCCCACGCAGCAATCGGGCGCGTGCGGCCTGGGGCAGCACCGCGGCCAGCTCGGTGCGACCGAGCTCGACGAGCTCCCGCTCCGGGCGCTGCACGAGGTCATCGGCCGCGCTCAGGCTGCAGCACACGTATCCAGGCGACTTCTCGAAGACCCACTGCACCGGCGAGTCGAGGAGCGCCGCGAAGTCGCACCCGAGGACCGGACGGTCGTACCAGAGGTGCAGATCGACGATCGGCATGGGTTCAAAAGCGTCCAGTCCGGCGACACCCAACCCAGGCGCGTCGTCGAGCATCGCGTCGAGGCGTTTCGGCGGCACCGCGATGACACAGGCATCGCACGCCGCCCCGGCCCCGCCGCTCAGCTTCACGCCGGTGATGCGGTCGCCTTCGCGATGCACGCCGACGACGGCCTGGCGGAGGTGAACCCCGTCGAGACGAGCGGCTGCGGCCTCCGCGAGTCGCGCGAGCGGAACCCTGAGGTACGCGATGCGCGCCGCGTCGCGATCGCCGAGAAACGCGGTCCGGATCACGAAGAGTCCCATCGCCGCGGACACGCGGTCGAGTGGCGCGTTCAGCGCCGGAACCAGAAACGGCTCCCAGAATGCGCGCAGCGCTCGGCGGCTCTGATGACGCCGGCGCAACCAGGCGGCCATGTCTCCCTTCGGCGAGACGTCGGTGCGTGCCGCGACCAGCGCGCGTCCCACCCGGACGCGATCGAGCGTGCTCAGGTGCGGATAGCGAGCGAAGCCTGTCATCAGGTGGAGTGGCGCGGGAAGCGCGGAAGCGCGCAGGCGCGCGGGTCGACGCCTGCGCGAGAGCACCGTGACCTCGAATCGCGGTTGGATGTAGAGCGAATCGGTGAGCCCGAGCTCCTCGACCAGGTCGAGGGTGGCGGTGCAGCAGGCGAGGACCACGTGCTGGCCGCAGTCGACCTCGTGGCCCTCCACCACGAACGAGGTTGCCTTGCCCCCCAGCAGGCGGGAACGCTCGTACAGGTCCACACGCCAGCCGCGCTTGGCGAGCTCGAGCCCTGCGGTGAGGCCCGCGAGCCCGGCCCCGACGACGGCGACCCGTGGCTGCCGGCTCATACCGCAGCCAGCCAGGAACGAGCCATCACACCCAGCTTCGCCGCCTTCGAGAGGCGCGCGCGTCCGCGAAGCGGCAGCTCGGGCGCGGCCTCGATCCGATCCAGGATGCCGAGGTAGATCCCGGCCATGGTGCGCACGCACACCGCCGGTTGCTTGGGGATGGACTCGGTCACGCGAATGCCGGATCGGTGCAGCTCGCGCGCCCGGGCGATCTGCATGGCCATGAAGGCGTGCCAGCGTGGGGCGACGCGGCCGTCGAGGATGTGTCCCTCGGTGATGCCGAACTCAGCGAGCTCGTCCAGGGGCAGATAGATGCGTCCCCGGGTGGCGTCCTCCTGCACGTCGCGCAGGATGTTGATCAGCTGGAGGGCTACACCCAGCTCATCGGCGCGTTCCAGCGCGATCGGGTCGCGAAATCCGAAGATGCGCACGCACATCCGGCCGACGACCGACGCGACCAGGTTGGCATACGCGCGCAACTCATCCCACGTCTGGTATCGGGTCGTGGTCAGATCCATCGCCACACCGTCGATGAGCATGTCCAGCTCGGCGATCGGAATCGCGTGACGCCGCATCGCGATCGCGAGCAGGCCCATGACCGGGTCGGTGCTGTCGCCCGGCCGCGTCTCGCGGAGCCGGCGTCGATGGTGCTCGAGGCGATGGTCGCGCGACTCGCGACCATCGAGGTCGGCATCGTCATCGACCTGCCGCGCGAAGTCGTAGAGCGCGTAGATCGAGGTGCGCTGCTGACGTGGCAGGGCGATGAATCCCCAGTAGAAGTTGGCCGCTTCGCGGCGCGCCATGTCCTCGCAGTAGCGCTCCAGGGCGCGGACGTCGGGCAGCGTGGGCGTGTCAAGCACGCCGGTGTTCCGCCGGCCGGGCCGGCACCGGCATGGCGTGCGCCTTGCCGCCACGCACGCCCGCTGATAGCGCTGCCGCGATGATTCGCATCCGAGCCGCTCGATCCACGATCGGGCGGTGTGCGGCGGTGCGATACCCGGCTGCGGTGATCGCCTCGAGGATCGCCTCACCACCGAGGCGATAGAGTGCGAGTTGCACGCGCAGCCGCGGCGGCGTCAGCGCCTCCAAGCCAACGCCCGATGCAAGCATCGTGCGCGCCCGCTCGCACATCGCGCGCGTCGCGCCTTCGATGCCATGCTCGCGAATGTCGCTCTGCAGGAGGTAGGTGCGGCCGAGCCGCTTGTCGACCGAGACATCCTGCGCGAAGTTGGCGAGTTGCAGTCCGATGCAGACGTCGTCACTCAGCGTCACCGCGGCCGGGTCGCGAATGTCGAACAGGCGGAGCACGATGCGCCCGACCGGCGCAGCCGAGTGCGTGCAGTAGCCGCGGAGCGCTGGCCAATCGTCATACGTGTCGACGCGCTGGTCCTGAATGTTGGCGTCGATCAGGTCGACGAAGGGTTGCGCGTCCAACTGGAAACGGAGAACCGTGTCGGTGAGCGCGACCAGCACAGGATGGGTGCGCTCGTCGTGGTCGAAGCTCTCGCGGGTCTCGTCGCGCCAGCGTCGCAGGCGGCGCATCGCGATCGCACGATCACCGCTCTCGTCGCCGAGATCGTCGGTGAACCTGCAGAACGCGTACACCCTGGTCAGGTCGCGGCGCAGCGACCGCGGCGAGAGCCGTGAGGCGACCGTGAAGTTCTCGTAGTGCTTGACCAGCTGCCGGCAGTAGGCGTCGGCAGCGTCGAGCGACATGGTGGTCTGCGCCGTCACGGCGCCTGTCCGTCGCGGCGCACCAGGCGGGCGTCGGTTCGCAGGTCGACGATTCTCGCTGCGCCGACACAGAACATGGCCAGGCGCAGCTCCTCGAGGATCACGGTGACGGTCTCGTCGAGCGCCGCGTCACCTGCTGCGGCGGCGCGCACCAACGGGCCCGCCATCCCGACCGAATCGGCGCCGAGGGTCAGCGCCTTGGCGATGTCGATGCCGTTGCGCACGCCGCCGCTCGCGATCAGCACACCACTCGGTGCCGCGCTGCGCGCGCGGATCAAGGCGTCGGTCGTCGGGATGCCCCAGGCGGCGAACGACGCCGCAACGCGCGCCCGGACCGGGTCGCTCATGCGATGTCGCTCGACCTCGCTCCACGACGTGCCACCGGCGCCGGCGACGTCGACGGCGGCCACGCCGGCTTCGAAGAGTCGCGTCACGAGGTCGTCGGCGATGCCCCAGCCGACCTCCTTGACGATCACCGGCGCGCCCAGTCCCGCGCATACCGCCGCGATCCGCCGGAGCAACCCGGCGAACCCGGTGTTCCCCGAGGCCTGCAGCGCCTCCTGGAGCGGGTTGAGATGCAGCACCAGCGCGTCGGCGCGAAGCGCCCGCAGGAGCTGACGGCATTCGTCGATCCCGACACCGAGGTTGAGTTGCACCGCGCCGAGGTTGGCGAGCAGGGGAACGCCAGGGGCGAGCCCGCGCACGTCGAACGTCGGCAGGACCTCCGGTCGTTCGAGGAGGACGCGGCAGGAGCCAAGACCCATCGCCAGACCATGGGATTGAGCAACACGAGCGAGCCGCTCGTTGATCACCCGCGTGGGTTCGGTTCCGCCGGTCATGCACGAGACCAGCAGCGGTGCACCGACGTGGCGGCCGAGAAGATGGGTGCGCAAGTCCACGTCGTCGAGGTCGATCTCCGGAAGGGCGCGATGCACGAAACGCCAGTCGTCGAAACCGGTTTCGACGCCCTTGGCGGCGACGTCCTCCTCGACGTTGATGCGCAGATGCTCGTCCTTGCGCGAAGCGGTGCGCGTGCCGGCGCTTGAGTCAGCGGTTGCGTTCAGCAACATGGATCGCCAGGTCCGCAAAGTCGGTGACCGCCTGGTCGGGGAGGCCGGTGAGCGCGGCGATGGCGTCGCGTGCCAGCACCATGGGGACGCCGGCGGTCAGGGCCGGACCACCCAGCTCATCGAGCATCGCGCGCAGGCGGAACTCGCCGCCCGGTTCCCGTTCGCGAAAGAGGCGTCGCAGCTCGCGACGGCGCACCGGCGTGGCCACCTCGTACGCCGCGACCACCGGGTAGGTGAGCTTGCGCCGGCGCAGGTCGCCGCTCCGGCCCTTGCCGGTGAGCTGCGGGTCACCCCACGTGCCCAGCCAGTCGTCGCGCACCTGGAAGGCGAGCCCGAGCAACCTGCCGGCGGCGTCGAACCGCTGAGCCACGCCGCGCGGTGCTCCCGCGAGGACGGCCCCCGCGGCCATCGCCGCGCCGAGGAGCGCTCCCGTCTTCATCGTGACCAGCCGGAGGTAGGTCGCCTGGGCGGCGCCGGCGCGACCCTCAAGGGAGAGGTCGAGACACTGGCCCTCGACGACCTGGACCACCGCGACGCTCAGCAGGTGGGCCGCACGCATCCTGCGCCCAGGGCGCGGTCCCGGCGCCAGCAGGCCGCTCAGGGCACAGGCGAACATGCCGTCGCCCGCGTTGATGCCCTGCTCGGTGCCCCAGATCGCCCACACCGTGGGGCGATGGCGGCGCAGCTGGTCGCCGTCCTGGATGTCGTCGTGGATCAGCGTGAAGTTGTGGATCAGCTCGACGGCCACGGCCGCCGGCAGTGCCCAGGCCGGGTCGCCCCCGAGCGACTCGCACGCCCAGAGCGCCAGAGCGGGGCGGATCTGCTTTCCGGCCGGCTCGTTCGCGGGGCGCCCCTGCGCATCGGTCCAGCCGAGGTGGTAGGCGGACATCTGGCGGAGCAGCCCGCGGGTACGAGCGGCGGTCTTTCTCAGGCCGGCATCGAGTAGCTCCGTATGCCGGTCGAGCAGCGCCGGACGCCCCTCGCTCGGCGCCGACGCATCAATGTCGAGAACGCGTTCCGCCATGGGCCTCCCCCTGCCAGGAAAGCTTTCTACGTCGTAACTATCGCGGAATGGTAACCAACCACCTTCCGCGACGGCAAGCCGGTCAATCGCCGCGAGATCAGTTGTCCTCGGCCGAGGGGAGGACGACCTGGAACTCGGTCCCATGGCGGGGCTCGGAGGTCACCGATACGGTGCCGCCGTGGGCTTCGACCACATGGCGAACGATGGCGAGGCCGAGCCCCGACCCCTCGCCGTCGCGCTGTCGCGAGGTGTCCGCCTTCCAGAATCGCTCGTAGATCCGCGGCAGGTCCGCCGGGGTGATCCCCACGCCGCTGTCGCGACAGCTCAGCACGACGTGGCCCGCGTGTCCCGAAGCCGCGTTGATCGCGATTCGCCCGCCCGAGGGTGTGAACTTGATCGCGTTGTGAGCGAGGTTGCGGAGCACCTGCCCGAGGTGCGAGGCGTCGCCGATCAAGTCCGGGGTCCCCGGAGCGACGCTGATATCGAACTCGACGCCCTTGCTCTCGGCGAGGGGACGGAGACGGTCGAGGCTGCCCATCAGCGTGGCGATCGGGACGCGCTCGCTGGCCATCGGCCGCAGCCCGGACTCGATGGTGCTCAGCTCGAGCAACTCCTCGACCATCTGGGCCATGTGCGCCGCCTCCTGGCCGATCCGCCGGACGAAGCCGGCGGCCGCGTCCGGGTCCTCGAGGCCACCGTTCGCGAGCGTCTCGGCGATGAGCTGGACCGCGGTGATCGGGGTGCGCAGCTCGTGCGAGACGTTACTGACAAAGTCGCGCCGAACTCGCTCGAGATGGTGCACGCGCGTCTCGTCTCGCACCACCAGCACGCTCGCCACCTCGCCGTTGAGCGCGATCGCCCGAGCGTTGAAGTCTCGGTCGTGGAGGGTGATCGCGCGCTCCTCGACATGCCCGCTCTGTCGCGCGGCGTCGAGCAGACGGATCAGCCGGTAGTCGACCTCGCCGGCGACGAAGTCCGAGCCCTCCACGAGCGCAAGCCCGAGAAGCCGGCGAGCGGGCTCGTTGGCGAGCAGCACGCGGCCCTTTGCATCGAGGCCGACGATGCCGGGATCAAGCAGCAGCCCCACAGCTCGGAGCACGTCGATGCCCCCTGAGCCGGAGAGAAGTTCGACGCCGCTCAACGCCTCCACCCTGGCGAGTATATGCGCGTCGCCGAAAGCGCTCATCGAGGCGAAGAGCTAAGCTCATTTTCATGGCGCCCACCGTCGCCAAACGTATCCTGGTGGTCGAGGACGAGGACGCCATCCGCGAAACGCTGCGCTACAACCTCGCGCGTGAGGGCTACCACGTCCTCGAGGCTGCGACCGGTCCGGACGCGCTCAACGTTGCTCGGACGGGGCGCCCCGACCTGATCCTCCTCGACGTGATGCTTCCGGGATTGAGTGGCCTCGAGGTGTGCCGGGTGCTGCGCCAGGAGTCGTCGACGCCGATCCTCATGCTCACCGCCAAGGGGACCGAGGTCGACAAGGTTGTCGGTCTCCAACTCGGCGCCGATGACTACGTGACCAAGCCCTTCTCGTTCAACGAGTTGCTCGCGCGGGTCACCGCGCTGCTGCGCCGCTCGGACATGAGCGCGCGGCCGGTTGGCGCACCGGAGATCGAGGAGTTCGACGGCTTCAGGATCGACCGGGCCGCCCGCACGATTCACGTCGATAGCCTGGAGCTGCGCCTCGCCCCGAAGGAGTTCGACCTGCTTTCGTTGCTCCTGCGCAACACCGGGCGGGTGCTCTCGCGTCAAGCGATCATCGCGGCGGTGTGGGGCAACCGCTTCTATGGCGATCCCAAGACCGTGGACGTGCACATCCGCTGGCTCCGCGAGAAGTTCGAGCCCTTCGCGCAGATGCCGTTCCGGATCACCACCGTCTTCGGAGTCGGATACCGGCTCGACCGAATCGGCGCAAGCGAGCCCTCCCCGTAAACTCGAACCCAGCATCGGAAAGGAGGCGCGTGGACGCAGCGGTCATCGGCGGGGGTGTCATCGGTCTTTCGGTCGCCTGGCGGGCTGCTCGGGCCGGCCTCAGCGTGGCCGTCGTCGATCCCGATCCGGGATCGGGCTCTTCGCACTTCGCCGCCGGGATGATCGCCCCGGTGGGCGAGACCGAGTACGGCGAGGAGGCGGTGGTAGCGCTCAACCGGGACTCGGCGGCGCGGTATCCATCGTTCATCGCGGAGCTCGAACTGGACGCGGGTCGATCGGCCGGCTACCGCCAGACCGGGACCCTGCACGTGGCCATCGACATCGACGAGCAGACCGCGCTGGAGCGCCAGTTCCGCTACCGCCAGGAGCTCGGACTCCCTGTGGTGCGGCTGACGTCGCGCCAGACCCGTGACGTGGAACCGGGCCTCGCGCCGTCGATTCGCGGCGGCATGCTCGTGGAGTCCGACCACCAGGTGGACCCACGCGCCATGGTGGCCACGCTGCTCCAGGCCTGCAATCGCCTCGGGGTGCAGATCCATCGGTCCAGGGCGTCGCTGCTGATCGAGACGGGACGAGTGGCCGGCCTCGGTCTCGACGGCGGCGAACGGCTCGAGGCGTCGCAGGTCGTCCTCGCAGCGGGGTGCTGGTCGGGCGCGGTTCCCGGCGTGCCAGACGAAGACCTCCCACCTGTACGGCCCGTGAAGGGCCAGATCCTCCGCCTGCGCGGGGCGCCGGACATGATCGCGCGAACCATCCGTGGCGGCGCCGTCTACATCCTCCCTCGAGGGGACGGGCGCGTGGTCATCGGCGGCACGGTTGAGGAGCGCGGCTTCGACACCTCGGTGACGGCGGGCGCCGTGTACGAACTGATCCGCGAAGCGCGAGCACTGGTCCCGGATGTCGCCGAGCTCGAGCTGGTCGAGGCGTCGGCAGGGCTGCGGCCGGGCTCGCCGGACAACATGCCGATGGTCGGTGAGACGACGACCCCCGGGCTCATGGTGGCGACCGGCCATTATCGGAACGGGTATCTCCTCGCGCCCGCGACGGCTGACGCTGTTGCCGGCGTGCTCGCCGGGGGTCGGTGGCCGGACGCCATCCGTCCTTGGTCGCCCTCACGATTCCGCCGCACCGCGGAGGTTGGGGCATGATCATCGTGGTCAACGGGGAGAGCCGCGAGGTCGCCGACGGCCTGGGTCTGACCGACCTGCTCCGCGAGATGGAGCTCCCGCCGGAGCAGCGCGGCATCGCCGTGGCACGGAACGGCGACGTGGTGCTCCGCGCGAGCTGGCCGGACACCACGCTCGCCGCCGGCGACCGGCTCGAGATCCTGCACGCCGTGCAGGGGGGCTGACGTGGACGACGTCCTGGTCATCGCCGGTGAGCGCTTCACGTCGCGGCTGATCATGGGGACGGGCGGCGCTCCAAGTCTCGACATTCTCGAGCGGGCGCTCGAAGCCTCCGGGACCGAGATCGTGACGGTCGCGCTGCGCCGCCTCGATCCCGCCGGCGCGAGCTCGTTTCTGGACGTCGTCGGGCGGTCCGGGCGCCGGATCCTGCCCAACACGGCGGGCTGTTTCACCGCCCGCGATGCGGTCACGACGGCGCGGCTCGCCCGCGAGGCCTTCGAGACCAACTGGATCAAGCTCGAGGTGATCGCGGACGAGGACACCCTGCTCCCCGACGGCGCCGAGCTCCTGGTCGCGGCCGAGGAGCTGATCGATGACGGGTTCGTCGTGCTCCCCTACGCCAACGATGACCCCGTGCTCTCCCGGCGGCTCGAGGACCTCGGCTGCGCGGCGGTGATGCCGCTCGGGGCGCCGATCGGCAGCGGTTCGGGCATCCGCAACCACTACAACCTCCGGATCATTCGCGAGCGTGCCGGTGTCCCGGTGGTGCTCGACGCGGGCGTGGGCACCGCCTCGGACGCCGCGATCGCCATGGAACTGGGATGCGACGCGGTGCTGGTCGCGTCGGCGATCACCCGCGCCGCCGAGCCGGTGCTCATGGCACGGGCGATCGGGGCCGCGGTCGAGGCCGGGCGGCTCGCGTTTCGGGCCGGACGGATCCCCCAGCGCCTCTACGCGGAGGCGTCGACGTCGTGGGAAGGGCTCGCGGACCTCGGCAACCGTCCCAAGGTGGTGACCGCGCACGGTGATGCCGAGTCCGGGTGACCGCAGGCGGGAGCGCCTGGCGCGAGCCCACCTCTATGTGGTCACCGGGGCGCGCAAGGAGCAGGGCGATCTCGCGGCGTTCTTAGCAGCCGTGCTCGAGGCGGGCGCGGACATCATTCAGCTGCGCGACAAGGATGCGGAGGCCGGGGACCTGCTTCGCTGGAGCGGGGCCTTCCGTGCCGCTGCGGACCGATACGGCGCGCTCTTCGTGATCAACGACCGGCCCGACGTGGCCGTCGCCTCCGACGCCGATGGCGTCCACCTCGGCCAGAACGATCTCCCGCCGGCCTGGGCGCGGCGTGTGGTCGGACCCGACGTGCTCATCGGTCTGTCGACCCACTCGCCGGCCGAGTTCGACGCCGGTGCGCCCGAGGCCGACTATCTCTGCGTCGGTCCGCTCTTCGCCACGCCGACCAAGCCCGGCCGGCCGGCGACCGGGCTCGAGATCGTGACCCATGCGGCCTCCCGCGAGCGAGACGGCACCGAGCAGCGCCCCTGGTTCGCCATCGGTGGGATCGACGTCGCGTCGCTGCCCGCGGCCGGCGCCGCCGGGGCGACGCGGCTCGTGGTGGTGCGCGCCGTCGCGGGAACCGATCCCGGCGCCTCGGTCAGGGCGCTGATCGATGGCCTCGCCCGGTCCTCCGTTTCGTAGCCATCACCGGCGGCGGCCAGGCAACCGTTAAGCGCCCGTTAACCATCTGGCTGTGTCGCCCTTAACCAGGCGATGGGCAGGATAAGGCCGTGCAGTCGCCAGGACGGCGGATGAGAAACGGGGTAATGAGGGCCGACATGACAGTCGAGATGAGACCATCGTTGACGCGCGGGCACGCCGTCTGGCGTAAAGCGGCGACCGTTCGGGGTGCGCTCACCCTCCTCGTGGGAGGCTCGGTCCTCGCCGCCTGTGGGTCGTCAAGCACTGGAGCCACGACACTCGCTCCCACTGCAACCCCCACGCCGGTGTGCACCGGGACCACTGCGAACCCCGGCTACAGCAACGGCCTCGCCACGGTTGCCGGCCAGGCGACGACCCTGAGTGGTGCAGGCTCGACGTTCGTCGCACCGATGATGTCCGTGTGGACAAAGGCATACGCCACCTCCAACAGCGTCCAGGTTGCGTATTCGTCGGTTGGCTCAGGCGCCGGCATCGCGCAGCTTCAGGCAAATACCGTTGACTTCGGCGACTCGGATGCGTTCATGAAGGACTCCGACATCGCCAAGGCCAAGGGTCCGGTCGTGCAGATTCCGCTGGTGCAGGCGCCGGTCGTGGTTGCGTACAACCTCCCCGGGATCGCCGGCGGTCTCAAGTTCGACGGCAACACCCTGGGCAAGATCTTCTCGGGCGGCATCACCGTGTGGAATGACCCGGCCATCAAGGCCCTGAACCCGGGAATCACGCTTCCGAGCACTCCGATCGCCATCGCCCACCGTTCAGACGGATCGGGGACGACGAACATCTTCACCGACTTCCTCACCCAGACGAGCCCTGCCTGGGTCACCGCGCTCGGCGGATCAACGACCAGCGTCGGCAAGACCGTGGCGTGGCCGGTCGGGATCGGCGGCAAGGGCAACGACGGCGTGTCAGCGATCATCAGCCAGACCCCGGGCGGCGTCGGCTATGTCGAGCTCGATTACGCGATCGCGCAGCACCAGACCTATGCCGACGTCAAGAACAAGGCAGGCAAGTTCATCGAGCCGTGCGAGCAGACCGCCGCCAATGCCACGGTCGGCATCACCAGTTATCCCGCCGACCTGCGCGTCGACATCGTCAACGGGTCGTCGAATCCCGAGGCATATCCGATCACCGGTTTGACCTGGGCGCTTGTGTACCAGAACCAGACCAAGGCAGCCGTCGCGGCCGGGCTCGTCAACTTCCTCTCATGGGTCCTGACCAAGGGTCAGGATCTGACCGGCTCCGTCAACTACACGCCGCTCGGACCGACGCTCCAGGCCCTGTGCATCGCCCAACTCAAGAAGATCACGGTCAACGGTACCCCGGTCTCGCCGTGAGCCACCGACCGCATTGACCGTGGTGGGCTCCTGATGCCGCCGCCGGCTGGTGTGGGCGGCGGCATCGCCGCCTCTGGCGTTCGGGTGGCGCCGGTCCTGTTGAAGCGCGGCCGGCCGCGCATCGCCGACCGGATCTTCGGTACCGGCGTCTCGATCACCGGCGGGATCGTGCTCGTGGTGATCGCAGCGATGATCGTCTTCCTGGTGCTGCAGGGCCTTCCGGCCATGCAGCAGTACGGCTTCTTCTCCTTCATCACGTCGTCGCGGTGGACGCCGTCCACCGCGTTCCCGAACGTCTCGCATCCGAATCCGTACGGGATCCTGCAGTTCATCTACGGCACGATGCTCACGTCGATCATCGGCATGATCATCGCTGTGCCACTTGCCGTTGGTGCCGCGCTGGTCATCACGGAGGTGGCACCACAGCGCATCAAGGGTCCGCTCTCGGCACTCGTGGATCTGCTGGCCGCGGTACCCAGCGTCGTCTACGGGTTCTGGGGGATCTTCGCTCTCATCCCGGCGATCAGGCCGGTTGTGGACTTCCTGACCACGACGCTCGGCACCGTGCCGGTGATCGGCATCGCATTCCAAGGGCCGTTTTTCGGCGTGTCATATTTCAGCGCGGGGCTGGTGCTCGCGATCATGGTGCTCCCGATCATTGCGGCAGTCTGCCGTGAGGTCTTCCGGAGCACTCCACGGAACGAGAAGGAAGCGGCACTGGCCCTGGGGGCCACGCGCTGGGAGATGATCCGTATTGCGGTGCTTCCGCGTGCACGTTCGGGCATCGTCGGGGCTTCGTTGCTCGGTCTCGGCCGCGCTTTGGGGGAGACCATCGCGGTGACCATGGTGATCGGCAACGCGGTGCTGCACATCAACTCGAGCATCTTCTCGCAAGGGGCGACGATGTCCAGCGTCATCGCCAACGAGTTCACGGAGGCCACCGAGCCCTTCCACCTGTCCGCTCTCTTCGTGGTGGGGTTCTGGCTCCTGATCGTCGCGCTGGTGGTGAACATTCTTGCGCGCCTGGTTGCGCGCCGTGGGGTGGCGCTGTGACTCAGCTCGCACTCGGCACGCCGGGATTTCGCAACCGCCCGGCGCTGCGCCGGCGACGTGCCAAGAGCGCGGCGCTTGTCGGCCTGCTGGTCGCGGCGGTGGTCGTGGCGGTCGGCGTGCTCGCGTGGGTGCTCGTCTATGTCGCAATCCAGGGCGCCGGTGCGCTGAACCTCGGTT
>JBAPWO010000002.1:0-35488 GCA_049283735.1 Candidatus Dormiibacterota bacterium
TCCTTTCTCTTTCCACTACTGCCGCCCGCAAGTCGTACGGCCAGATTGCAGACAAGCTCGAGGTCGGAAACCTGATCCAGACCCAGCTTGATTCATTCGAGTGGTTCAAGAGAGAAGGTCTCCGGGAGCTGTTCAACGAGCTCAACCCGATCACGGACTACACCGGAAAGAACTACGAGCTGCGATTCCTCGACTACGAGTTTGGCGAGCCCAAATACGACGAAGAGGACTGCCGTCAGCGGGATATGACCTTCTCCGCCCCACTTCGGATCCAAACCCGGCTGCACATCAAGACCGGCGAGAACGCCGGCGAGATCAAGGAGGCCGAGGTCTTCATGGGCGACTTCGCGATGATGACCGCCGAGGGGACGTTCATCGTGAACGGCACCGAGCGCGTGGTCGTGTCGCAGCTGGTCCGCTCCCCGGGCGTGTACTTCACGGACACCGAGGACCGCGCGACCGGCCGTCTGCTCTACGCGGCCAAGCTGATCCCCAACCGCGGCGCCTGGCTCGAGGTCGAGACGTCGAGCAAGGACGTGCTCACCGTCAAGATCGATCGCAAGCGCAAGGTCCCGGTCACCACGCTCGTGCGCGCCATCGGCTACGCGAGCAATGACGACATTCGCGCCTTCTTCGCGGACGTCGACCTTGACCCGGAGCACCAGTACATCGCCGCGACGCTCGAGAAGGACGGCAGCACGACCGTCGAGGAGGCGCTCGTCGAGCTGTACCGCAAGATCCGCCCGGGCGATCCGCCCACGGTCGAGAACGCGCGCAACCTGCTCAACTCGCTCTTCTTCAATGCACGCCGCTTCGATCTCTCCAAGGTCGGCCGGTTCAAGCTCGACAAGAACCTCGGCATCAGCGAGGAAGAGGCGCGCGAGCGCGCATGGGACAAGGATCGCCGGGTGCTCGACAACCAGGACTTCGTGTCGATCATCCGCAAGGTCATCCAGCTCAACAACGGCCACGGTGAGGCGGACGACATCGACCACCTCGGCAACCGCCGCGTGCGCGCCGTCGGTGAGCTGCTCCAGAACCAGTTCCGCATGGGACTGATCCGCATGGAGCGGATCATCAAGGAGCGCATGACCATCAGCGACTCGGGGACGATCACGTCCGCGAGCCTGATCAACGCACGGCCGGTCGTCGCCGCCATCAAGGAGTTCTTCGGGTCCAGCCAGCTGTCGCAGTTCATGGACCAGACCAACCCGCTGGCGGAGCTGACTCACAAGCGCCGCCTGTCGGCACTCGGACCAGGCGGACTCTCGCGCGAACGCGCAGGGTTCGATGTGCGCGACGTGCACCAGAGTCACTACGGCCGCATCTGCCCGATCGAGACGCCCGAGGGCCCGAACATCGGCCTGATCGGTTCGCTCGCCACCTTCGCGCGAGTGAACGAGTTCGGCTTCATCGAGACGCCGTTCCGCCGCGTGTACAAGGACGAGAAGGGCACGCCCTGGGTGAGCGACGAGATCGTCTTCCTGTCCGCCGACGAGGAGGACAAGTACACGGTGGCCCAGGCCAACGCGCCCGTCGACGAGGCGGGTCACTTCGCGGTGGCGCACGTCGCCTGCCGCACGCGCCATACCTTCAAGGACCTGCCCATCGGCGTCGTCGATTACATGGACGTCTCACCGAAGCAGATCGTCAGCGTCGCTACGGCGTTGATCCCGTTCCTCGAGCACGACGACGCAAACCGCGCGCTCATGGGATCGAACATGCAGAAGCAGGCGGTCCCGCTTCTGGTCACCGAGTCGCCGATCGTCGGCACCGGCATGGAGATCCACGCCGCTCGCAACTCGGGCGAGATGGTGCTGGCACGCAAGCCGGGAACCGTGGTCGGGATCGCGTGGCCGGAGCCGGCTGACAACGACCGCTCGGTCGAGAAGATTCGCAGCGGACAGGACAGCGGCATCGGCATCCTGCTGCGTCCCGACGATGGTGGCCCGGACCAGTGGTACGGGGTCCACAAGTTCGTGCGCAGCAACCAGGGAACCTGCCTTTCGCAGCGCATCACCGTCTTCAGCGGCACCCGTGTCGCCGCCGGCGATGTGCTCGCCGACGGTCCGTCGACTGATGGCGGCGAGCTCGCGCTCGGCCGCAACCTGCTGGTCGCCTTCATGCCCTGGGAGGGCTACAACTTCGAGGACGCGATCCTCATCAGCGAATCGGTCGTGCGCCAGGACACGTACACCTCGATCCACATCGAGGAGTTCGAGATCGAGGCCCGTGACACCAAGCTCGGTGCCGAGGAGATCACCCGCGATCTTCCGAACATCAACGAGGAGTCGCTGAAGAACCTCAACGAGCGCGGCATCATCTACGTCGGCGCCGAGGTGCATCCGGGTGACATCCTGGTTGGCAAGATCACGCCCAAGGGTGAATCCGAGCTGTCCGCGGAGGAGCGCCTGCTCCGAGCCATCTTCGGTGAGAAGGCACGTGAGGTTCGCGACTCATCGCTGCGCGTCCCGCACGGCGAGCGCGGCATCGTCGTGGACGTCAAGGTGTTCAGCCGCGAGAGCAACCACGAGCTGCCTCCGGGCGTCAACGAGCTGGTTCGCGTCTACGTCGCGCAGAAGCGAAAGATCGCCCAGGGCGACAAGATGGCAGGCCGCCACGGCAACAAGGGGGTCGTCGCCCGAATCATGCCCATCGAGGACATGCCGGACCTGCCGGACGGCACCCCGGTCGAGATCGTGCTCAACCCGCTCGGTGTGCCGAGCCGCATGAACCTCGGCCAGGTGCTGGAAACGCACCTCGGCTACGCCGCGCATGCACTCGGGCTCAAGGTCGCCTCACCGGTCTTCGACGGCGCCTCGGAGGAGCTGATCGAGAGCGAGCTGGCCCGCGCGGGACTCCCCAGCAGCGGCAAGGAGAAGCTCCGCGACGGGCGCACCGGCGAGTTCTTCGACCGCGAGATCACCGTCGGCTACATCTACATGCTCAAGCTGCATCACCTGGTCGAGGACAAGATCCATGCGCGCAGCACGGGTCCCTACTCGCTGGTCACGCAGCAGCCATTGGGCGGCAAGGCGCAGTTCGGCGGCCAGCGCTTCGGCGAGATGGAGGTCTGGGCACTCGAGGCGTACGGCGCCAGCCACATCCTCCAGGAGATCCTCACCGTCAAGAGCGACGACATCGTCGGCCGCGTCAAGGCATACGAGGCGATCGTCAAGGGCGAGAACACGCTCGAAGCCGGCATCCCGGAATCGTTCCGTGTGCTCGTCAAGGAGCTGGAAGGACTTGCGCTCGGTGTGGAGATCCAGTCCGACGACGAGCACCAGATCCTCCTCGGCGAGGAGGACATCCCCGACATCCCACTCGATCTTGGTATCCACCTCGAGCGCGACGAGCGCGACGACGTGGACGACATTCGATAGCAATCGGAAGTTAGGACACACATGCTGAAACTCGAGAACTTCGATGCGCTGAAGCTGTCGATCGCCAGTCCGGAGATGATCCTGTCGTGGTCGCATGGTGAGGTCACCAAGCCGGAGACCATCAACTACAGGACGCTGAAGCCGGAACGCGACGGTCTGTTCTGCGAGAAGATCTTCGGTCCGACCAAGGACTGGGAATGCCATTGCGGCAAGTACAAGCGGTATCGGTACAAGGGCATCATCTGCGACAAGTGCGGCGTCGAGGTGACCCGCGCCAAGGTGCGACGCGAGCGGATGGGACACATCAAGCTCGCCTCGCCGGTGTCCCATGTCTGGTACTTCAAGGGCATCCCGTCGCGCATGGGACTGCTCCTCGACATGAGCCCGCGCAACCTCGAGAAGGTCCTGTACTTCGCCAACTACATCGTCACGTCGATCGACGAGAAGGCGCGCACCGAGTTGCTCGCCAAGCTGGATCCGAACACCGACGAGCGGGTGGTGGCCCTCAAGGAGCGGATGAGCTCGGGCGGCGCCGACGAGCGGCCCGAGATCGAAGCACGCATCACCGAGCGCGAGGCGGAGCTCGCGGCCCAGAAGACCCGTCTTGAGGAGGAGCTCGAGAACCGTGTCGCCAGGCTCCGCGAGTCCGCCGCGGACCTCGACTCCCGCATCCAGGAGGCGAAGGGACACAAGGCGGTCGCCAACTTCACGCTCAGCGACTCGGTGATCGCCGAGGTCGTCGCCAAGAAGGGCGTGATGCTCGAGGAAGACCTCGCCGTCGAGGTGCAGCGCCGCGCCGCCGAACGCGAGGAGGAGCTGCGGGCGAGCATGGCCCAGCGCATCCAGGAGGCCGAGGACGCCGCCGGCGCCGAGATCGCCGGGCTGCGTGCGGATCTCCAGGGCAACCGTGCCGAGCGCGAGGTCAGCGCCCAGGAGGAGCTGGACACGCTTCGAGCGGACGTGCAGAAGCAGCGGGAGGAGCTCGAGTCGCTCACGGTTCGCGACCTGCTCACCGACACCCAGTACCGCGAGTACGTCGAGAAGTTCGGCAAGGTCTTCAAGGCTGGAATCGGCGCCGCGTCGATTCGCGAGCTGCTGCAGCAGATCAACCTCCCCGATGAGGCACTGCGCCTTCGCGAGGAGTCCAAGTCGACGAGCGGCCAGCGGCGTCAGAAGGCGATCAAGCGGCTCCGCGTCGTCGAGGCGTTCCGCAAGTCGTCCACGTCACCCGCGTGGATGATCCTCGACGTCCTGCCGGTGATCCCACCGGAGCTGCGCCCGATGGTCCAGCTCGACGGAGGTCGCTTCGCCACCAGCGACCTGAACGACCTGTACCGGCGCGTGATCAACCGCAACAACCGCCTCAAGAGGCTCCTCGAGCTCGGCGCGCCGGAGATCATCGTGCGCAACGAGAAGCGGATGCTCCAGGAAGCCGTCGATGCGCTCATCGACAACGGGCGTCGCGGCCGTGCCATCACCGGCACGGGCAACCGCAAGTTGAAGTCGCTCTCCGACATGCTCAAGGGCAAGCAGGGCCGTTTCCGGCAGAACCTGCTTGGCAAGCGCGTCGACTACAGCGGGCGCTCGGTCATCGTGGTCGGCCCAGAGCTGAAGCTGCACGAGTGCGGCCTGCCGAAGAAGATGGCGCTCGAGCTCTTCAAGCCGTTCGTGATGCGCGAGCTCGTCTCACAGAACAGCACCCAGAACATCAAGAGCGCCAAGCGCATGGTCGAGCGCGTCCGGCCCGAGGTCTGGGATGTCCTCGACGGCGTCATCAAGGAGCATCCGGTGCTCCTGAACCGCGCTCCGACACTCCACCGTCTCGGTATCCAGGCGTTCATGCCGGTGCTGGTCGAGGGTCAGGCCATCCAGATCCATCCACTCGTGTGCAAGGCGTTCAACGCCGACTTCGACGGTGACCAGATGGCCGTGCACGTGCCCCTCTTCAGCGGCGCCGTCGCAGAGGCCAAGAACCTGATGATGTCGTCCAACAACATCCTCAGCGCCTCCAACGGCAGCCCCGTGGTCGCACCCCACCAGGACATCGTTCTTGGTGCGTACTACCTCACCCAGCGGGGGGCCGACGACGACCGGCCGGAGACCGATCTGCGCATCTTCTCCTCCACCGGTGAGGCCCAGCTCGCATTCGAGCATCACGTCGTGAACCTGCACGAGCGCGTCAGAGTGCGCATGCCCCAGCGCAACGTGCACTCGCATCGCGCTTCGGAGGAGGACCCGACCGGCACCGAGATCATCACCACCACCATCGGCCGGGTGATCTTCAACGAGGTCCTGCCGCTCGGTGACGCGGGCGCCGACAACGACCTGCCGTCGATGTCCTTCCGCAACGAGTTCCTGGATCTCGGCAAGCTGTCGCACCTCGTCAAGGAGTGCTACGACCTGCACGGCGCGGAGACCACGGCGCTGCTGGTCAACAGCATCAAGCGACTCGGATTCCACTACGCGACCATCGCCGGCGTCACCGTCGCCGCGATGGACATCAAGACCCCGCCGGCCAAGGCGGGGATCGTCGCCGGCGCCGAGGACGAGGTCGAGCAGGTCGACCTGCAGTTCCGCCGCGGACTCATCACCGATGACGAGCGCTACCTCAAGACCGTCGACATCTGGACGAACGCCACCGACAAGGTGACCGAGGTCACCATGAGCTCGTTCGACCGCTTCCACTCGGTGCTGATGATGTCGCAGTCCGGGGCGCGAGGCAGCAAGCAGCAGATCCGGCAGCTCGCCGGTATGCGCGGACTCATGGCCGATCCGACGGGACGGATCATCGACCTGCCCATCAAGGCCAACTTCTCCGAGGGCCTCACCGTCCTCGAGTACTTCATCTCCACGCACGGAGCCCGCAAGGGACTCGCCGACACCGCGCTGCGAACCGCCGACTCCGGGTATCTGACCCGCCGGCTGGTCGACGTCGCCCAGGACGTGATCGTTCGCATCGAGGATTGCGAGACCACCGCGGGAATCTGGATCGAGCTCACCGACGACGAGCTCAAGGATCGAGTCATCGATCGCTACCAGGGGCGGATCGCGGCCCAGGACATCGTCATCGGCGACGACACCGTGAAACGCGCGGGCGAGGACATCGATGACGAGACCGCGCGCCGGATCCTTGCCGAAAAGGACTCCGTCGGCAGAGTCAAGGTGCGCAGCATCATGACCTGCAAGGCCCGTGAGGGTGTCTGCAGGATGTGCTACGGGCGCAACCTCGCGACCGGCCGGCTTGTCGAGATCGGCGAGGCGGTCGGTGTGATCGCGGCGCAGTCGATCGGCGAACCGGGCACCCAGCTCACCATGCGGACATTCCACACGGGTGGTGTCGCCACCGGTGGCTCCGACATCACCCAGGGTCTGCCGCGCGTCGAGGAGTTGTTCGAGGCTCGGGTGCCGAAGGGCAAGGCGCTGATCAGCGAGATCGACGGGGTCGTCGAGGTGATCCGCGGTGAGAACCGCTCGCAGAAGGTCAAGGTGACCTCGCGCGACATCTTCGACACGACATACCCCGTCCCGTCCAAGCACGCCGTCGTGGTTCAGGACGGCAGCCAGGTCGCGGAGGGCACCGAGCTCATCCGCGGTGTCGACGAGCACGGCAACGAGGTCTCGATCCGCGCCCGCTACGCCGGGGCGGTGAAGGTCGATGCCAAGCACATCCTGGTGCGCAGCACGGACGACGACTCGCGCGAGTACCCGATCCCGGTGTCAGCCCAGATCAAGGTGCGCGACGGCGACCACGTCAGCGCCGGCGACAAGATCAGCGAGGGATCGATCAGCCCGCAGGAGCTGCTCCTGGTTCGCGGTCGCGACGACGTGCAGAACTACCTCGTGCGCGAGGTGCAGCGCGTGTACCGGACGCAGGGCGTCGATATCAACGACAAGCACATCGAGGTCATCGTGCGCCAGATGATGCGGAAGGTCCGCATCGACAATGCCGGCGACAGCGACCTGCTGCCCGGCGAGATCGTCTCGCAGCTCGAGTGGGAAGAGGCCAACGCAAAGGCGCTGAGCGAAGGCGGCGAGCCCGCCATCGCCCAGACGGTGCTGCTCGGCCTGATCAAAGCCGCGCTCAACACCGCGTCGTGGCTGTCCGCGGCGTCGTTCCAGGAGACGACCCGGGTGCTCACCGAAGCGGCGATCTCGGGCAAGATCGACCGGCTGCGCGGCCTCAAGGAGAACGTCATCATCGGCAAGCTCATCCCCGCGGGGACGGGCCTCGACTACTACCAGAAGCTTCGCGACGAGGCGCTTCGCCTCTACGAGGAAGAGGCGGCGGCCGCCGGTGGTGGTGACCCGGACTACGTCGGGCTCGATATGGGTGTTGACGCCGAGGTGGCGATGGCACTCCAACCGGAACCGCAGCCAGACCCCGTCGCGTAAACGGGGCTGCCGCAACGCAGACAGCACTCACGATCCGGCAACGGCTGCACGGCTGTTACCGGATCGTGAACTGTCGCGTTGCAGCCGGGGCTAGGCTTGGTCCGATGCTCCTTCTCCTCGCAGCCGCGGTACACGCGTCCAAATCCGGCTCGATCCCGGGAGACGTCTACCTCGCCGCTACCGGAGCGCTGGTCTGCTGGGTCGTCGTCTACCTCGTCTACAAGGTCGTCATGACCGGCCGCAGGGATTTCGGCATGCCGGTCAAACGCCGGCTGCTCTGCAGGCATCTCCGTGTCGACCACGACCAGAGCGCCGACGTGCCGATCTGGTGGACCGATCTCCAGGTACAGCGCGCGGTGCGCGCGCACTGGCGGCACTCGCTCCGTCTGCCATTCGGCGCGGCGTCGGACGCGAGGCCTCAGCTGTAGCGGTCTCGTACAGCGGTGTGACGAGGACCTTCGAATCGACTTGATCGCAGACCATGGCCAACTGGTCGCGATCGACCATGTGCTCGCAACGGCTTGATGTGGAGGGTTACCGTTGGCTCGGATCCTGGTCGCCGAGGATGACCGGCTGACGCGCCGCTTCATCGAGGACACGCTCGAGTTCGCCGGACACGAGGTGACCAGTACCTCCAACGGCGCAGAGGCGATCGGCAGCGTCGATCGCCCAGGCTGCTTCGACGCGGTGATCACCGACTACGCGATGCCGCACGCGAATGGCGTCGACCTCATCGCCCACGCGCAGCGGGTCGACCCGATGATCTCGTGCATCGTGGTCACCGCCTTTCGTGACTTGGATCTGGCGATGCAGGCGATGCAGGCTGGTGCGGTGGCGTTCATCCCCAAGCCCTTCAAGTCGATGCACCTGCTCACCGTGCTCGACCGCGCGCTCGAGCGCCGCGAGCTTGCCGACGAGGCGCTCCGGTTGCGGTTTCTCGCGCCGATGCTGGAGCGGTTCACGATGGTGCTCGCCAATGCCCTCGAGTCGAAGGACTACGAAACCCAGGAGCACTCGGCGCGGCTCGTCGGGATGTCCGACGCAATCGCGCGCCATCTCGGGATCGGAGACGGTATGCGCAGCATCATCCGGTTCGGCGCCTGTCTCCACGACATCGGCAAGGTGGCAATCCCTGAAGCGCTGCTGCGCAAGCCGGAGGGGTTGACCGACGCGGAGCGCGCCGTGATGCGGACGCATCCCGAGGTCGGAGCCGCGATCCTGGCCGACATCGACACGTGGGAAGACGTCCGGCTCATCGTCAGGCATCACCACGAACACTTCAACGGAGCGGGGTATCCCGACGGGCTTCGCGGCGACCAGATCCCGCTCGGCGCTCGCATCGTGTCGGTTGTCGACGCCGTCGACGTCATGCGCGCGGGGCGGCCCTACCAGCCGGCGCGCTCGTACGACTGGATCCTCGATGAGTTGCGGCGCCAGAGCGGCCATCAGTTCGATCCCCAGCTGGTCGACGCGCTGATCGCCGTTCTGCCCTCGGCGGGAGCGACGATCGAGGTGCCGCCCCTGGACGTTCAGCCTGCACGCCGCACCGCGATCGGACGCCGCCAGAGCGACGTCGCCATCGCCGCGTGGCTCCAGGGCGACGATGTCACGGTAGGCAAGCCGCGCCGTACGGGTCGGAGGCTGACCCGCCCCGTCTGAGATCGCTACCCGGCGAGCGGGCTCAGTGCGGTCAGGGCCCCGAGATCGCCCGCGACCAGCGCTGCCGCCAGCGACTGGAATCCCTTGCCATTGGGCTCGCGGAGCACGACGTCGGCGCGTGCCTTGAGGACGTCGACCGCATTCGCAACCGCGATCGACACGCCGGCGACAGCGAAGAGGGCGACGTCGTTCTCCCCGTCACCGACCGCGACGGTCGCCGCCGGCAGCTCACCGAGGGCGCGCAGCGCCGCCTCGATCCCGGTGCGCTTGCTGATGCCCGGCGGCAGCACCATCGCGGAGTCGCGGTTGCGGACGACCTGGCGATCGACGCCGAGCTTGGCGATCGCCGCCGAGAGCTTCGCCTCCTGGGTCCAGTTGGTCGAGCAGAGGACCCGGCCGATCACCAGGGGCATGACCCCCATACGCTGGAACTCGGCGACCAGACCGCTCGGAATTCGTGGTGCGAGGAGTTGCTCCTGGCCCTTCGCGACGTCGATCACCACGGCCCCGTTCTCGACCACGATCGCCTCGAAGAGGGTGCCCGGATCGAACACGTCGGCGAGCTCCTCCCAGGTCCGACCGGTGACCAGGACCAGCCGGATACCGGCCGCGGCAACGCTCTCCAGAGCCTCGACCGTTTCGTCGGCGCATACCCCCTCGGTGGCGAGTGTCCCGTCGTAGTCGCAGGCCAGTACCCGATGCCGCATCACTTCCATTGTCGGGGGGACGTACCAATCCAGGCTTCGCGGCTCCGCAACCGGCGCTCTCAGAGATCGAATGTCGCCCGGACCTCCGTCCCCTTGCCGAGTTGCGACCTGATCTCGAGCTTCCCATTGTCCCCATCGGCGCGCTCGCGCATGGTCAGCAGCCCGAAGTGACGGGTTCGATCCACGCTGGCCTCGGTCGCCTCGACGTCCATGCCCACCCCGTCGTCGCGGATCACGGCCCCGACCTGCTTCGGCAGGAAGGTGATCACAACCTCGACGTTCGACGCCTTGGCGTGTTTGCGCGCGTTGTTGAGGGCCTCCTGGACGATCCGGAAGAGCGTCTGCTCGAGACCACCGCCCATGCGGATCTCCTCGCCGACGACGCGCAGGTGCGCGGTGATGGAATTCCGCTCCCCGAACTCGGCGACGAACTTCCTGAGGGTCGGCACCAAGCCGAGGTCGTCCAGGGTCATCGGGCGGAGGTCGAAGATCAGCCGCCGGGTGTCGTCGAGGACATCGCGGACACCGGTCTTGAAGTCCGCGAGCTCGCCGGCCACCACCTTCGGGTCGGGGTCCCGGGCGATCAGCCGCTCGATGATCTCGGCCTGGAGCACGAGGTTCGCCATGGACTGCGCCGGCCCGTCGTGCATGTCCCGGGCGATGCGCATCCTCTCCTCTTCAATGATCTGGAAGGTCTGGCGAGAGGCGTCGCGAAGCCGGGCAGTGCCATTGGTCGGTCCGGCGTGCGCGGCGAGGAGATCGTCGAGGCTGCGATAGACGGCGCGGAGCACCTCCTGCTCCGCGCGCATGCCGGTCAGGCGGGTGCCGAGCTCGACCTGACGTTCCTCGGTCGCGGCGAGGTCGGCGCGGACCTTGGCAAGCGTTCGGAAGGCACTGTCGATCTCGTCGACATCGCCGGCAGGGAGCACACTCAGCAGTGCGCCCCATCGTCCCTCGGCCTCGTGCTGCGCCGTCCGAAGCTCCTGCAGCCGAAGCGCCACCGCCGCGAGCTCGTCGTCGAGCGCCGCTGCCGTGGCATCGAGGTCTTCGATGCGCTTGGTCACCAGGAATCGGACACCGGACAGCGCCGATGGGTTCATGGTGGGGGCCGCTTCGACTTCGCTCACCATGGTCATCATGTCACCGCAGAGTCGCACTCTGCCCGCAGTTCACAAATGGCTGTGACAGGCCTGTTGCACGACGAGCCGCACGTGCCGCCCAGCGTATAACCAGATCGCAGTTCGAACACCGATCAGGGAAATCTCCACGCTCATGACGCACGGCGACCCACCACGGATTCTCGTCGCGGAAGACGATGACTCGCTCCGCCGTCTCCTCGAGTTGCGGCTCGCCAGTGACGGGTTCGACGTGCGCTGTGCCGAGGATGGCATGGAGGCCCTCGAGATCGTGATCAAGGGCTGGCTCCCGGATGCGGTCGTCTGCGACGTGATGATGCCGCGCTTGAGCGGGCTGTCGGTGAGTCGCGAGCTCCGTGCTCAGGCCAAGACCGCGTCCGTTCCGATCATCCTCCTCACCGCGCGCAATTTCGACGAAGACATTCAGGCTGTCATGGATCTCGGCGGGATCACATACATGGGCAAGCCGTTCGAGTTTGCGCATCTGCTCAAGATGCTCTGGTCGGCGGTCGGGCTCGAACAACCGGGCAATGCCGCAGCAACCCGCGTGATCTCGGGAGCATCGCAGAGCTGACGGACAGGTAGCGGTCGGCGTATGAGCAGCGTGGCGGCTGAGGCGGTGCAGCAGCGTCGGAGCGGATTCCGCGAGCGTCTGGATTCACTCACCGCACCGAGCGGACTTTTCATCGCCGCGGTGCTGGTCATCATGGCCCTGCCGGTCACGCGCACCATACAGGACCCCGATTTCTGGTGGCATCTTCGCGCCGGCCAGTTGATCATCCAGCACGCCGGCCTTCTCGGCAGCGACCCGTTCACCTACACGGTCGCGAACCATCACTGGACGATGCACGAGTGGCTGAACGAGGTGCTGTTCGCAGTCGAGTTCGCGGTGGGCGGTCTCGGACTCATCGTGCTCGTGCTCTGCACCGTGACATGGCTCGGACTGCTCGCGATCATGCAGAAGGCGCGCCTCCGGCATCCCGGTCGGGGGGCGCTCGGCATCGGCATGCTCGTCGCCGTGATCGCGGGATTCCCCATCTGGGGGCCGCGGGTCCAGATGATCACCTTCGCGTTCGCCGCGCTGACGCTGCTGCTCGTCGAGCGACACCTGGTCAAGGGTGGGAAAGCCATATGGGGCCTCATCCCCGTGTTCCTGGTGTGGAGCAACTTTCACTCCGGGTTCGTGATCGGACTCGGATTCATCGCGCTCGTGCTGATCGCGGAGGTCATCGGAGGCTGGCTGCACATGCCGGATCCGGCGCCGCGAGAGCGTCTGCGGCCGCTGCTCTTCGTGTTGATCGCGTCGACCGCGGTCAGCATGATCAACCCCAACGGACCGACGATCCTGCTCTACGCGTTGGGAACGCAGACGTCCGGCGCCCAGCAGTCACTCATCGAGGAGTGGTTCTCGCCGAGCTTCCACGACTGGGAGGTATTGGTCTACGGTGCGATGCTGCTCAGCCTGGCGATGCTGACCGTCTTCAACCGGCACATCCGCGCCCGGGACGTCGCGCTGGTGCTCGTCACCACCGCGCTGTCGTTGCAGTCCGCGCGCCACATCGCGCTCTTCGTTGCCGCTTCAACCCCTGTGTACATCGACCAGCTCGCGCTTGCGTCGCCGCGAATGCGCGCGGCGCTACGCCGTCTGCGACGAGCGCCCGCGCCGGCGCGGACCCGGGCTCGGGGGCAACCACCACTGCTCTTCCGCCTCACCGCGTGCACGCTGCTCATCGCCGGCCTCGCGGGCGTCTACGTCGCGTGGCTGCTGCCGAAGATGCAGCTGCAACCGGATTCGCTCGCATACGCGCAGGAATTCCCGGTCTGCGCGGCGCAGTGGCTGGCCGGCGCGCCGGAGCCGCTGAAGATCTTCAACCAGTACGGCGAGGGTGGCTACCTGGCGTACACGCTCTCGCCCCATGGCGACAAGGTGTTCATCTTCGGTGACGCCGCGCTCATGGGTGACCCATTGCTCTACACGTACGCCGGCGTGGAGACGGTCACACCGAGCTGGGACGCATCCATTCGACGTGCCGGCACCGACATCGTCCTGTACGACATCAACACGCCGCTCGCCGACGTGATGGCCCACGCCGCGGACTGGACCAAGGTGTACCAGGACGGGTTGAGCGTTGCCTTCGTGCCGACCGACAAGCTGTCGACCGTGCACCTCCCGCCGGTGCCCGTCTGGCCGCCGGGCAGCGTCTGCGCGCGGCAGGCGAAGGCTGCGCCCAACACCGGGGCGCAGAACCAGTGAAACGTCCTGACCTGCTGGTGATCGCCGGCCCCGAGCAGCAACACCGAGTGACTGCCCGCCGGATCGCCTGGATCGCCGGCGCGGCGATCGTGGTGCTGGTGCTCACCGTCCAGCCGTTCAGTGACACTGACGTGTGGTGGCATCTCGCCCTCGGACGCCTGATCACCACCAGCGGCATCCCCGCCCACGAACCATTCAGCTTCCTCCCGGCCGCCCACGCGTGGGTCGGGCAGCAGTGGCTCTACGAGGTGACCCTCGCCGGGCTTGTGGGTGCCGGTGGCGCGGGCCTCGCGTCGCTGGTCATGGGCCTTGCGGCGGTCGCCGCCGTGGTGCTCGCCGCCCTCTCGATACCACAGTCGGCGCGCATTCCCGGTGCGTGGCTCGCGCTGTCCATGGTGATCACGGGGTTGACGCTCGACACCGTTGCCGGCGTCAGCAGCGCGGTGATCTCGATGCTCGGCGTCGCGATCGTCCTCTTCATCCTCGGTCGCTGGCGCGAGGGCAAGACGTCGGCGCTGTGGGCGTTGCCGGTCGTGTTCCTGCTCTGGGCCAACATGGATACCGGGTTCGCCGCAGGCCTGCTGATCCTGCTCGCTGCGCTGTTGCTGATTCCACACGCGGGGAGCCGGCGTCAGCTCGCCACGGTGCTGGGGATCAGCGCAATCGCCGCGCTGGCCAACCCTGTGGGAGTTGGCATCTACACATCGGTGCTGTCGGGTGTTTTCAGCCCCGGGGTCGCCCAGGGCCTCGCCGGCTTCGGCTCCCCCAATTTCCACGAGTGGTGGGCCCGGCTGTTCGAAGCCGAGGTGGTGCTCGTCATCGTGCTCTGGACCGTCTCGGGCGGCCCCGATCGATTCAGCGCGATCACCGGATTCGGCTTGCTCATCGCGACACTCTTCGCGCAGGAGAACCTCGGTTTGCTCGCTGTCTTCATGGCGCCGCAGCTTGCGATGCATGGATCACGAGCGTGGAACCACCACGTGGCGCCGCGTATCGCGCGGCGTCGGGAGTATCACCTCCACCCGATAGCGACCGGCGCCGTCCTGCTCGTCATGACCGCGGCGATGGCGGTGGCCCTCGTGCCCCGGCTGAGCGCGTCGGCGGCGGCGTCATACCAGGCAACCGCCTACCCGGACGCGGCCGCGACCTACGCCGGCGTCAACTTCCCGGGCCAGCGCCTCTACACGATCGATTCATGGGGCGGATATCTCGCCTACCGCTTCCCGTCCGGCCGGGTCGTCTTTCTCTACGACGAGCCGGCGGTCTTCGGCAGCAGCGCCCTGCAGCTGTACGACGCCATCGATCTACTCGTTCCCGACTGGGTGCACGTGCTCACCGCGGAGAAGATCCACCACGCGATCGTTCCGTCGCAGGCTCGTGAGGCGGCTGCGCTGCATGTGCTCGGCTGGACCGTCAACTGCTACGACCCGACGAGCAGAAGCATGGTCATGTCGTCCCCACCGAGCGGCACCGCGCCGCCGGACGGCGGTCTGGTGGTTCCACCTCCTGGGGTTCCCGACTGCTGACGTCGGTCAGCGCCCCGGCGTCGGTCTGGTGGGGTTGACGACCGAGCGCGCCGCCTCGAGCCCGGCTTCGAGCCGGTCGGTTCGCGCTTCGGCGCCGTCCGGCGAAAGCGGGGATCCGCCCGGCAACACCTGGGCGAGGTCGTCGCGCTCGAGCAATCGATAGATCTCCGCCGCGCCCTCGTTCGCGGGTCTGGCGACGTCGTCAAGGCCCGCTCTCCCCGCCTCGGCGCCCACCAGGAGGAGGGTCGCGGCACAGGCTTCGAGATCGTCCTGACTCGTGGACAGGATGACCGCCTGCTCGGCGTAGCCCAGGGCACGCAGGAGCGCGCCGCGCCGGATGGCCACCTCGGCGAGGGCGCGCGACCCGGATACCAGGAGCGAGTCGAGTCCAAGGCTTCGCGCAATCACGACGCTCTCGGTCAGCCGCCTCGCGGCGTCTTCGAGGGGGCCGGCGAGCAACGCCATCCTGCCCAGGTCGTGCAGCGCCTCGGCGGCGACGGTGAGGTCTCCACCTCGCCGCGCGCTGTCGAGGAGCTCCTCACCGTAGCGCGCAGCCGCCGCGAGATCGCCACGCGCTCGGGCAAGCCCGCCGAGCCCGGCGAGCGTTCGCTCGCGGATCTGGCGGTCGGCGGCGCCGCACAGCGAGAGCGCCTGCTCGAGGCAGAGCTCGGCGTGCGCAGTGTCGCCGGAGTGGAACGCTCCGGCGGCAACGTCGATGAGCAGCCCGGCGGTGGCCGCGCGTAGGTCGCCGCGCTGGTCCCGGGCGAGCGCCTCGCCGATGTTGCGCATGGCGTGACCACCGCGCCCGGCATCGAGCTCGACACGCGCGAGGTTCACCAGTGCCTTGGCGACGATGGCGTCGTCACCGGCTCGTCTGCCCAGCTCGGCTGATTTTTCGAGCAGCGCGACCGCGGTGACCGCGTCACCGGCGCGAGCAGCGTGGCGACCCCACTCGCCGGCAACCGCAGCCTGGAGGACGACGTCACCGCTGCGCTCGGCCAGGCGCAGCGCCGCCTGCCAGTACGCATCGGCCGCCGCGTTGCCGGCACCGGACAGGGCGGCGGCGAGATCCGACATCGCGCTCGACGCCCAGTCGGCGCGCACGAGCGCCCAGACGTTCAGCGCACTGAGGACGTCCGCCGAGGCGCGGGACGTGTCGCCGAGCAGCTGATATGCGAGACCGCGCGCGAGGAGCGCGGCTCCTCGCTGCTCAGGCTGCGCATCATCAGAGAGTCGCTCGAGCGCGCGGTCGTAGGCGGCGACAGCATCGGCAACGCGACCGTCCCGAAGGGCGGCCGCGCCGGCTGCGAGCTCATCCGGGCGATCCGGATGCAGAGCGGCGATCGGTGGAAGCGACACGGCTGCCTGAAGTTTCCAGGACCGGGGCATGCATGCGTTCGCCTGTAACAGTGGGTGGTGCGGCATCGTTACGAGACCTTCGTCTGGCAACGCCGATGCGCCGCTAGGCTCACGAGAGTGAGCGAGACGATCCGCGACCATACGCGCGTGTCTGATGAGCATGGCTGAAGCCGTGAGCCGAGAGCTCACGCAGGCCGCTCCCGCGCGCCCGATGAACAACGCCTCGGACCGGCCGGCCGGCCGTCTGCCGACGCGACGGCCGCGCAGCGAGTCCACCGCGATGCCTGCTCGGGACCGGAGAGCCGGTATCGAGCGAACCATCGAGCTGAGCCGGTGGATGGTGCTGATCTTCGCCGCGGTCGCCAATAACTTCCCGGGTCTCGCCACCGGCCAGTCGACCGCGGCGGTCAACCTCGTGCTCGGAGCCTGGGGGATCTTCAACCTCGCGGCAACGGTCATGCTGCTGGCCCACCGCATCCCCGGCCGCCGTCTCCAGGTCGCGACCATCGTGCTCGACCTCGCGGTTGCGAGTGGTCTCGTCTACCTGACCGGCGGCTACAACTCCGACCTCGCTGTGACCTTCTTCATCGTGGTGATCGCGAGCAGCCTTCGCTTCGGGCTCGTCGGCAGCATGGTCTGCGCATTCGTCGCCGGGGCGGCGTACTTCGTGGTCGGATTCGACGTTGCGAACCGCCACCTCGGCACCATGCTGATCGATGCGCTGATGTCGCGACTCTTTCTCCTCTTCGTGGTCGCGCTGAGCAGCAACCTCCTCGCCCGTGAGCTGGTCGGCGAACGCGACGCCCAGGTGCGCAGATCCATCGAGCTCGAGCACGCTGCATTCGCCGAGCTGCGCGAGGTCGATCGCATCAAGAGCGAATTCATGATGCTGGCATCGCACGAGTTGCGGACACCGTTGACCAAGATCAAGGCCTGGCTCACGCTCATGCACGACGCCGGCGACCGCCTGCCCCAGGATGCGCGGGATGAGGGCTTGCACGAGTTACGCCTCGAAGCCGAGCACCTGGCCCGTCTGACCGACAACCTGCTGTGCATCGCCCAGCTGGAGTCGGGTGAGATACGCCTCAAGACCGCGGCGGTCGACCTCGAAAACGTCTTCCGCGAGGTGATCGCGAGGTTCGTCGAATCCGCCGATCACGATCGCTTCGCGATCACCGTCGCTCCGGATGCGCAACGCGTGCTCGCCGACCACGAGCGCCTTGCGCTGGTGGTCGCGTGTCTCATCGACAATGCGCTGAAGTTCTCTCCCGACTCCGAGCCCGTGCGCGTGACCACATACCGAGCGGTGAACAAGGTGCACGTCGAAGTCAGGGACAACGGCCGCCGCATCCCTGACAGCGACGTCGACCGCGTCTTCGCATCCTTCTACCAGGTCGAATCCCCCCTGCTCCGTCAGCGCGGCGGCTTCGGCGTTGGCCTCTATCTCGCGCGGCAGCTGGTCGAGCGCATGGGCGGAAGGATATGGATCGACAATTCGCGCGCGCGAGGCAACACCTTCGTGGTCGCCCTCCCGGTGCACGTCTGATGCGGCCGAGCACCACCCCGCGGTTGCAGACGCGTAAAGACGGGCAACGCGTCCGTAACCGCCGTGAACGGGCGCGCCCGCGGTGCTACGTTGCGCGGGTGGGCACGTTTGGCGCGGTCGACCCGAGTTGAGGAACCGATGACAACATTCACAGAATCGATCCTCGCGCCGTTGGGTCACGGAATCGTCCGTGCGCCGGCGGAGGCGACCGTGCTCGTGATCGACGATGACCCGGCGATGCGGGACATCCTCGCCACCGTCGCGCAGCAGCACGGCTTCGGACTGCAGTTCGCGGAGGATGGCGCCGAGGGACTGCGCCTCGCTGAGCAGAGCGACGTCGACCTCATCCTCCTCGACCTGAGCCTGCCGGGCATGCCCGGTCTGGACGTCTGCCGGCGGCTCCGCGGCGCCGGGGTCGAGGTCCCGATCATCATCCTGTCAGCGAGCACCGACACCGTCGACGTCGTGGTGGCGCTCGAGATCGGCGCCGACGACTACATCGCCAAACCCTTCGAGATCCGCGAGCTTGCGGCGCGCGTCAACGCCAAGTTGCGCCGCCAGCGGACCACACAGTCGCAGGTGCGCCCCGGGCGCCTCAAGTTCCCCGGCCTCATCGTCGACATCGGACGCCATGAGGTCCTCCGCGATGGCGAGTCGGTCAACCTGACCCCCACCGAGTTCGACCTGCTCGCCCTGCTCTCAGCGTCGCCGGGGCGGGTGATCTCGCGCTCCGAGATGATCCAGAAAGTCTGGGGCCAGGGAGCGGACCTCGATCTGCGGAGCGTCGATGCCCACGTCTACCGGCTCCGCCGCAAGATCGAGCCGACCGGCCCCAGACCGACGTACATCCACGCGGTTCCAGGCATCGGCTACCGATTCGAGCGGCGCGGACTCAACGAGCGGCTGTCGCGCACTGTGACCGGGAGCGACGAGACCGGCCTAGCCAGCTGACCAGGGGGGTGGCGACCATGCGCTCCGTGTGGACAGGCTGCGCGACAGCGCCCGGCGCGTTCCGGGCTCCTCGACGAGCACGAGTTGACCACGATCGTTCAGCGTTGCCGGGCGGGCCTCGACGATCTGGCTTCGGAGCAGCGACAGCGGTCGTCCGTGGGGTCGCTGGAACTCGTAGCACACCGCCTCACGGCCATCCCACAACCTCCGTTTCGCGCATCCCGAATAGACCGCGAGGCTCCGGGTGACTCGCCGCTGCTGCGGGGTTCTCACGGTGTACGAGACTCGGTACATCTCCCCCCGCCGCAACTGGAAACGCTCCACCTCTCCGTGATGCCCTGCACTCTGTGCATTCATCATCGTTTGCAAGTATTGACGCGTTCTGTGCGAGGAGCTCGGATCGTGCGTGACGCGCGGGTTACAGAGCGCCATCGTGTCTTCCGATCCCTCACCCGACTGGATCCGCGATGGCCGGGGAGCGGCAGTGCAAGCTATCGTGCAGGTTTCAGGTGACCGTATCCATCGCATGCGTTTCCGGCAAGGGCGGCGTCGGCAAGACGACGACCGTCATCAACCTCGGCGCCGCGCTCGCCGAGCGAGGTAAGCGCGTGCTCCTCGTCGACTGCGACCCGCAGTCGAACCTGACCAGCGGCGTGGGCCTCGATCCGTATGACGAGCGCCCCGGGGTCGCCGCCGTGATCGGCGGTCACGCGGAGGCCGCGACCGCGATCTCCGAGACAAGCTGGCCGAACCTCTGGGTCCTGCCGGCGTCGCCGGACCTGTCCGCGGTGGAGGGCGAGCTGAGGTCGTCGATCGACAAGGAGCTGGCACTTCGTGACGCCCTTCGTCGAGATGAGGCCGGGAGCAGCTTCGACTACGTGCTCTTCGACACCCCGCCCAGCTTCGGCTTCCAGACCATCAGCGCACTTGCCGCAGCCGGGGAGGTGCTCATTCCCGTGCAGATGTCCGGGTTCGCCATCCGCGGCCTCAAGGAGGTGCTGCGCACCGTCCACCTGGTTCGGGGACGCCTCAACCCGGATCTCGCCATCCTCGGGATCGTGCCCACGTTCGTGAACCTCCGTACCCGCTTCAGCCGCCAGCTCCTTGACGGGCTGTGCGAGCTTGCCAACATCCGCGTGTTCGCAACCGTGATCACCCCCACGGTCAAGCTGCAGGAGACGTCGCTCGCCGGGATTCCGATCACCGCCTACGCGTCGTCCTCCAAGGCCGCAGCCGCGTACCGCGAGCTGGCGGGCGAGATCGCCGGCGACGAGGTGGAAGCCGGTGACTGAGATCAGCGAGCGATCCAATCAGACCGCCAACGGACCGCCGCTCTCGGGTCCGATGGCGCGCTGGCTGGCGCCCACGTCCGAATCACGTGTCGAGCGGATTTCGGTCGATGCCGTCCACGACCGCCCCTGGTGGCCGGGCAGCGACGTCGATGCGATGACGCTCGCCGCGCTGCGGGCGAGCATCGCCTCGCGAGGCATCATCGAACCCCTCCTCCTGCGCAGACGCGGCGTCGACCGGTTCGAGGTGGTGTGCGGTTCGCGACGCCTTCGCGCCGCACGCGAGCTTGGCCAGACCCACGTGCCCGCGATCGTGCGTGAGCTGTCGGAGCGGGAGGCCCTGCTCGTCGCCGCCTGGACCACGGTCGAGCGCCGCCAGCACACCGGTGATCGCACGGCTCTCAGCGAGCGCCTGCTGGCTGCGGGGTTCACCCAGGACGAGACCCGCGTCCTCGCCGACCAACCGTCGCTCGCGCCGGGGCCGGTCACGGCGCGAGCGAATGCGCCCGCGTTCGTACTCCGTCCCGATCCGCTTTCGCGGCCGCGCCGTTTTGCCGCCGACATCGCGTTCGATCTGCCCCGCGCTGAAGTTCTCCCCCTGATGGCGCCGGAGGCGCTGACCACCGCGCTCGCCGCCCTCGACGGGGTGAGCCTGGTCGCCCTGGTGCGGTGAGCTCTGTCCCGCGTCACTCCGAGGAGGAGCTCCGCCAGCAATGGGCATTTCTCGACGCCCTCGTCGACCGGCAGGCCGCCAGCTTGAAGTCCGGCGTCCAGGATCCCGAGGAAGACGATGTCAGCCTTCCGATGGTCGATTCAGGCTCGACCTATCTCGACGAGATCTCCACGCTGACCCAGCGGGTCACCACACTCGAGGACGAGCGATCCGCGCTCCTCCGCCGCATCGATCTCGCCGAGGAAGCGCGCATGGCCGCAGAGTCGGCTCGCTCCGCAGCCGAGAGTGGGCGCCTTGTCGCCGAGCGAGCGCTTGCCCTGGAGCGGTCGCGAGTGCACGCCGGCGCAGGTCAGCCGCCCGCAGCGCCGCCCAGAGTTCCGCCTCTGCCTGCCTTCCCGGCCACACCTGTCTCCCCGCCGTCCAAGCCCGCACAGCCTGGTATCCAACGCGTACCGGCTGCGGGCGCGGTCGTTCCCCCCAAGGTGCCCGCCCCCAAGCGGCGGCGCAAGAGCTGGTGGCAGCGGATCAAGGAGTGACCGCGCCGGCCGGTTTCGGCCTTCTCCCCTGCGCCATGCCGACGAACTGACGGAGGGCCTCGGTCGGCGAAGGGCGCGTGGCGACCTCGCGCAGGAGCATCTTGCTGTCGCCGAGCAGTTCCGGGTCCGGCAGCTCCCCGCGGCCCGAGGTGGCCACGACCCAGCCCGGGGAATACCAGAGCACGGTCTCGAACGCGAGCCCGCTCAGGGTGAGCCCGTTGAGCAGCGAGTCGGTGATCCTCGACAATGGTCGTTTCGCGTTCGTGACAACAATGCCGCGAATCCGGTCGAGCACCTCGATCTGCTGGGCGAGCCCTACGGTCAGCGCCGCCGCGCGCAACGAGAGGATGTCCAGCGCCGTCGGAATCACGATCCGGTCGGCGGCTCCCATCGGTCCCACCAGGGACGGCTCGTGTGGGTGCGTATCGAGCAGGATGATGTCGCAGTCGTCACGAACATCGATGAGCATCTCGTCGAGTTGTTCCTTCGAAGGCGACTCGTCATTGAGGCTTCGATGCGACGCGACGGTACGGATACCCAGCGGATGATCGATGAGCGCATCTCGAAGTGTGACCCGCCCATGCAGGACGTCGATGACCGTAACGCTTCGTTTGGCCCGCTCCAGTGCATTGCTCAATCCGCCGGTCGGATCGAGGTCGATTGCGATGACTTTGAGACCACCTGCTGCGGCGGCAGCGCACAGCGCATAGCTGCTGGTTGTCTTTCCGACACCACCTTTTAGCGACGCGATCGTGATTACTTCTGCAGGCACGACCGTAGAATATCCGCACATGGCCACCGCGGCGCCCCATGTCAAGCTACTGCGACAGCTTGCCAGCGCCAAAGACGATTATCTGAGCGGCGCGTTCGACGTTTCCTGGGACGGCGCCAGAGCGACGCTGTACCTCGTGTTCGGACGGCCAAGCCATGCCGTGTTTGAAATGGATCAAGCTCAGATCGAAGGGGAAGCGGCGATCGACGCGCTGCTTGCGGAACTCCCGAAGGTCTTCGTCGTCTCGGACTGGCGGCGTGCGATGTCACCGCGCGAGACCCTCTCGATCACAATCGACGAGCTCGCCGGACCGTTCGTGCGCCTTGCCGGCTCGTATGCTGACGACTCGGTCGCCGACGAGAGTCCCGAGTGGTGGAGCGCCGTCGACGACTCGCCGGACCTTCCGTTCGGTCTCTCAGACTTCCCATTGCTGCCCGGCGGACGTCCGCTGTGGGTCGAGGCGTCACCCGACGAGGTGCACCTTGCCGAGCGTCTCGCCGAGCTGCCGCCCTCCATCGTGGTCCTCACCGGCGCGAAGCTGCGCGCCGCAGCGGTCGTCAGCGGTGGCGATCTGATCGACGCCGTCTGGATCGATGCCGAGGATCACGCGTGCGGCGAGACCGCGGGGATGGCGTTGCTGGGCGCGACCAAGGGCTCGCTGGCCGGGTACGCGCTCGACGACCCCCGGGTGGCGGAGGCGCTGACCATGATCTGGCGGCTCCCGCTGGCGATTCGCGGGATCGATCTGACCTGGCTCGACCCAGCGTCGATGCTGGCGGCGTTCCACGCCGACGGCCTCGATCGCGTGCTAGTGGTCGACGCCCCGGTACGCGGCATCGCGCTGTTCAGCCGCGGAGGGCTGGTGGCCGTCTACTCGGAGACGCAGCGATCCGCCGTGGCATCACCTGAGCGACTGCGCTCGCTGCTCTCGCAGGCGCGAGGGCGGCTCACGGTGATGGAACGCAAGCCTCGCCCGCTCGCTGTGGACGCGCAGCCACAGCCCGCGAGCGCATATGACTTTTTCGAGGTCGCGCGTTCGGAATCGCCTCCTGGAGCGGATGGCGCAGGCGACGAAGCCGACGCCCCTCCGCTCGGGGCCGAAGTGGCCGTCGACGCCTTCGCGGCGCCTCCGCCACCGCCACAGGACGAGGCGGTCCCGGCCGGCGCGAATGACTCGCCACCGCCTCCCCCGCCTGTTTCCGAACCAGTCGAACATATCCGCAGAGGCAGACGATCGCGCTGGGGATTCGGCAGATCTCGGCGCTCTCACCCCGACACGCTACCGGCCGAGGAGACCGCTGTCACGCTGAGCGAGGCTGACGCGGCCGCGGGATGGAGTGTCCGCCAGGCGAATGCCGACGCTGAGCCGGCGTGGCACCAACACCGTGTCGAGGCGGATGACGCGCCCGTCGTCGATGAAGAAGCGGTATCCACGCCCGCCCTCGATGCAGCGCCGGAACCCGAGTCGATACACGAGGAGTCGCCGGGTGGCGATGGCGATGGAACGGCTGCGACGGCTGAGCAAGGTCCCGCGTTCGACGGCGTCTCGCCGGATGAGATCGTTCCCGAGCCGATACCCGAGCCGGCCTCGGATACGTGGCGTTCCGGCTCGTGGCTCGACGACGTGGTGGACGATGATGCCGCCGAACCCGCGGCGGAATCCGGTGGCACATCGGAGCCTGACGTCGCTGACCATACCGACGACGAGGCGATGCCGGAGGTGCCTCAACCCGAGCAGATCTTCCGGACTCCGGGATCCTGGAACTGGCCACTCGCCGAACCCGATGCCAGCGACCTGGAGCCGGCCGCCGTCGCAGCGTCGACGTATGAGGACACCTCACCCGCCCTCGAGGACGGCACGGACCCCGAATTCTTCCATCGCGACGAGCCTGTCGGCTCGAAATACGTGGACTTCGACGAGGTGCGCGACGAGCTGGTCCAGATCGGCATCGTGTGGCTCGGAGAGACCAACGCCGTGCAGGTGACCGCGCTGCTCAGCAGCACCCGATCAACGATCGATGACTTCGTCGCGGCGATCGACACCATCCGCGGGCTGCACCTCGAAGGTCAGGATCCGGCGTCGATTCAGGCGATGGCTCGCGAGATGCACCAGCAGGCTGCAGAGCGGTTGTCCGGGGCATGACCGTGGCGAGCTGGGTCCAGGATCATTCGGTACTGATCCTGGCCGCCCTCGCAGTGGTCGAAGGCCTCATCTGTCTGTCGCTGCTGCGCGTGGCGCGTCACGCGCGCCACGAGATGAGGGCGGCTCAGGCGGCGGCACTCGAATCCGCGCGAGCGGCGGCTCTGGCGGCCCCGGGCGCGATTGACCCCGAGGCGGTGCTGGCGCTCCTCCGCCAGGGCCACGCTCCCACCCTCGATAACGTCTACGCGATGATGCGGCGACGCGAGCTCGAGGGGCAGGACACGACCGAGGATCCACCGTCGACCCGTGCCAGGGCATCCGCCACCGCCCGGCGCGCGGCTCCGCCGAGCTTCACCACCGGGGGTGAATCGGGCGGAACCACGTCGCTCACCAGCGCGCAGGTCGAGGAGCGACTGCGCCAGTACGAGCGCTGACCGTCACTACCTCGGGTGGCGTCGCCGCTCGACCGAGGCAGGACGTCCCCGGCCGCATGCTTCGGCGGCAGCGAGGAATGCCATGGCGACCGCCTCCTCGCGAAGACGCGCGATCGCATCCTCGGTTCGGTGCAGCACGGCGACGCTGTTGCGAATCGTCCACCCGGTCCGACCCGCGACCTTCGGTGGGAGCAGGTGCTCACCCGGGGAGCGGATCGACCAACTCGTCGCCGAGGCGCTCGTGCTTCTTGCCGCGGGCCCGTTCGAGGATCCCGGGCGCCGGGCTCCCTCGAAGTCTGCCCGCCGTTGCACCTCGACGAACGCCGGGTTGGCGGCGGGGGCGGGTACGGGCGCGGGGCGGATGATCTCAGCCGGAGGGCTCACGGTGCTGCGGGTCGCGCCGGCAAGCGCGAAGAGGGCCGCGGCCAGATCCTCGCCGGAGTCGAAGGCGCTCCCCTCCCCGAACCACTCGTCGTCCTGGGTCGAAGCCCGTCCGGCCACCGCCACCGTCCCCGTACTCATCACCACGACCTGATCCTACCCGGGCGAGTTAACGACTCGTGGATGTCTGGAACGCTGGCGGAATCGAACGTGTATCGAACCGGTTGCTCTCGTCGGAACGCGGCGCCGGCGCGCCCACAATCGGCGCGGAACCGCCTTCCGTCCGAAAACCAAGGAGCATCTTCACGTGAGCATGGCAGCCGTCTCGCAGAAGCTCGACAGCCGGTACCTCGAGGCTCTCGGCCCGCTGCGTCCCCTCGTCGATGACGACAGCCTGACCGAGATCATGGTCAACGGACCGGACATGGTGTACGTGGAACGCAAGGGCAAGATCCTGCTCACCGACATCCGGTTCGACGACGAGGCGCACCTGATGCGGGTGATCGACACGATCGGCGCCGCCGTCGGCCGCCGCATCGACACTCGCACCCCCCTCATGGACGCGCGCCTGCTCGACGGATCCCGCGTCAACGCGGCAATTCCCCCGGTCGCGCTCGACGGCCCGATTCTCACGATTCGAAAGTTCAGCAAGGACCCGTACCAGGTTTCCGACCTCATCGGGTTCGGCACCCTCACCCAGGAATCCGCGGCCTTCATCCAGGCATGCGTCCTGGCGAGAGCCAACATCCTCGTGTCGGGTGGTACCGGCACCGGCAAGACGACGCTCCTCAATGTGTGCTCCGGCTTCATCCCCATCGACGAGCGCATCGTCACCATCGAGGACGCCGCCGAGCTGCAGCTCCACCAGGAGCACGTGTGCCGTCTCGAGGCTCGTCCCGCCGATGTCAACGGCGAGGGCCGGATCGCGATCCGCGAGCTGGTCATCAACTCGCTGCGTATGCGGCCCGATCGCATCGTCGTCGGTGAGTGCCGTGGCGGCGAAGCGCTCGACATGCTTCAGGCGATGAACACGGGTCACGACGGATCCCTGACCACGATCCATGCGAACAGCCCACGCGAGACTCTGTCGAGGCTCGAGACGTTGGTGCTCATGGCCGGTCTCGATCTGCCCCTCAAGGCAATCCGTCAGCAGATCGCCGGCGCGATCGACCTGATCATCCAGCTGAGCCGCCTCAAGGATGGCTCGCGCAAGGTCGTCTCGGTGACCGAGATCATCGGGATGGAGGGCGAGATGATCACCGTGCAGGAGATCTTCAAGTTCGAGTCGCGCGGCGCCGATCCGTCGACCGGAAAGATCATCGGCGAGTTCGAGCCGACGGGCATCCGACCGCGGATCATCGACAGGCTGTTCGACATGGGCATTCCGCTTCCGCCGCGCCTCGCGCAGATCTTCCCGGACCGCCGCCAGGTCGGCGTGGCCGCTGAGAAGAACGGACACCTCAGCGGGGTCGCGTAACAGCGCTGCGCTTTCGGCTCCCCACGCCACTTTCCGGACGGGGATGCCAACGCGCCAGGTGAGCCGGTCCATCGGCCACGAGTCGGAGGGCGCCGCTTCCGGTCATCCGTTACAACCAGCCGCGACGCGAAGGTCCGACTTCAGGCCATCCGTGGCGGCAGGTTCACCGGCTCGTAGATAAGGCCGTCACCGCAACAACGGGAGCACTCGTCCTCGGTACCTGCCTGTGATGCCCACACACGGACGGTGCCCTGGCGGAACTCCATCTTGCGATTGCGGTCGCCCGACCCGTCGCAGTTGGGGCACCGAGCGAGACGATAGTCCGCCGCTGGCATGGAACAAGCGTGCGCTTCCCCGCCCAGAACGGCTGTACGCCAGCGCACTCAGAGGATATTGGGACGCAGGGACGCGAGCCGGACTCAGGCTGATCCGACCCCGTCCATCACGTGGATCGGCTGGAAGATGTCCTCCGACAGTTGCTCGCCCGAGGTGGTGAGATGCTCGAGGAACGTCGGGAGGACGCCGGTGGGCATGTACGAGCCGACGACCTTGCCATCCTCGTCGATGCCGGCCTGCTTGTAGGTGAAGATGTCCTGCAGCTTCACCTCATTGTTCTCGCAGCCGATCACCTCGGTGATGCTCACCACCTTGCGCGTGCCGTCGCGAAGACGGGACTGCTGCACCACCACATTCACCGCCGAGCCGATCTGCTCGCGGATCGCGCGTGACGGCAATTCCGCGCCGGCCATCAACACCAGGGTCTCGAGACGGCTGATGCAGTCGTGCGCGTTATTCGCATGGAGCGTGGTCAGCGATCCATCGTGGCCGGTGTTCATCGCCTGGAGCATGTCCAACGCTTCACCGCCACGACATTCGCCGACGACGATGCGGTCCGGCCGCATCCGCAAGGAGTTGATGACCAGGTCGCGAATCGAGACGCGTCCTCGACCTTCGACGTTCGCGGGGCGCGTCTCAAGGGTCACCACGTGATCCTGACGAAGCTGGAGCTCGGCGGCATCCTCGATGGTGACGATGCGCTCATCCTCGGGGATGAAGCTGCTCAGGATGTTGAGCGTGGTCGTCTTTCCCGAGCCGGTCCCGCCGCTGACCACCATGTTCAGCTTGCCGCGAACGCAGGCGCGCAGGAACTGGACCATGTCCGCGGTGATCGATCCGTACGTGATCAGGTCGTCGATGGTGAGCGCTTCCCTGGCGAACTTTCGAATGGTCATGGTCGGGCCGCGCAGCGCGAGCGGCGGGATGATCACGTTGACGCGGGATCCGTCCTTGAGACGCGCGTCCACCATCGGCGACGACTCATCGACACGACGGCCGATGCTGCTGACGATCCGGTCGATGACCTGCATCAGCTGCTGGTCGCTCTCAAACGTGACCGGGCTCAGCGTCAGCTTGCCGTGTTGTTCGACGTAGATCTGCTTGTAGCTGTTGATCATGATCTCGGTGACGTCCTCGCTCGCGAGCAGCTCCTCGAGAGGCCCGAGGCCGAGCACGTCATTGGTCAGGATCTCGACGAGTCGAAGCCGATCCGGCCGGCTCATCGTGATGTTCTGCTCGGTGATCACCTCGTTGAGCAGCTCTGCGATGCGCTGACGCACCACTTCCGGCGGCACCGAGTCGGTACCCTGGGCGAGTTCCTCGACGAGTCGCTGATGCACCTTGCCGCGCAGCGCGACGTGCGTGTTGACGTGCCCGCCCATCTTGCTCAGGCCAGGACGGGTCAACCCGCCGGCCCGGTTCAAGAGCGTCGGCGCACGCTGGGGTTCAGGGGCGGGCGCGGGTCGCTCGACCTCGAGCGGTCGTGGCGCGGGCGCCGGAGCCGGCGCCGGGGCCGCGCCGCCGGGGCGGTTCTGCCAGCCTGCAGGTGGGAATCGCTCGGCTCCATCGTCTGATGGGCGATCCGGCGCCGGCGGTGCCGGGGCCGCAGGCGCGCCAGGAGCCGAGGCAGGAGGACTTCCCTCTGCCTTTCGCTGCACTCGGTCGAGCAACGACATGTGAGCTCAAGCCACCTCGTGTGATCACGTTCGAATACCTGCCCGGAGGGCTGAATCAAGCATCCCTGGGATTCACGCCGAACGGTGCAACGATCCTGTCGAAGCCGCGTCCCGGGGGCTCTGAGGGGGGTTAGATAGGCTCCGGCCGCGTACGGATCGGTCATCTTCAAGTGCCGAGTCAGGTGAAGGAACGCCGCATGGAATGTCGGTCGCTGCCCTCGACATGGGACGAATTGCTTCGCACCGCCTCTGCGGTGCGTGTGGCGACGGCTATCCCGGGCGCGACCCCGCGTGGCAGCGACCGTCTCCGACGGGCAGCTCGACCGATCGGAATGACCGCCGCGCTCCTGACAGCCGCCGGCCTCGCGGCGCTGCACCTGGGCGGGACGGCAGGCGTGGCGAGCGCCAACGGCGGCTACGACTCGCAGCTCTTCTCGCTGACCAACCAGGACCGAACCAGCAACGGCGTCCACTCGCTGGCGTTCAGCGGCACGCTCCAGAACATCGGCGAGGGCGCGCCGTACAACTGCAGAGGCATCCGCGTCTCCGGACGCTCTGTCGACATGATCGTGCGCAACTACTTCGCCCATCCGATCCTCGGCTGCGGCCAGCTCGTGTTCTCGATGATGCAGGCGTACGGCGTCCGCTACCGGTCGGCCGGTGAGAACATCGGGTGGGAGGCGGGCGCTTCGAGCCCTGCAAGCTATATCAACAGCGCCTTCATGAACAGCAGCGACCACCGAAGCAACATCCTGAACAGCAGCTACACCGAGATGGGCGTCGGGTCCGATGCGAGCGCGCCTGGCGCGTATTGGACTGGCGTCGGACGCGAACAGAACGTCTGGATGTTCAGCGAGGAGTTCGCGCAGGTGGGTTCCCCGTCCCCACCCCCCCCCCGCAGGAAGCCCGCCCCCAAGCCGGCAGCGCGGAACTCGCCGGCTCCTCCACCCCCGGCGGTCGCGCCGGTGACCACGGCGCCGGCGCCGGCCGGGGTCACACCGCCGCCGACGGCCAGTCCCCTGGTGGTTCCAACGGGAAGCCTTCCCCAGACCCTGCCGGCGCCGCCGGTGGGTCAGTACGAGGGCCTTTTCCCCAACACGATCGAATCCGTCCTCGAAGCCTTCCTCACTTTCTAAAGGACCAGCACCCTGACTCAGCTCAGCACCGTCGAAGCGTCCGCGGGCGACCTCGATGGCAGCATCGTCGTCGCCACGGGCCTCCACAAGATCTACCGGGTGAGCCGGCCGCCGCGTGAGGCGATTCGCGGCGTCTCGCTGACCGTCGAGGCGGGCGACTTCGTCGCCATCATGGGCCCGAGCGGGTGCGGCAAGAGCACGCTCCTGCACATGCTCGGCGGGTTGGAGCCGCCCGACCAGGGGTCGGTCACGATCCAGGGCATCGACATCTACGACCTCGAAGACGAGGAGCGCTCGGCGTTCAGGCGCGACCACGTCGGCGTCGTCTTCCAGTTCTTCAACCTCCTCCCCACACTCACGGCGGCAGAGAACGTTGCGCTGCCGCTCCGCCTCCGCAACGAGGCGCCCAGCCGGCACCAGGAGAAGCTCTCCCGCCAGGTGATCGGAGATCGCGTCAACGCGGTCATGAATCAGCTCAATCTCCATGGGCTCCAGGGCCACGGACCTGAGGAGATCTCCGGCGGCGAGCAGCAGCGGGTCGCGCTGGCCCGCGCCCTCGCCGCCTCGCCGTCTCTCCTGCTCGCGGACGAGCCGACCGGGAATCTTGATTGGACGAGCGGCCACGAGGTGATGGCCCTGCTGACTCGGCTCTGCCGCCAGGAACACCAGACGGCCGTCCTTGTCACCCATGACGCGCGGGTCGCCGCCTACGCCGACCGCGTCCTGATCATGCGCGACGGTGAGGTGATCGACGACGTCCCCCTGAGCCATGCCGGACAGGCTCCGGATGCGATACCGGACCCGTCGCTCCTGGTCGCAAGGCTCGCCAAGCTGGGTCTATGAGCGACCTCTGGCTGCTGGCGGTGCGCGCCATCCGCGCGCGTCCGCTGCGGAGCGCGCTCACCGCCGGCGCGGTAGCCCTCGGCATCGCCGTCGTGCTCGCGGTCCAGATCGCGATCCAGGGCCTCACCGTGCAAGCGGGCGAGGCCAGGCTGCAACAGGCAGGCGCCTCATCGCTCGACGTCCGGGTCGACTCCGGCGCCGGACTGGCCCCGGCACAGATCACCACGCTCTCGGAGCTGCCTGGAGTGGTCCAGGCGGTCCCGCTGTATGAAAAGCAGGTCAGCGCCGGTCCGGCGGGGAGCAGCCTCGAGGGCACCACGGTGACCCTGGTCGGTCTCCAGGACGCGAGTGCGGCGCTGCGCACGGTGTCGGTGGTGGCCGGGCGCCTCCCCCATCCCGGGAGCACGTCGGAGGTGGCGCTCGACGAGGGATTGAGCACCGCCCTGACCGGCGGCTTCTCCACCCCGATCGAGATCGGGCAGAGGATCCAGTTGGTCACCCAAACCGGGCCCGACCTGTTTCGAGTGGTCGGTTTCACGTCGGGCACCAGCGGCGGGCCGTCCTTCACCCACGATGCGGTCTTCGTCGACGACGCGGCGATGTTCGGCCCGTTCGCCCTCGGTCTGCATACCCCGCTGGTGGCGCTGCGCTTCGGGCCCGGCGCGACCGTGGCGGCGGTTTCAAGCGAGGTGCACGCCAGGCTCGGCTCGACGGTGACCACCTACGATCCACGCGCGGGTGCCGCCGCTCCGTTGCAGGACCTCCAACCCCTGCTCGTGCTCGCCACGTTGCTCAGCCTCATCGTTGGCGCGGGAGTGACCGCCAACAGCGCAGCCCTGGCCGCATACGAGCGGCGGCGCGAGATCGGCCTCCTGCGGGCCGCCGGGGCGTCGTCGCGGCAGGTGTTCCGGCTGTTCGCGGTTGAGGTCGCAACCGTCGCCGCGGCCGGGGTCCCGGTCGGCATCGCAGCCGGACTGCTGCTCGGGGCAATCTTCAACAGCAGCCTGGCGCCCTCGGATCTCGCCTCCCCGTCGCTGATGCCCCAGGCGGGCCAGGTGCTGGCCGCGATCGCCGCCGGCCTCGGCGCTGCGCTGATCGGGGGACTGCTGCCGCTCTTCGCCGCAGCCCGGCTTCCGATCCTCGTCGCGCTGCGATCTCATCCGATCGAAGAGCGACAGCGCGCCGGCACCGTCTCTCGGGTGGCCGGCCCGGTGCTGCTCCTCATCGCGGCCCTCTGTTTCCTGAGCAGCGCGAGCGGACTCGTTGCCCTGGGCGTCGTCACCCTCCTGCTCGGTCTCGTGCTCGCGCTGCCGCTGATCGCTCCGCTGGTCATCCGGCTCATGGCGATGGCGATCTCACCGCTGGCCAGCGGCGCGCAGCCAGGTGCGGCTCATCTGATTCGAGCCCGGAACCGGACCGCGATGACCGTCGCCGGCCTCTCGATTGCCGTGGCGAGCGCGGTGGGCGTCAGCGCGTTGAGCGCCGGAGCGCTCAACGAGAGCGACAGTTGGGTCTCCCACCTGTTCGCGAGTGACGTGCTCGTGACCAGCCCGGTGACCCAGAACGACCAGGTGCAGGCCGCCATCGGCAGCAGCCCGGGAGTCGCCCAGGCCACGCCGCTCCGCTTCCTGTCGGAGACCGTAGCGGGCGCCTCCGAAGGGGTCGCGGCGATCGACCCCGCCGCCTACGCCTCGCTCGGTGGGCTCGATGTGGTCTCAGGCGACCGGACAGCAGCTCTGAACGCTCTCGAAAACGGTCCCAGCTTCCTCGAGCCGGCCGGGCTCGCCGCTGCCACGGGCTGGTCGGTCGGCTTGCAACTCCCGGTCGAGACCCAGAAGGGCATCGTGTACTTCTCAATCGTCGGCGTGATCAGTCACTCCTTTCCGTCGGGCGACGGCGGCGAGAGCCTCGTGATGGCCGACGACCTTGCCCGGACGTACTTCGGTGCGACGGCGGGCGGGTTCGATGATCTCCTGGTCACAACACGTGGATCGGCGACCACCGTCGCCGCCACCGCCGCGAGCTATGGAATGCAAGCTGTCCCGGTGGGCGTGATCGCGAGCGCCGCCCGCGACGCATTGCAGCATTCGATCGGCCTCCTGCTCGCCGTCGCTGTCGTCTCCGTGATCATCGCCATGCTCGCGGTGGTGAACACGCTGCTCGTCAACGTCCGCCAGGGGACGCGAGAGCTCGCGTTGCTGCGGGCGGTCGGGCTCGGCAGCCGGCAGGCGATGCGACGGGTGCTCGTCGAGGCGAGTCTCCTCGCGGGTGCCGCAACCCTGATCGGTGTCGGCGCCGGCTGTCTCATCGCGGTGCCGATGCTGCAGGCGAGCACCACGCCCACCTTCGCGCCGGGATTCATCTTTCCCGTCGAAACAGTGATCGTGCTCGTCGTCGTCGTGGTACTGGCCGCGGTCGTCGCCACCATCGGTCCAGCTCGCAGAGCGGTGCGAACCTCAGTGCTCAGCGCGCTGCGACACGAGTAGCCCGGGTGCGCCCCTTCGGCGGGTGGAGGGCTGGAACCCTGGCCGGTGGCGCGGCGGCGATCATGCTCGTCGCGTGCGGCACCGCCTCGCCATCGCTTTCCAGCGCCGATCCAGTCCACGACCTGATCACCATCGATCAACTGGTCGCACCGGATTTCACGGTGACGAGCCCGGCGGCGCACGTCGACGCAGCGACGCTCGCCTCCGGCGATTCCTCGCTCGCGTCTGCGCTCTCGAAGGGCGGCCTGCAAGCCGCGGCACGCGTCGAGTACCAGCGCGCGGTCGATTTCGCCATCAGCAATGGGCCGATCGACGTCGTATCAATCGTCGAGCGGTTCGCAGCGGTAGGGGGTGCCTCGAGCGTCTACGGCGCAAGCCTGCGCCAGCTCGACGCGATTCCGGGTGCGGTACCGACGTCAACCGGTCCGCTCGGAGACGAGGCACATGCGATCAGCGTCGTGCGCGCGACGTCGAGCGCCATCCAGGCCGTCGAGATCACCGTCGTGTGGCGCGTCGGCAACCTCGTCAACATCGTCGTCGCGCGCGGTCGCTACGGTGGGACGAGGCTCGAGGACGCGCTCGTCCTCGCCGGTGTGCAGACGCGGAACGAAGCCGCAGCCGGTACCGCCTGACGCGCGGCTTTTGCTGCTCAGCTCTTGCGTGGTTCCCAGCGGAATCGCAAGGCGGAGAGCAGCACCGCACCCACGCCCCACGCCGCCATGATCAGCAGGTCGGTTCCGTTGAACCCGCTCGCGGACTGGTGCGCAGGGTCGAACGCCGTGAACATCGCGTTGATGAAGTGGCGCACCGGGAACCACTCGGCAATCTGCGCGAGGACCGACGACGACGGGACGGGAAAGAACGTTCCAGAGATGAACACGATCGGCAGGAACACACCGTTGACGATCGCCGGCGCGGCTTCAGCGTTGGGAATCGCGATGGTCATGGCCATCCCGAGCGCACAGAATGCCAGCGCACCGACGCCGATCGACGCGGCTGCGGCGCCGATGTGCTGGGGAACGTGGACGCCGTACACCAGGATGCCGAAAACCGTGGTCAGCAGCGCCAGCACGACGCTGACGATGATCGACGAGCCGACCACACCCGCGATGAATGCCCAGGGCGGGAGTGGCGTCCCCCGCAGGCGCTTGAGGATGCCGTTATCCCGCCGAAGCGAGAGCGTGATCGAGATATTGGTGAAACACGCGCCCATGACCCCGAACGCGACCAGCGCGGGAATGTAGTAATCGTCATACGACGTCCTGGTCGAGCCGACCAGCACCTGCTGCCCCTTGAACAGCGTGGCGAACACGACCAGAAAGAGGATCGGGACGAGGAAGGCGAAGAAAGCGCTCGCGGGGTTGCGCCAGAACGACCTCTGCTCAAATGAGACCTGACGGAGCGCGATCCCGGCGCTACTCATGCCTGGTCAACTCCAGGTACACGTCCTCGAGCGACGGACGTGTCACCTCGAGGTTGGGAAGCTCGAGCCCGTGGGCGACAGCCCAGGTGGTCAGGTCGTTGAGACTCCGCGTCGGAGTCGCGGTCTCGATGATCGCGATCCCGTCCTCGAACCGCGCCGCAAGCGGCAGGGTCGTCGCCACGACGCCGGCGGGGAGCTCGAATCGGATTTGGGTCCGCTGCTCGGCTCCGGCGCGCAGGGTTTCCGGCGTGCCCTCAGCAACCACCCGCCCCTCGGCGATCACGCAGATGCGATCGGCGAGGTATTGGGCTTCGTCCATGTAATGAGTGGTCAACACGATGGTCTTGCCGAGCGTCCGCATGTTGCGCACGACCTCCCAGGCGGCGCGGCGCGCCGACGGGTCGAAGCCGGTGGTCGGCTCGTCCAGAAAGATCAGCTCCGGGTCGCCCACCAGCCCGAGAGCGACGTCGAGGCGGCGCTGCTGGCCACCGGAGAGCTTCCGGACCCGCTCGCCCGCCTTCTCGGTAAGACCGACCAGTTCGATGATCTCCGCGGCGGGGCGCGGCGCCGGGTAGTAGCCCCGATAGAGCTCGACAAGCTCGGTCACCGATAGCATTGGCGGCACGGCCGCCTCCTGGAGTACGAGCCCCACGCGCTCGTGGAGCCTCCTGCCGCCACCGTGCGGGTCGATCCCGAGCACCGTCACTGTTCCAGCGTCCCGGGTGCGGTAGCCCTCGAGGATCTCGATGGTGGTGGTCTTGCCGGCACCGTTCGGGCCGAGGAGCCCGAAGACCTCCCCCTCCTCCACGGTGAAACTGATCCCGCGAACCGCTTCGACGGCGCCGTAGGACTTGCGCAGGCCCTCGACGACGATGGCTGTCACCGAAAGGGTTCTCCCGTGTATGACGAGCGGTCACAGAGTCGTTGCGCCATGGTGCCAGAGACCGGGGTCGGCGCCGACCACAATTGG
>JBAPWO010000003.1:0-7839 GCA_049283735.1 Candidatus Dormiibacterota bacterium
GTGCATCAGGGTCGCTGCGTGGCCGGTGAGCCGCGATGCCTGCTGCTGGTAGCGAGCCTGATCCTGCAGCGCCTGCGCCTGGAGCGTCTGCACCGCGGCGGCCTGAGCGGCGATCTGCTGCTCCTCCTGCTGCTGCTGCGACTGCAGTTCCGTAAGTTGGTCCACGTTGGCGCGCACATCGAGCACCAGGGTGTTCATGTTGTCGGTCACCTGCTGGTAACTCACCATCGTGTCGAGTGCGTCCAAGAGTGTCTTGCTCTGAAGCAGCGTGGTGAGTGCGGTGCCGTTGGTAGTGAGCATGTACCTCGCGACGATCAGCGCGGCCAGGCGGCTGCGGTCAGATTGCAGCGTTGCCTGCGCCGCCAGCGTGAGTCCCGTTGTTGTCGCGAGCTGCGAGTTGGCAGCGGCCAGCTCCACCTGCTCGGTTCCCAGCTGTGTTTGCGCGGCGGCGGCCTGCTGCCCAGCCTGCACGGTCTGCGCCTCGAGCGGCGCGGCTTGCATCTGCAGCGCCATGATCCGCTGGTCCAGTGCTTGCGCCTTCGACTGCAACTTCACGACCTCAGGACTTGGCAGGGAGGTCGGGCTCGGGCTCGGACTGGCGCCGGGAGTCGGTGTGGCATCGGCCCGTGCCGACATGCCGGATAGCGCGGCCAGGGCGCAAAGGCACAAGAGGGCCGAGGTCGGCCGGACGGGAATCAATGGGCAGGCGTGGCGTTCATGAGCGGCAGCGCAGTCAGTGCAACACGGTCGCCACGAGCATTTGGCCTACCGCAGTGTCACAACCCGGTTACGTGGGGACAGAGCGTGTTATACGACGGCCCAAACAAGGCTGGTCGACGAGATCTGGATGGTTCCGCAGAAGGACGCTGGCGCCTAGCCACGCGAGGGCTCACGGCTGAACTCCTCCTCAGTCGTCTGACGATGACTAGAGTCGTGTAACGACCAGAGCCCGGATAGTCGGTCGTCGGGCGACACCAGCGACCTCATCTACGCGACCCTACCTGTCGGCCCTTGTCGGATCATGAGTTGTCGGTTTAGCGTGCTCGGGGAGAGTGCGACTGGCTAATGAGGAGTTCTCGGCTCTACCTCTAGCCCCTGCGCCACGCGGGTGCCGAACTCTGGCAAGCGGCCTGACCCGGGCACTCCGCTCCTGTCCATCGACTGATCCACACGACGCGGCCGCGAGGGACTCCAGGACGGCCACACCGTGGCGCTACCGATGGCCAGCTGCTGCCGGGGTCCTGGCCTGCGCCGCCCGCCGAAACCCAGTTCGAGGTGACGACGGTGGTCCGAGCGATGTCCGGATCGGTGAAGAGGTCGAGATCGTCACGGCTCTGCGTGGAAAAGTCCGAGACGATCGCGCCGTCCGGCCCCGCCTGGAACCAGTGCAGCGTGTTGGGCGGGACGAGGTGTTGCTCACCCGATCGAGAGGACGAGCCCAAGCCTGGGTCATAGAAGCCGATGGCGCCGCACAACGACCCTGACCACCAGTCCTGGGAACGCCCTGGCGCAAGCGCTCTAGTCCTCCGAACTTCGGGCCGCCGACGCGTTTCCTCCCACCGGGAGCACATACACCTGCACGCCCGACGGCTGCGTCTGGGAGCGGACAAGCCGTTGCGTCGCCGCCTTGAAATCCTCGGGCTTCGCGGTTGGGATGTCCACGAAGGTCTGCGGGTTTCGATCCATGACCGGAAACCAGGTGCTCTGCACCTGCACCATGACGCGGTGGCCCCGACGGAACACGTGATTGACGTCGGGCATAGTGAAATTCACCGCCTCGACGATCCCCGGCTCGAACGGCTCGGGCTGTTCGAAGCTGTTTCGGAACTTTCCGCGCAGCGGCCAGCCGCGAACAAGCTGCTGGTACCCGGCCAGCCTCACGACCGGCGGGGGACCGACGTCATTACCGCCCGCCGAACCGCCGATAGGAGGCTCGCTCCGGTCCGGCGGATAGACGTCGATCAGCTTCACCACCCAGTCGGAGTCCGTCCCGGTCGTCGACGCGAACAGCCGGGGTGACACGGGACCGGCGAGGGTGAGGTTCGCCCCGAGCGGCTCCGTCACGTAGACGAGGACGTCGGGTCGCGTCGCCGCGAAACGTTGGTCCGACACCATGTACTCATCGGGGATCGTCGGCGCCGTGTAGCCCACCACAGGCACGGGTTTCGCGGGATCGCTTACCCAGGAATCGCTCGCGTCCGGCTCCGTGGGTGGCTCGAAGGCGAGGCCGCCGGCCTCGCGGAAGTGGAGAACCTGCGGCGTCGCCTCCGACGGGGGCCACGCGGCGTACCGGCGCCAGACGTTGGTGCCGGTCTCGAACACGTGCGCATCGGCAGGCATCGCTGCGCCCGTGTCTTTCAAATGGAACTCGAAGAACGGAAGCACGACGTTTTCGCGGCAATACCTCGCCGTGTCGGCAGCGAAGTCGATGCTGCCCAGCCGCCGGCCGTCGTGGCGCGCCCAGCCGCCGTGCACCCATGGGCCCATGACGAGGCCGTTGCTGATGCCGGGATTGTTCGCCCCGATCGCGCGATACACGCGCAGCGGTCCCATCAAGTCCTCGGCATCGAACCAGCCGCCTACCGTCAGGACGGCGCAGCGGATGTGCTTCAGATGCCGCCAGATTGCGCGGGACTGCCAGTACTCATCGTAGAAGGGATGCGCGATGGTCTCGTCCCACATCGGGTTCGGAGCCGGGAGGCGCGCGGTGACACTCGCCAGCGTTCCAAGCTCGAGGAAGAACTGGTAGCCGTCACTAGTGCCATAGTCGAACGGAACCGTCAACGCGGGGCGGCGCACCCGCCTCCGGCTTGAAGCCGGTTCCCCCCTCGAAGTTCTTCGCGAGCTGGAACGCCCCGTTGTGATACCAGTCGTCGTCGAGGAACAGGTCCGCGACAGGTGCCTGCGGCGACGCCGCCTTGATCGCCGGGTGGGTATCGATGATCCCCGCGATCGCGAAGAATCCGTCGTAGGAGATGCCCCAGATACCGACGCGGCCATTGTGGTTGGCGACATTCCGCAGCAACCACTCGACGCTGTCGTACGTGTCCGTACTCTCGTCGACGTCCGTAGGCGTCTTCTGCGCGCGATGTGGGGTCACGTGCGTGAACTCGCCCTCCGACAGGCCGCGGCCGCGCACGTCCTGTCGCACCCAGATGTAGCCTGCTTTCAGGAACGCCTGCGTCTGAAGCGACGCCGTGAGGTATTCGTCGGGCCCGTAAGGGCTCATGCTGAAGGGGGTGCGGTCGAGCATGAACGGGTGCGTGGTCGACGCATCCTTGGGCACGAGGACGGACGTGAAAAGCCGCACGCCGTCCCGCATCCGGATGCGGTATTCGTACTTGGTGTAGTGCTCGCGCGCGTCGTACGCCGCCGGCGGCGTTTGGTCGTCGCCGGCAGCTACGGTCAATAGCATGAGGTCACCTGACCTTCCATCAGCGCGGATGCTAGCCGGTTACCATGCCCGTCCCGCTGCTTCGAATAGAGTGATTGAACTGGGAAGGCTCTCCGGTATTCGAACTACCAAACGACACGATCGCGTCTAGATGACTTGAGGGACGCGCTCCTCAATGAGCGGATTCGCCCGCAACGTGTCAGCGGGCGCCGGTTGACTTCGCCGAGACCGGTTCGGCAGCTCGGGCGAGGTCGAGCGCCTCCTTGATGGTGAGCTTGCGTCCCTCCCGCGTCGCACGGTCGAGCTGATCGGCCGGCAGTGCCGAGCGCGCCTCCTCGACGAATTGCTGTCCAGGCGTCTCGTCCGAATAGACGTTGACGATGCCTTCCTGCTGGGCGTAGACCTCCGCGGCGGCGGCGATTCGCACGGCGTCATACGGCCGGTGTTCGACGGCTTCCGTTGCCGCCAGCCCCACCAGTGAGAGCCCGACCCCACGCACGCTGGCGATATCCGTATACGCACGCACGGAGTCGAAGAAGAACGCGCGCGCTAGCTCGGTGTCGCCGTGCTGCAGATGCGCCCATGCCATCTCGGAGAGGATCCGCGCCTCCTCGGCACGGTCCCCGATGGCCTCGAACGCCGAGAGGGATTGGCGGTAGAGCGCCAGCGCATCGACGAGATCGCCGCGGATCGATGCCAGCTGGGCGAGGCCGCCGAGCGACAGACCGGACCCCTCCTGATCCCCGATCCGGCTCTGGATCTCGAGCGCCTCCAGGTACCTCGCATGTGCGGCGTCGACGTCACCCGCCACGCTGTGGAGGATGCCCTCGACGGTCAACCCCATGCCCTCGCCCCAAGAGAAGCCGGTGGCTCGGCTGCGTTCAATGCACGTGCTCGCCCATGCGAAGCCGGCGTCGAGGTCGAACCCGATCTGTGCAAGCCCCGCCATCCATGCCGCGCAGCACACCTCGCGAGTCGCGTTCGCCTCCTCGCCGACGGTGTATGCCCTGAGCAGTTCATCGTTTGACCGCTCGAACTGACCCAGCGTCCAGGACGCAAGCCCGGCTGTGAGCAGGGCGCCGGCCCGCCCCGCATCCGGAGCCTCAATCGAGTCGGCATCGAGGAACGACTGCGCATACTCGCGGGCGGTGAGGTTCTTGCCACGTATGTGCCAATACAGAAACAGGTCGCCGCACATTCGAAGCCCCGACTCACATGCGGCAGCGTCGTGGTTCCGCGCTGCGGCGAGCAGGGTGTCGAGCGCAGCCACGATGTTCACGTCGTCGCCGATGCCGCGCTCGACGGAACGAACCTGATCGCGACCCTCCACCCCGATGCGGATCTCGTGCGTTCGCTCGGCATATCGTCGTGCGTGCCTCAGCGCCAGCGTGTCGCTCTCGCCCGACTGCTCCAATCGCTCGCGGGCGTACTCATGGATCGTCTGCAGCATCCGAAGTCGTTCATCCTGGCTATCAATCTGCACGAGCGCTTTGTCGACGAGCGACTCGACGTCGTCGAGGATGCTCTGCTCCGGATCAGCGCAGACCGCTTCCAGGTCGCCGACCGTGCCCCCGCCGAGGAACACGGCCATGCGCCGGAACAGACGCTGCTCGGACTCGCTCAACAGCGAGTGGCTCCACTCGATGGTGGCGCGCAGCGTCTGCTGCCGGCGCGGAGCGTCGCGCGTCCCCGACGTGAGCACCTCGAGTGCATGGTTCAGCCGCTCGAGCAATGCCTCCGGACCGAGCAGCCGCAGCCGCGCGGCCGCAAGCTCGAGCGCCAACGGGAGCCCATCGAGGCGTCGGCAGATGGCGACGACGGCCTCTGCGTTTGCAGTTGTCAGCTCGAACGAGCCGCGAACCGTCTGAGCCCGCTCGACGAACAGGGCGACGGCCGCACATGCCAGCAGCGATTCCGTCGATGTTGAGTCGGAGACCGATGGGACGGCCAGGGGCGCGAGCGTGTAGTCACGCTCGGCGGCGATCCGAAGCGGTGTTCTGCTCGTTGTGACGATGCGAAGACCGGGACAGCGCTCGACCAGCTCTGCCAGGTGCGGAGCCGCGGCCACGACCTGCTCCATGTTGTCGAGCAGCAGCAGCGGCGTCGTGTCGCCGATCAGCGCCACGACGCCGTCGATCAAGGTGCGTCCTTCGGCCTCCTTCACGTCCAGGGCATCCGCGAGTGCGGGTACGACGGACTCAGGCTCTGCGACGTCGGCGAAGGTGACGAAGGCAATCCCCTCCAGGAACTCCGAGGCGAGCTGGCGCCCGAGCTCGATCAGCATCCGGGTCTTGCCAACGCCGCCAGGACCGGTGATCGTGACCACCCGATGCTTGCGCACCAGCTCGATGAGCGATGCAAGGTCCGCCCCGCGCCCGATGATCCGCGTGATTGCCTCGGGCAGATTGCTCGGCTGGCCCGCGTACCGGTCGCCCTTGCCCTCGAGCGCGTGTGCGTCCGGCACGACGATCCCATCCGCCGCCACAGCGAAGATCTCGAAGGGACGACCGACATTCTTGAGTCGGAACCGCCCCATCGACACCACGTTCACGTCGCCCCGATTCTTGACCTGCTCGGACGCCGAGTCGGACAGCATCACGCCACCTGGCACCGCGAACGATTCGATCCGAGCAGCGATGTTCACCGCGTCGCCGGTGAGACGCTCGCGCTCGACGACCACGTCGCCGACATGGATGCCGATGCGAGCTGCGATGCCGCTTGAATTCAGTTCTGTCTGTAATCCGACTGCGGCCAGCACCGCATCCAGAGCGCTCGGGAACATGCTCATCGTGCCGTCGCCGAGTCGCTGGACGATCGTGCCCTGGAAGGCGTCGTGATGCCGCTGTACGGCGCTCATGTAGCGGTCGCGAGTGTCGACCGCCACTTGCTCATCGTGCTGCATCAAAGCGGTGTACCCGACCACATCGGTGAACATCACCGCCACCAACCGGCGGTCGAGCCGTTCAGTCACCGCAGGACGTGTACCTCCATGCCGGACGGCTGGGACTGCGAGCGCACAACCCGCTGGTCCAGTAGCACGAGGTCACGTAACCCTTCATCTGCGTGGATGCTAGCCAGTCATCGTGTTCGCCGCGCCGGTTCGAATAGGTGATTGAACTGGGGAGGGAGGATTCGAACCTCCGATTGGCTGATCCAGAATCAGCTGCCTTACCACTTGGCCACTCCCCAGCGGAGGCCGTCGAGTGTACCGGACGCCTCCCAGGGCCCCTGTTTGCCGCCCCGACACGCGGCATATACTGAAGAGCAATGGACTTGCTCGAGTTGCTCCGCTTCCAGGCCCGGCGCTATCGCTGCTCCGCCTGCGGCGAGAACATGGCCGATTGCGGGATCAACGTTCTTGCACAGCAGGGCAATCGGGCACTGGTCCGCGTCACATGCGCGTCCTGCAACGACGAGAACCTCCTCCAGATCATCTTCCAGACCGAGGCCGAGGAGAACAAGGTCCCCGCCATCGATGAGGGCTTCCCGGACGTCGCCGACCCGATCACCGGTGACGAGATGCTCGAGCTCCACTCCATCCTCTCCTCGCACGAAGGCGCGCTGACCGAGCTGCTCGTCAAGCGCTGACGGCGATCCCCGCTGGGGGTCGTGCGACACTTGCCCGCCAGATGGCGAGCCTCGATCCCGGCCAGAGCATGGTCTTCGATGCCCTCTACGGGCTCGAGTTCGGCGAGACCACTCCCGAGCACATGACCGCCACGTGCCCCGTGACCCCCAAGGTCCTCCAACCCTTCGGCATTGTCCACGGCGGCGTCTTCTGCGCGATGGGCGAGACCATCACCTCGGTCGGCACCTACCTGGGCGTGAAGGACGCCGGCAACATCTCGGTCGGTATGTCCAACAACATGAGCTTCCTCCGCCCCATCACCACCGGGACGATCCACGCCGACGCCAGGCCGCGTCATCGCGGGCGCACGACCTGGATCTGGGACGTGGAGATAACCAACGACGACGGCGCGCTCTGCGCCATCGGCCGGATCACGATCGCGGTTCGGCCCCGGCCCTAGATTCCTGCCGCTCGACCAGCCGCTTGGCGGCGTAGGCGCCGCCCGCCGAGCCGGCGGCCGACACCCCGCGAAGCACGACCTTCTGCCAGATGGGGGTCTTGTCGCCCCCCTTCTTGATCTCCTTGCGCAGTGCGTGCAGTTCGGCCCCGAGGTCGTCGAGCGTCACCAGCGCCGACTCCTCCTCCTCGGGCGCATCGCCGCGCAACCGCGACCGGACGAACACGATCGTCCCGACCAGCACGATCGCCGCCCCGGCGATTGCCGCGTACCGCGGCGCATCGCGGCGCAGGCGGGCCTTCCAGTCGAGCTCGGCACGCACCTTCTGCTCCAGCCGGCCGGCGCTCTGCTCGAGCGCCTGCTTGCTCAGCTCCCGCTGACGCTGCGCTTGGTCAGTTCCCGGAGCCACTCGGCATCCTC
>JBAPWO010000004.1:0-3205 GCA_049283735.1 Candidatus Dormiibacterota bacterium
AACTCAATCCGCGCTGGTTTCCCGCAGAGGGTGAAGAGGCGGCGATTGTCGGGAGTTTCGTCGATCTCATGCCGCATGACATATGCGCGCCGCACTATCGAGGTCCGTTCGTGGTTTACCTGATGCGAGGCGCTGAACTGTGGCGTTTGGTGGCGCAAGCACTCGGCAAGCCCGCTGGTTACAACAAAGGGCGTTCGGTGCCATTCACCGGGCCCTTCGAACGAGGAGTAGTCCCCTGGGTAGCCGGCGACCTTGGCAGCAGTCTTGGAGTAGCGACCGGGGCTGCCCTCGCCCTGAAGCAATCCACGAGCGGAGGTGTCTGCGTTTGCACATTCGGTGACGGCACCTCGAATCGCGGCGATTTCCATGAGAACGTGAACCTCGCCGCCACATGGCGGCTGCCGATAGTATATGTATGCCAGAACAATGGTTGGGCGATTTCCCAACGAGCCCGCGATTACCTGCGGGCTCCTGTTGCCGCACGTTCGTCTGGTTACGGTATCCCTGGAGCCTCCGTCGATGGACAGGATATCTGCGCGGTGCGAGCTGCGATAGCCGAGGCTGTCGCTACCGCCAGGGCTGGCGGGGGCCCAACACTTGTCGAGGCAGTCACCACCCGGATCAGAGGCCACTGGGGAGGTGACGATGAGTCTTACCGTCACGACGACATGCGTTCTGAGCCGGTGGATCCGCTTGAGTTGCTAGGCGATCGCCTGGTGGGTCGAGGCGCTGCTGCCGCGGATGAGTTGGAGCAGATAAGGACGGCTGCGCAGCTCGCGGTCGCGGAAGCAATTGAGCGCTCACAGGCGCTTCCCGACGCTTCTGTGGCCGATTTGGGACTAAACGAGGTCTACGCATGACCCCGCATGCCTGAGTCCGGTTCTCGCCGCCTCACGCACATGGAGGCGGTCATAGAGGCGATCGCGCAGGAGATGCGTGCAGACGCTCGGATCTTCATGATCGGCCAGGATATTGGCGCCTTCCAAGGCGCCATGCAGAGCGCTCGGGGCTTGTTTGCTGAGTTCGGCCCAGATCGCATCATGGAGACCCCGATTTCCGAATCGGCGATGGTGGGAACGGCCATCGGCGCGGCGCTGTTTGGGATGCGTCCGATTGTCGATATCTCCTTCGGAGAGTTCCTGCCAGCGGCTATGAACCAACTTATCAATCAGGCACCCAACATCCACTATATGACCGGTGGCAAAGCGCGGGTACCAGTCGTGATAAGGACGCGTGTTGGAAATGGACCCTATGGCGGACATCCACAGGACTATTCGGCGTGGTTTGCTCACGTGCCGGGATTGAAGGTCGTAATGCCAGCTACCCCCGCTGACGCTAAAGGCCTGATGGTGTCCGCGATTCGCGATGACAATCCGGTCCTCTTTATCGAGCCGATGTCTCTGTCCCACGCGGCGCGGGAGGTGGTCTCGTCTGCCTTGTACACCGTGCCAATCGGGACGGCTCGGCTCGCTCAACCGGGTGACCAGGTTACAGTTGTTGCGATTGGGTCAATGGTTCCGGTCGCGCTCCGCGCCGCGCAGACACTCGCTCTGGACGGGATTCGAATCGAAGTCGTAGATCTGCGATCTCTCCGACCCTGGGACGACGAAATGGTCCTCACCTCAGTGCGCAAGACCGGCGGCTTGGTGATCGCTCATGAGGGTTGGATCACCGCAGGGTTCGGCTCCGAGGTGGTCGCCACCGTTGCCGAGCAGGCCCTAGATGCTCTGGTTGCGCCTGTGGGTCGGGTCGGTGCGGCAGCTGTGCCGATTCCGAGCGGGCCTTTGCGGCGGTATGCGCTCCCAAACGAGGATGCCGTCGTCGAGAAAGTGAGACAGGCTGTGCGAGCGTCGGGCAGATAACAGCGCCTCCCGGCCTGAAGCTATCGGCACGTTCAAGGACGATTGCTACACTTCCCGCCATGCCCGTGACTATCCGGGATGTCGCCCGTGAGAGCGAGACGTCGCTTGCCACCGTATCTCGTGTGTTGAACGGGAGTATGAGCGTCCACCCTGAATTGCGAGTCCGCGTGCTAAAGGCAGCCAAGCAGCTCGGATACTATCCCGATTCAGTCGGAAAGGCCCTCAGGAGTCGACGTTCCTCGCTTCTGGGATGCATCGTGAGCGACATAACAAACCCGATGTTCGCTGCAATCTATAAAGCTGCCCAGCTCGCGGCCGATCAAAATGGTTACGCGCTAATACTTGCCAACAGCGACGGTCTCGCCAGCCAGGAAGAGCGCTATGTTCGTCTCCTGGCCCAGCGGCGTGTCGAGGGAGTGATGGTCTCGACGGCCGACGAGTCCGGCGCCACTCTAGGCACGCTTTTGGAGGCTCGCATTCCAGTGGTGCTACTGGACCGAGAGTCCGGGCCCGCGGAGGTCGACGCCGTGCTCGTGGACGACCGCGAAGGGATGGCCGCGGCGACGCGGTATCTTGTCGAGTTGGGGCACGAAAGGATCGGATTCCTTGCTGGATTCCTCAAGGTTCGATCCGGGCGCGAGCGGCGCGCTGGGTTCGTGGCGACTGCGGCTGAGCTCGGGCTGAGTCGGAGGAAGTGTTCGATTGTAGACGCCGAGTTTCGCACGGATCGCGCACGAGCTGCGACGATCGAAATGCTGAACCAGCCGAAGCCCCCATCCGCCATCATCAGCTCCAACGGGCGGATGACAGTGGGATTGATGCAAGCCATCTATGAACTTGGCGTCTCTATCCCAAGGGACCTCTCGGTGGTTGGTTTCGATGACAGCGAGTTCACGCGGTTTGCGCATCCCCCCCTCACGGTAATCAGCCGACCGATCGAGCGACTCGGCACCATCGCGATTGAGATGCTACTGGACCGCATAGCCGGAAGGGCAACACCGCAGCCGGTTTTGGCGCGAGTCGAGACTGAGCTCATCGTTCGCGCGTCGTGCGGGTCCCCTCGCCGTACCGACGCCAGAGCGCGACGTCAGCGCTCACCGGTGGACACTGCGTCCGCTACCAGACAGCACTCGAAAGTCGCTTCTCCGCTTCGGGAGGGTCGGCGGTAGCCGGTCCCTACCCGAGGGAGCCTGGCCCAGGGAGAGTGCCTGGTCGGACCTCAGGCGACTAAGCGTCGAGGTCGGTCGCCCGGCGACGTGATTTGCGGGCAGTCTTCTCCCCTACGGCCACGGCACGCGGGCTCGAGCGCGAGATTGCAGGCGCTCGACGTCGAGCGACGCCAC
>JBAPWO010000005.1:0-12253 GCA_049283735.1 Candidatus Dormiibacterota bacterium
CCGTCGGGTCGCCCGCCGCCTACGTCAACGCGGTCATCGACGCGCTGTCGCACCTCGGCATCACCAACATCGACATGCCGGTGACGTCCGACAAGGTGTGGGCCGCGCTCCGCAGCAAGGGGGTGACCGAATAGACGACCGCCTGGGAAACGCCCCGATTCGAGCTGGGCGAGACGGTCACACCGTCGCCGCACCATCCGATCGGCGCCAAGGGCGTGGGCGAGTCGGCAACCGTCGGGTCGCCGGCCGCGTACGTCAACGCCGTCATCGACGCGCTCTCACACCTCGGTATCACCAACATCGACATGCCGGTCACCTCCGACAAGGTGTGGGCCGCGCTGCGCAGCAAGCGGGTGACCGAATAGACGACGGCCTCCTGACTCTGCTCGCCGAGAACGCCGCGTCGGGGCGTCCGTGCGCACTCGCAACCGTGGTGCGCACCGAGTCGCCGACGTCGGCACATCCCGGCGACAAGGCGGTGATCACCGACGACGGCGAGCTGCACGGGTGGATCGGCGGCAGCTGCTCCGACGCGCTGGTGCGCCGCGAGGCGCTCGTATCCATGAGCGACGGGTTGCCGCGGATGGTTCGCATCCGGCCGGACGTCGAGGCGCTCGAGACACGGGAGGGTGGTGAGCTGACCGTCGCGACGACCTGCCCGAGCGGCGGGACGCTCGACATCTTCATCGACCCGCACCTCCCGAGGCCGCTCCTCGCCGTGATCGGCGGGAGCCCCGCCGCCCGGACGCTCATCGAGCTCGGTCGTGTGGTCGGCTTTCGCACCTGCGCCGTCCATCCCGGGGCACACGCCGCGGACTTTCCGGGGGCGGACCGGGTGCTCGGCACCCTCGACCTCAGCCTGCTCGCTCAGGAGAAGGACTGCTGGGTCGTGATCGCGACCATGGGTCACTATGACGATGACGCCCTGGAGGCCGCATTGAGCCTGACGGCCGCGGACATCGCGCTGGTGGCGAGCGTGCGCCGCTCCGCCGCGGTGGTGGCCACGCTGCGCGGGCGCGGCGTGCCCGATGCGCAGCTGGCCAGGGTGCGCGCCCCGGCCGGGGAACGGCGTGCCGGGGCGCAGGAGGAGATCGCGCTCCACGCGCTCGCCGAGGTCGTCGCGCTCCGACACGAGCGCATGACCGCGAACCCTGTTCCCGCGCCTGCCGCGCTGGCCGGGTTCGCCGTCGACCCGGTGTGCGGCATGACCGTCGACACCGCGGATGCCGCGCACCAGGCGACCCACGAGGAGCAGACGTACTTCTTCTGCTGCTCGGCATGCCGAGAGCAGTTCGTCGCAGACCCGGCACGGTTCCTGCGCGCGACTGCCGGCTGAGTGACCGCTTCGAAGTCGGCGGGGGTGGTCCTCGCTGCCGGGGCTTCGCGACGGATGGGGGAGCCGAAGCAGTTGCTGCGCCTGCACGGCAGGCCGCTCCTCGAAGCGGCCCTTGCCGCGGCATGCGACTCCCGGCTCGACGAGGTCATGGTTGTCCTCGGAGCGCACGCCGATGAGATCCGGCAGTCGGTCCGGTTCGGGCGTGCGCGGGTGATCCTCAATCCCCGGCATGCCGAGGGGATGAGCACCTCGCTGCGGGCCGGAATCGCCGGCCTGAGCGCCGACGTGTCGCGGGCCGTCGTCATCCTGGGCGATCAACCGGATGTCAGCGCCGAGCTCGTCGACCGCCTCCTCGAGGCTCAGGCGGCCTCCGGGCTGCCCTCGGCGGCGCTCAGCTTCGACGGGTTGCTGCATCCGCCGGTGGTGCTCGCTCGCGAGCTCTGGGGCGACATCGACGCGCTCGAGGGAGACGTCGGCTGCCGGGCGCTGGTGCGGGCGCACCCGGAGCTCGTGGCTGCGCTCGCGGCTGATCGCCCCGGCGGCCATCCGATTGACATCGACACCCGCGACGACTACGAGCGGCTCGCCGCGGACCCTGTCTGACGCTCTGGTAGCCTCGGTCGGTCCAGTTCGCGATCCCGGAGGTAGGTGAGTTGCCAGCACTCGTCATCGTCGCCGAGCGACTCATCGACGGAATCGGGCGCGACCCGGTGGAGCGCGCCGCGGTCGTCATCGAGAACCGGCGGATCACCGCGGCAGGGGCCCGTTCGTCGCTGACCATCCCCGCCGGCGCGGAGGTGCTCGAGGACGACGATCTCACGCTGCTTCCCGGGTTCATGGACATGCACGTCCACCTCGCTGCCGCGGGCACCAATCTGGTGAGCATTCTCATGACGCCACCGTCGCTGGGCCTGCTGAACTCGGTCCCCAACTGCGCTCGGACCCTCGCCGCCGGCGTGACCAGCGTCCGCGATGCGGGCCACACCCCGGTCGGAGTCCGCCTGGCCGCCGAGGCCGGGTATTTCCCGGCCCCCCGCATGGAACTTGCGGTCAGCCTGCTCAGCCAGACCGGCGGCCACGGTGACGACCTCATGCCGTGCGGCGCACGGGTCGGGCTCACGGCGAACGTCGATGTGCCCCATGGCGTGGTCGACGGCGTCGACGGGATGCGACGCAAGGTCCGCGAGGTCCTCCAGGCGGGTGCCGACTGGATCAAGCTGTGCACCAGCGGCGGCGTGCTGAGCCCCGGGGATCTGCCCGAACACGCGCAGTTCTCGGTCGAGGAAATCCGCGTGGCGGTCGAGGAGGCCGCGGTGGTAGGCAAGCGGGTCATGGCGCACGCCATGTCCGCGGCGGGCATTCGCAACGCGCTCCTCGCCGGCGTCACCAGTATCGAGCACGGATGTCTGCTCGACGAGGAGGGCATCGCGCTCATGAAGGAGAAAGCCGCGTACCTCGTCCCGACACTGGTCGCACCCGGGGATGTGATCGCCGGCGCGAAGGAGGGCGGTGGCGGGCTGCCTCCGGAGATGATCGCGAAGGCCGAGCGGATCGGAGCGCTCCATCGCGCAGCGGTGTCCGCGGCGATTGCCGCGGGCGTCAAGGTCGCGATGGGAACCGACGCGGCGGTCGGCCCGCACGGAAGAAACCTCCGCGAAGTCGGCGAGATGGTCCGCTGTGGCATGACCCCGATGCAGGCGATCGTGGCCTCGACGAGCGTGCCGGCGGAACTGCTCCGCCGCCGCGACCTCGGCGTGCTCGAGGCCGGCAGGCTCGCCGACGTGGTCGCGGTCCGCGGTGATCCGCTCGCCGGCATCGACAGCCTCGCAGACCCGCGCCACATCCGCCTGGTGATCAAGGACGGCCGGGTCGCCTACGACTTCCGGGGACGTTCTGCGGTGGCTCAGTCCTCGTCGGAATCGTCAGCGAGGGCGATCTCGTAAGGAGGGATCCGCCACGCGGCCTCCCTGCCGAGCAGGCCGCCGTGACCGAGCGACGCCAGGTACCCGGCATCCAGGGGCAGACCGGCGTGGAGCCGGGCGATGAGCAGATCGAGCGCGCTCCGGCGGGAGAACATTCCGCATGAGGCCACCCCGATGACGGTCCGGCCGAGCAGCTCGGCGATCCAGTAGCTGCTCCCCGGATGCATCGGCAGGCCACGCCGGATCGATGTCGCCCCGGCGGCGAGCAGGCTCTGCCAGGTCACGTCCAGCGGGTCGACGGAGGCCACGCCGACGGCGAGGACGATGTCCGCCGAGCCGGCGGCATCGACAAGCGCCTGGCGCACCTCGTCGGGGTCGTCACCGATGTACCTCGCGGGTTGGGTGGTGCCGCCGAACCATGCGCTGCGCATCCCGAGCGATCGTTCGAACCGAGCGCGGGCGTCGTCGGTCAGCCGCTGGCGCACGATCGCCGCCACCCGCAGCGGGAGGAACGGGCGGACGCGGAGGATCCCGGCCTCACCGGCTGTCGAGAGCGTCGCGCGCTCCGCCTGCTTGAGCGACCGTTCGTCGATGGCGAGCGGGGTGATCTTCACCCCCGCCAGCGTTCTGCCGGCGTCCACGTGCAGGCCGTCGGGCACGGTGAAGACGGTCACGCCGTCGACACCGTTCACGGCTGCGAGCGCCTCGACGTCCACTTCCACGGTCCCGCGCCACGCCGCGACCAACCGCGCCTGGGACTCGACGGGCGCCCGGGCCGCCGTCCCGGGTCCCGCGACGGCGGCGGCGATGCGTATCGCGGCCGCGTCCTCGCCGACGTCGCCCTCGTCGAGCCAGAGCACGTGCAGATCATCAGGGTGGGCGTCGCGCAGGGCCTGCGCGTCGCCGGAGGAGAGCACGGCTCCCTTGTTCAGCACCGGGTGGGCGCTGCCGTCGAGCACGTCGCGGCAGAGGACGGCCCCAGCCCACCGCGCCGGAGGGCCGTCGACCGCGGAGCCGGGAAGGACCTCCAGTCTCACCCGACCGGCGCTGCGGGGACCGCGGACAGCGATCCCGCGTTGCGGCCGCGCCGCACCGCCACGATCTCCGCGAGGATGGCGATGGCGATCTCCTCGGGCGTCGCCGCTCCGAGGTTGAGCCCGACCGGGCTGTGGATGCGCGCGATGTCTGCATCGCTGAATCCCGCCTCGCGAAGCCGCGCCACCCGCTTGGCGTGTGTTCCGCGGCTGCCGATCGCGCCGATGTATCCGGTCTCGGTTCGGAGCAGCGCCGTGAGCGCCGGGTCCTCGAATTTCGGATCGTGGGCGAGGCACACCGCCGCGTCACGAGGTCCGAGATCGAAGCGGGCCAACGCCTCATCCGGCCATGCGGTCACGAGGCGGTCGGCGTCGGGAATGCGCTCGAGATTGTTGAAGGCCGCGCGGGGGTCGACCACCGAGACCGTGAAGCCGGCGGCGCGCGCCATGGTGGTGAGCACGATGGCGATGTGCACCGCCCCGATGACCACCAGCTGCGGGGAGGGAACGATCGGATCGACGAACACGCGCATGCCCGAGATCTCCTCGACCCCGGGGAGGCCGGACGCGATCCGCGGGCGCGCGGCGGCAACCGCCGCGGTCACCGTCGACGAGCCACCGAGGCTGCCGACCAGGCCGCCGTCGGCGGTCGCCGCTGCTCGCTTGCCGGCGTGCTCACCGTCGAGGGCGGTCAGCAACGCGACCGGTCGCGAGGTCTCGATCGCCCGCCGGACCTCCTCGAGCACCGGATCCGACCCGTCGCCCTCCAGCGTCTCGACGAAGATGTCAACCTCGCCGCCGCAGGACAGGCCGACCGACCAGCCCATCTCGTCGCTGATCCCGTAGTGGAGGAGGCGCGGTGGGGCATCGCCGGCGATCGTCGCCTGAGCCTCGAGCACCACCGCGGATTCGAGGCAGCCGCCACTCACCGAGCCGGCCATGCGACCGTCGCGGCTCACCAGGAGGCGAGCGCCCATCGGCCGGGGGGTCGAACCGGAGGTGCCGACGACGGTCGCGATCGCAACCAGCGGGTCACTCCGGCTCCATTCGTCGAGCGTCGGAAGCAGATCTCGCATGACATGAGTATCCACCTCCACCGCCGAATGCCACAAGCCGACGCGCACGCGTGCGGCGCACAATTCGGGGAATGCAAATCGAGAACTCCTTCGCCGTCAAGGCGGCGCCCGATCGCGTGTACGAGTTTCTGCTCGATGTCAACAACGTCGTGAGCTGCGTTCCCGGCGCCGAGCTCTCCGAGGTGGTTGACCCCAACACATTCAAGGGCAAGGTCAAGATCAAGGTCGGACCGGTGACGGTGAACTACAACGGCACCGCCCGGATCACCTCGCGCGACGCCGAGACGCGCACGGCGACACTGGAGGCGGAAGGGCGCGAGACCACCGGCTCCGGCACCGCCCAGGCCACGACGATCATGGCGGTCGCCGCCGACGGCGAGAGCTCGAAGGTGACACTCACCACCGACTTCACCGTCGTCGGGCGGGTCGCTCAATTCGGTCGCGGCATCATGGAGGACGTTTCACGTCACCTGGTCGGACAGGCTGCCGAGTGCATCCAGTCGAAGCTCGAGGCGCCGGCGCCCGGCGCGACGCCGGCCGCCACTGACTCCGCGGCGGGATCGAGCGCGGGATCGAGCGCCTCTTCGTCCGCCTCCGCCGCCGGATCCAATCCAGCGCCGGCAGCCTCCGGTTCCGGATTCACCCCGTCGCCGTCCGCCTCCGCACCGGCCGCGATCGATGCCTTCGCGCTCGGCCGCGCCGTGGCCAAGGAGCGCATCAGCCGGATCAAGGTCCGGCCTCAGACGATCGCGATGGCGTTCGCGGGACTGGTCAGTCTTGTCCTGTTCCGTCGCGCTCGGCGAGCCCGGCGCCGGCGCCGCGAGGCGAACGGCTGACGCGTCGCGGGAGCTGAGCAAGCAGCTTTCCGAGTGCGTCGAGCGCCTCGACGCTGTGCGCGCTCAGGAAGTCGTCGCAGTGGGGGAGCGCCGCCGCCATCCCACGCGTCTCGGGCAGGTATGCCGAGCTGCCGAGCAGCGGGTTGAGCCAGATCAGCCGGTGGCAGCTGCGGCGCAGACGGGCCATCTCGCGACCGAGCTGATCGGGGTCACCCCGATCCCAGCCGTCGCTGATGATCAGGACCACGGCGCCGTGGCCGAGCACGCGGCGGGCGTGGTCGCGCTGGAAGCTGTGCAGGGCGTCGGCGATGCGCGTCCCGCCGCCGATGTCGTGCACCTGGCTCGCGACGTGGTCGAGCGCCGAGTCGATGTCGCCGTGACGGAGCAGATGCGTGATTCTGGTCAGATGTGTCGAAAACGCGAAGGTCTCGACGCGCTCGCGCCTGCCGATCGCGTGCGCGAACACGAGCAGGTGGCGCGAGTAGCGATCCATCGAACCGCTGACGTCGCAGAGGATCACGATCGGCCGGCGTTTGGTCCGCGCTCTCGAGCGGGCAAGGCGATGCGCGTCGCCCCCCTGGCGCGCTGCGGCTCGCATGGTGCGGCGGAGCTCCACGGTGCCGCGACGATCCGCGCGCAGACGACGGGTCCGTCGCTCCGCCACTCGCCACGGCGACTGGCGGAGCAGCTGGCGCACTGCCGCGAGCTCGTCCCAGCTCATCTCGCGAAAGTCGCGCCGGCGAAGCAACTCCTCGGCGCTGTACCCGGTGCTCGAGGCCGGCGGTCCCTCGATCTCACGGGCCACGCTGGGCGACGACAGACCGAGGGCGTTCATCCAGGCGAGTGCCTGCTTGGGATCCAGCGCCAGGGGACGGCTGCGCCCCGGGATGGAGCCGGCCTTACCCTCGCCGCCCGGCCGGGAGAAGAAGAGATCGAACGCCGCGTCGAACACGGGACCCTCCTCGCGCCGGGTCACGAACACCGCGCCCAGCGCGTAGCGGACCTCGTCCGGCCGCTCCAGATCGATCGCGAGCAGGGCCTCGCACGCGTCGCGGACGCGCTGCGGACCGGTGGTGAGGCCCGCGTCGCGGAGCAGACGCGCGAAGAGGGTCACGCTCTCGACTGGATCCGGAGCGTGACCGATCACAGCCCCGCGTGCTCCGCGATCGCCTCCTCGCTGCGCTCGAGGTCCTCCTGGTGCTTGATCGCCGCACCCATGGTCTCCCGGAGCGCGGCGGGCGTCGCATCGGTGTGCCCCAGAGCGGCGAGCGCGCGCGCCCAGTCAACCGTTTCTGCCACTCCTGGCACTTTGTAGAGATCGAGACCACGGAGTCGCTGGGTGACCTCCGCAACCTGACGGCCCAGCCGTTCGGAGACCTCGGGAGCGCGAACACGCACGATCGCGACCTCACGCTCGAGGTCCGGGTAGTCGATCCAGTGATACAGGCAGCGTCGCTTGAGTGCGTCATGGACCTCACGTGTGCGATTCCCGGTGAGGATCACCAGCGGCGGATGGGTGGCGTGGATGGTCCCCAGCTCGGGGATGCTGATCGCGTAGTCGGCGAGGATCTCGAGGAGGAAGGCCTCGAACTCCTCGTCCGATCTGTCGATCTCGTCGATGAGCAGTACCGGCGCAACGGGATCGTGGTTGTCGATGGCGTCGAGCAGCGGACGCCGCAGCAGAAACTCCGGCCCGAAAACGTCCTGCTCGGCACGGGCGCGATCCTCGCGCTCGCCGACGAGCCGGATGTGCAGCAGCTGGCGCGCGTAGTTCCACTCGTACGCGGCGTGGGCAAGGTCGATGCCCTCGTAGCACTGCAGCCGGATCAGGCGGGCACCGAGACCGGCGGCCAGCGCTCGCGCCGCCTCGGTCTTGCCCACACCGGCTTCACCTTCGAGGAAGAGCGGCTTTTTGATGCGCATCGCGACGAGGATGGCCGTTGCCAGCCGCCGGTCGCACAGGTAGTCGTTCGCCGCCAGCAGGTCGACCACCGCGTCCACCGATGCGGGCATCGCGGCATCGGCCGGCGCGCTCATGCAGTCAGCGTGACGAGTCCGCGGCATCGCGGTCAAGCCGCGGCGGGCTCACACGCAGCCTCACCGCGAATAGACGTCGATCTCGGTCGCCTTCACCACCGCAAAGACCTCGCCTCCGTCGGCCAGCCGCAGGTCCGCGGCGGCTGCCGGGGTGACTTCCGCGACCATGGGAATCGGACCGTCGAGGCGGATTCGCCAGCGATCGCCTTCCGGGTCGACCCCGGCGACCTTGCAGCGCAGTACGTTGCGCGGGCTGCCCTCCGGGGCACGGCGGTACAGGGCAACGGCACGAGGGTGGATGGTTGCCAGCGCCAGGCCCCGGATGTCGGTGGCCACGGTGAGACGGGAGCCGTCATCGAGGAGGATCGTGCCGTCCGACACCGCGCCGCGGAGCAGGTTGAGCCCCGCCATCCGAGCGATCCATGCCGATCGAGGCCGCGCCGACACCTCGCCGAATGACCCGTCCTGGGTGACGCGACCGTCCTCGAGGACGATGACCCGCTCGGCGAGCGACGCCGCCTCGAGGGGATCGTGGGTCACGATCAGACGCACACCGGCAAATGAGGAGAGGTGCTCGCGCAGCGCGCGGCGCAGCTCGAGGCGTCCCGAGGCATCGACGGCGGCAAGCGGTTCGTCGAGCAGCAGTGCTTGGGGCTCGGTGACCAGGACGCGCGCCAGAGCCGCCCGCTGCGACTGGCCGCCGCTCAGCACCGACGGGCGGCTCGTCGCGTATGTCGCGAGCTCCACCCGCTCGAGCCACTCGTGCGCCTTCGCGTTTGCCGTCTTCCGATCGACGCCGCGCGCACGCAGACCGAAGGCGACGTTGTCGAGCACGCTGATGTGCGGGAACAGTCCATGGTCCTGGAACACGAATCCGACCCGGCGCGCTTCAGGCGTCAGCCAGGTGCCGGTTGCGGTGTCCTCGAAGACGGCGCCATCACACTCGACCCGCCCCTCGTCGATCGGCACCAGACCGGCGATCACCCGCAGCAGTGTCGTCTTGCCGGCACCGTTTGGTCCGAGCACCGCGACCGTGACGCCGGCGTCGATCGAGAGATCGCACTCGAGACCGAGCGTTCCAAGCTGCGTGCGGACTCGCGCGTGAAGGGTCACCGCAGCGCACCGAGCCAGCGGTCGCGCAGCACGACGAGCACCAGAACCGAGATCGCGAGCAGCAGCAGGGACAGCGTGATCGCCATGCCGATCTGTCCCGACCCTTCGAACGAGCTGTACGCGGCGATCGGCAGCGTTTCGGTGGTTCCCGGGAAACTCCCCGCGAACGTGATCGTGGCACCGAACTCGCCCAATGCCCGGGCCCAGCAGAGTGCGGCGCCGGCGGCGATCGAGGGCGCCGCCAGAGGCATGGTCACCCGCCAGAACCGCCGCCATGGCCGGGCACCGAGGGTCGCGGCGACCTCCTCGAAGCTGTCGTCACGCTGCCGGAGCCCGGCCTCGACGGTGATCACCAGGAAGGGAAAGCCGACGAACGCCTCGGCGATCGCGGCCCCAGCGGTGCTGAAGGGAAGCACGATCCCGAAGTGGTCCAGCACCGTCCCGATCGGAGTGGTCCGGCCGAGCGCCGTCTGCAATGCGATCCCGCCGACCACGGGTGGCAGCACCAGTGGCAGGGTCACCAGCCCGCGGAGCAGCCGGCGTCCCGGAATCGATGTGCGCGCCAGCAGATACGCCAGCGGGACACCGATCACCAGCGAGATCGCCACCGCGATGACCGAGCACTCGAGGGAGAGCCGGAGGGCGGTGAGCACGTCCCCGGACACCAGCTGCGCCGGGAGGTTGCTCCAGTCGACGTGGACGAGCAGTCCGATCAGCGGCAGCGCGATGAACAGCACCGCCATCGCGGCCGGGATCAGCAGACCGACGAGGGGGCGTCGCGTGACGCCCCGGGTCATGAGGCCTTCAAGAACCCGTCAGCCAGCAGCTGGGTCTGTACGTCGCCCGACACTGCCGAGGTCACGAACGCCTCGGCTGCCGCCATGTTCGTGCTCGCCTTCAGCGCGGCGATCTCGTACGTGCCGATCACGTTCTGCGCATCGGGTATCGGGACGCCGGTGACCTTGCTGCCCGCGCTGACGACATCGGTCACGAAGACCAGGCCCGCGTCGGCATTACCCGATTCGACCTGTTCGACCACGAGTGCGTCGTCGAGCTGGAGCGACTTCGGCGTGAGCGTGATGTGCGCTCCCTTCAGCGCCTTGGCCGCATAGTCGCCGACAGGGACGCCGGCGGCGGCGAGGACGACCGCGAGACCCGGAGTGGCGAGGTCGGCGAGCGTCTTGATGTTCTTCGGGTTTCCTGGCGCGACGATGATCTCGAGCTTGTTTTTGCAGAAGGCATGCGGGGTATTGACCAGTCCCTTGGCGACAAGTTGCTGCATCGTGGTGGCGTTCGCTGTCGCGATGACGTGGGCCGGCGCGCCGTTGATGATCTGGGTGACCAGCGTCTGCGAGCTGCCGTAGGAATACTGAGCCGTGAAGCCGGGATGATCGAGTTCGAGACCCTTCTCGGCGGTGTTGAACGTGGAGGTCAGCGAGGATGCGGCGAACACGGTGATCGACCCACTGAACGGATCGGGCGATGCTGAAGGACCACTGGACGGACTCGAACCGCACGCTGCAAGCGCGATTGCGGAGGTGCCCGAAAGCAGGATCGCCCGGGTTCTGAGCTTCATGTCCTCCTCGGTTGTGGCTCTGCGGGTGGGGGCAGCTCGATGACCACGTTGGTGGCTTTGACGGAGGCGACGGCGAGCATTCCGGGCTCGAGGCCGAGCTCGGCGACCGCCTCGCTGCTGATCAAGGAGCTGACCCGAAACGGCCCGGCCTGGAGCTTGACGTGCGCCATCACGCCGTCGGTGGCGACGTCGGTGACGAGGCCGAGGAAGTGATTGCGCGCCGATTCGGTCACGGGCGCGGCCGGGTGATTGCCGGCGAGCTTGACGGCAAACCTGGCCAGCGCGACGCCGTCGACCAGGCGGTGGCCGCCGTCGGTGCGCACCGTGTCGATGCGTCCGGCGTCGGCCCAGCGCCGGACCGTGTCGACGCTCACGCCGAGGAGCTCAGCAGCTTGACCCATCTTGTACGTGGGCATGGGCCGCGACCTTAGCGCAAAAGCGGTCTTCTTTTCAATCGCGCCTCGCGGTTGCGCGATTCAGTCCGAATGATCCTGACTGGTGCGATACCACGCTGACCGCGTGAACCACGTCACTCACGAAGAGCGGAGCCGGGTAGATCACGCGGACATACCCCTGCGGGTCGATGACCTCGAGATAGTTGGTGTGCGGAGGTTCGATCGGCTCACCCCACTTCAGCCAGGTGATCTTCAGCTGGGCGTCGGGTCCCAGCAGCCAGTGCCACCCGGGATCCCACTTGGTTGTGAGGTTCGTGCGGATGAACTGCGCCACGTCTGCCGGGGTGCGGTCGGCGACGACGCTGACGATGAGCAGAACTGGATTGATCCCCTTGGGCAGTGCCTGCTCCACGGCGACGATGTCACGACCGAGGAGCGGGCAGAGGTTGACGCACAGCGGATCCATGAATGCCACGAGCACGACGTGGCCCTTCTCGTCTGCCAGTGAGACCGGTTGGCCGTTCTGGTCCACGAGCCCGGTCAGCGGAGGCGTCGGCTGGCGCGTCAGTGGTGAGCCGATGATGTTCGCAGAGGGCGTGATCTCCAACGGGGCACTCGTCGTTGCGGCGCGCGGGTGCACCGTCATGGACATCAGCGCCCCGATGCCAAGCCCACCCGCAAGTGCGAGGGCGACGATCAGCGCCTGTCCACGCTTGGATCGAGTGAGGGCTCCGAGGCTCCCCGAGGGTTTCATCAACAAACCTCGCTCTCGGCAACGGGTGTTTGACGGCTGGTTCCGCGCACGCCGGCCACGTTCGGCCGCCCGGGCGCGGCGCCAATTATGGCTCGCCTGACCGGCTCGAGCGTAGGGGGCGAGCGTATGCTCCCGGCGTGATCGCGCATCGGCAGATGAGGGTTGCCGCATCTG
>JBAPWO010000006.1:0-44953 GCA_049283735.1 Candidatus Dormiibacterota bacterium
GAGCCACCGGGGCGACCGGCGCTGTCGGTACCACGGGCGTTGCCGGACCGGCGGGTAACACCGGAGCCACCGGAGCCGTCGGCGCCACGGGATCCGTTGGACCAGCCGGGGCTGCCGGACCCACCGGAACCACCGGAACCACGGGGGCGACCGGGGCGACCGGAGCCACCGGATCCATGGGTCCCGCTGGAAACACGGGAGCAACCGGAGCCGTCGGGCCGGACGGAGCGACCGGACCAACCGGGATCGCCGGGCCGACTGGCGCAGTCGGAACCACAGGTGCCTCCGGGCCAACCGGGGCCACAGGAACATCCGGAGCTGCCGGAGCAAGCGGAACCGCCGGAGCGACCGGGACCGCAGGCTCGACCGGTGCCAGCGGAGCCACGGGCGCTGCCGGACCCACCGGGACCGCCGGCGCGACCGGACCGACCGGAGGTGCCGGAGCGACAGGTGCGACCGGAGCAACAGGAGCCATCGCGATCTACAGCACGACTGGCACGCTGATGACGGGCACTCATGCGGTGTCAGGAGTCGGGAACGCTGGGACTGCGGTAAGCCTTACGGGGTTGGCTGCCTTCACGTCGGCAACCTCCTACGCCTGCTACGGATCTGACAACGCCAGCACGGCCGTAACCGTCGTCTTCACTTACGCGAACGGTACGGCGTTTACCCCGAATGACTCCAGTCCTGGCGACGCCGTCAGGTACATCTGCATCGGTAACTAACTAGATGCACTCGGTTACTTCACTGGACTGATCGCAACGGCTCGGGTTCGTCCCGCCCCTGGCACGGTTTCGTGCTCAGGCGGCGGGCGGCCCGGGCCTGCGCTTGAAGATTGCGTGGCGGACTCACAAGTGACTAGAACTGATGACATTCGCGGCATTGCGCAGCGGTCCTCGTGGAGGGTGATCGCATTGGGCAGGAAGGGCATCACGGCCCTCGCGCTTGGGCCGGTCCTCATGGGTGTCGCGGCCTGCGGGTCGCCGCATGCGACCCCGGCCCAGGCGGCCGCGACGCTCATAACCCAGGGGCTCAAGGCGCAATTGTCAGGAGACCTGGCGACGGCGGCGAGCGACTACCAGCAAGCGATTCACCTCGACGGGAGCAGCATGGTCGCTCACTACGACCTCGGCACCGTCTACGACCAGCAGCGGAGCTCGGCGCAGGCCGTGAGCGAGTATCAGGCGGCACTGGTCATCGATCCCAGCTTTCCCGACGCACTTTTCAACCTCGCCGTGGACACGGCCGGGAGCAATCCTGAGAGCGCCTCGATCCTGTACAGCAGGGTCGTTTCCCTGCAACCGAGCTATGCCGCGGCTTGGCTCAACCTCGGTTTCGCGTTGATGACCCAGGGCGACGGAGTCCAGGCGAAGGCAGACTGGGCAAAGGCGATCGCACTCGATCCGACCCTCGCCTCGCGCCTTCCAAAGGCCACGCCGACGCCGGCTGCGTCGTCATCACCGTCGACGTCGCCGTCCCGAACGCCGAAGCCATAGTCCGGCGAAGACAGACACTCCGGATGCGCCGATGAAGACTCGCGTGCGCCGTGAGCGTGTGCTGATCGGATCGGTGCGACCGCAGCCGCGTCGCACCCAGCGAACGCCCATCGAGACGCAGGTCGCGCCGCCGCGGCACCATCGTTGGTTGCGTCTGGCGCCGTGGCTCTTTGTCGCCGGTGCGTGCGTGTTCGGTCTGGTCACGCTCGCAGGCGAGCTTGCACCGGTGCAACCGGTCAACGACGAGACATTTCACTACGAGATGGTGCGTTGGGCCGTGCAACAGATACACCAGGGAAACATGCTCCCCCTGGACGGCTGGTTTCCATACCTCAATCTCGGAGTGGCTCAGTTCTCGCACTACCAGAGCCTGCCGCATCTGATCACCGCTTACATATCGCTCATCTTCGGGAGCGACTCCACAGAGCGATGGATGGGGTACCTCCTCTTCGCATTGTTTCCGTTGAGCGTGTACGCCGGGAGCCGGCTGCTCGGCTGGTCCGCATGGGCGGCAGGAGGCGCCGCGCTCGTATCGCCGCTGCTGGTCAGCGTCACCGGGTACGGATACGAGTCCTTCAGCTACACCTGGCTGGGCAATGGGCTCTGGTCGCAGGAGTGGGGAATGTTTCTGCTCCCGCTGGCATGGGGTTTCACGTGGCGAGCAGTCCATGGTGTCGGGCGGGGACGGTACGCGCTCGCTGCGCTCGCCGTCGGCCTCACCATCGCGATGCACTTCCTCACCGGGTACTTCGTGATGCTGTCGATCGGCGTCTTCGCGATCGTGGTGTGGCGAGGGCTCCTCCCGCGCATCGGGCGTGCCGGGTTGGTGTTCGGCGGCGCGGCGCTGGTCGCGTCGTGGGTGGTGGTGCCATTGATCACCGACGCCGCGTACTTCAACGCAAGTGAGTTCAACACCAATACGTTCTGGCTGAACTCATGGGGAGCACCGCAGGTGCTCGGTTGGCTGTTCACCGGCCAGGTCTTCGACGCGGGCAGGTTCCCGATCGTGAGCCTGCTCGCCCTGCTTGGCGCCGGTGTCTGCGTCTCTCGCTTCCGCCAGGATGCTCGAGCGCGTGCGCTGCTCGGACTCCTGGCGCTCAGCTTCGTGCTGTTCTCCGGGCGTCCGACATTCGGGTTGATTCTGAACCTGCTTCCCGGGAACAGCGACCTCTATCTCCACCGGTACATCATGGGAATCCAGCTTTCCGGCGTGATGCTGGCGGGCGTGGGGCTTGCGTGGTCCGGTGAGCACATCCTCGCGATGGCGCGCAGGTGGAAACCGCGCATCCGGCCGGTTCCGGTCATCGCCGGACTCATGGGCGCCGCGGTCCTGATCACGCTGCCCGCTTGGTTTGATCGCGCCACCTATGCGGCCGCGGACAACACCAGCCTCGCCGTGCAGGTCGCCACCGACCAGACCGACGGGGCGACGCTCGACGTGCTCATCAACACCATCAGTGCTCGCGGCGGTGGACGCGCATACGCCGGTCTGCCGGGAAACTGGGGGCGGCAGTACGAGATCGGTCAGGTGCCGGTGTACGAATACCTCGCCGATCACAGCGTCGATGAGGTCGGGTACGTGCTGCGCACCCCGTCGATCGTGGCCGACAACGAGGCGTACTTCAACCAGAACGATCCTGCGCAGTACGAGCTCTACAACGTCCGCTACCTCCTGATGCCGAGCGGGATGCCACCGCCGGTACCGGCCACCCTGATTGCCTCGAGCGGACGGCACAGGCTGTGGCTGGTGGCAACCACCGGCTACATCCAGGTCGTCGACACCGCCGGCGTCGTCGAGGCGGACCGCACCGACATGGCGTCGCAGATGCAGCCCTTCCTGCGATCGGGATCGTTCCGCTCTGGCGAGCTGGCGACGGTCGCCTACGACGGACGCACAGCCGCGACCCCGACGCTTCCCATCGGAGCGACGCCCGGCACGCCTGCGGGCACGAGCATCGATGTGCTCGTCCAGGCGCAGAACGGTTTCTTTGCAGGCGAGGTGACCGCGAACAGGACGGCGGCGGTCGTGCTCAAGGCGACCTTCGATCCACGCTGGCATGTGATCGTGGACGGGACGGCGGTGGTTCCGTACATGGTGGTCCCTGGTTTTGTGGCCGTCACCGTGGGGCCCGGACAGCACGCCGTGGTCTTCCAGTACATCGCGTACTCGCACTCCACGCTCCTGCTCGGCCTCGGCGGCATGACCCTGCTCATCCTCGCGCTCGGCCCGCGGCTCTACAGAGCCCGGGATCGCCGCCTCCTGCGGCCACTCATCGGGCGGCTCAAACGGTTGAAGAGGTGAGGCGTCTCCTCGAGGTTTCGATCCTGATGCCGTGCTTGAACGAGGCGGAGACGATCGGCAGGTGCATCGACAGTGCGCGCGCGTCGATCGCTCAGATGAATCTGCGCGCCGAGGTTCTGGTCGCGGACAACGGCAGCACGGACGGGTCACAGCAGATCGCTCTTGCCCATGGGGCGAAGGTCGTCATCGTCGATGAGCCCGGGTATGGGGCGGCGATTCGCGGCGGCGTTGCTGCCTCGTCGAGCCGCTTCATCATCATGGGGGACGCCGACGAAAGCTACGACTTCGGCGAGATCCCTCCGATCCTCGAACGGCTGCGGGTCGGCGACGACCTGGTCATGGGCAACCGCTTCACCGGCGGGATCGAGAAGGGTGCCATGCCGTGGTCGCATCGCTGGATCGGGAATCCGGTGCTGTCCCTGACCGGACGGATCTTCTTCTCATCGAGCGTGCGCGACTTCCACTGCGGACTGCGCGGTTTCAGTGTCGACGCGTTCAGGCGAATGCGTCTCAACACCACCGGCATGGAGTTCGCCAGCGAGATCGTCGTGAAGGCCTCGCTGGCGAGCATGAAGGTGAGTGAGGTACCGATATCGCTGCACAAGGACGGCAGGAGCCGGCCGCCGCACCTGCGCACGTGGCGCGATGGGTGGCGGCATCTTCGATTTCTGCTGCTCTTCTGCCCGCGGTGGCTCTTTCTCATCCCGGGCCTCGCGCTCATGCTGTCGGGATCGGCAATGACCGTGTGGCTGCTGGGTGGAACCCGGTATGTCGGCTCGACAGGCCTTGACATCCACACGATGCTGGTGAGCGGCGTCTCCGCACTCATGGGGTACGAGTTGGTGCTGTTCGGCGCCTTCATCAAGGTCTTCGGCATGCGTGCCGGATTCTTACCCGCAGATCGGCGAATGGAGCGCTTCTTCCGCGTGGCGACACTGGAAAAGGGACTGCTCGCCGGGGCGATCCTCACCGTGACAGGCTCGGCACTCGTGCTCGCCGCCGTCGTGAGCTGGGGCCGGGGTGGCTACGGGGCACTCGACACCGAGGCGTCGATGCGAACGTTGATCGTCGCCATGCTCCTGATCGCCGCCGGCGTGCAGACCATCTTCGCCAGCTTCGTGATGAGCATGCTGGGAATCAGAGAAACCGTCGTCAAGCCATCACCCGTGGTGCTCGAGCCCGCCGACGAGGCTGAGGTCATCGGGGTCGGCCCGGTGATCCCGAGGCGCGCGACGTCAGGGCGACGATAGTGCTGGCGGAACGGCTTCACGGCGGCTATGTGGTTGGACGTCGAGTACGGGTGCTGGCGGACAACCTCACCGGGTTGATCCCGCCTGCCGTCAGCGTGCTCGATATCGGATGTGGTGACGGTGTGCTTGGAAGCGTCCTCACCGCACGGCGCCCTGACCTTTCCCTGGTTGGAGCCGAGGTGCTCCTCCGGCCGCGGAACCGGATACCGATCACCGCGTTCGACGGTCTGACCCTGCCGTTCCCCGACCATGCGGTGGACATCGCGCTCCTCGTCGATGTCGTTCATCACGCGTCCGATCCGCACCGCCTGCTGGCGGAGGCGGCTCGCGTGGCGACAACCGCGGTGATCATCAAGGACCATCACCTGCGCGGGATGTTCGCACGCCCCACGCTCGCCTTCATGGACCGGATCGGCAACGCCCGACACGGCGTCGCCCTCCCATACCACTACTGGACGCCCGAGGAATGGCGCGATGCCTTCGCGCGGATGCACGCCACAGTCCGTGTCGAGATCACGAAGCTTGGGCTCTATCCGGTTCCGGCCGGATGGGTCTTCGAGCGTTCACTGCACTTCGTCGCGGTGCTCGGCCTGAAGCAGCCGCGCTGGGAAACGTGACGGGCGGCGGATTTGCAACGGTTCTGAGCCGAGGCTGTGCCGACGTGGCCGCTGAGGCGGTCCATCGGCCAATTCGGCACAGGCTATGCCAATGGTTCCAGGCGTCACCCTGCCATGACCGGCCGTCAGACGACACCCAGGCAGGACCCGCTCCCCCCGGAAGTCGGTTTTGGCGAGCTGATGACCCGGATGATCTCGGCCAATCGACTCGAGCAAGCGAAGCGCGCCAGGGCCGACGGCACCGGTCGCGGCTATCCGCGGGACGGGACGGACATGCGAAGGCCCCCCGAAAACCCGCCAGCCTGACCGTCGACCCCTGAGACCGCCGCCGCGCTACAGGGACTCCGGCCTGCAGGTCAATTGAAACCTCGAAGCGACGGCCAGGCTGCATTGATGGACTCGCGCAGGTGCGTGCAGACGAGGATCGGCGTGCCCGCCTCCTGGTTGGCGATTCCATCCGGCATGCGCACCGAACCGGCGCGGGTGACAGTCCCGCAGAAGAACGCGATGTCGCCGGGGTTGAATCCCACCGTCACAAGAGTCGTGGCGTCAAGGTTCGCCGGCTTCCAGTACCAGAACGTGAGCTGAGCGCTGATCGCCTGAGGGAGGTGCTCGCGACCGCCATAGATGTCGATCGCGCCCGCTTCGCCGTAGTTGTTGGTGAGGATCGACGTCGTCGACCGCTGCGCTGCGGGCACCGCGTTGTACACCGCCGCGACCTGCGAAGCCAGGTCCGGCCAGCCAACGGTATCGGCAAAGTCCTGGCGCAGCTTGTCGAGGTTGAACCTGTGCAGCGATGACGTCGGGACGACCGGCAGGATCACCGGGAGCAGCACCACCAGCTGGATGAAGCCTGCACCGACCACGAGGCCGGTCACACGACGCCGCTGCGTGAGCGACACGATCCTGCCCACGGCCATGCATCCCGCAGCGAGCACCAGTGGAATCGTCGGCGCCGGGTAATACGCCTTGCCCTCGGGCAGGAGCACGAGGATCGTGACCGCGGTGAGCACGCCGAGCGGCCGGAGCCGCTGATCGCGGAGGAGGAGCACCAGCCCCGCAATCCAGATCGGGAGCATGAGCGGGCCGATGTAGAGGATGAAATCGGTGATGAACGTGACCATGCCGCCGCTGCTCGCGATGTCCGCGCTGTGATTGCGGACATACGTCAGCGAGGGGAATGCGTTGGCGATCTGCCACGCGACGTTCGGAGCGAACAGGGCGAGCGCGATGACCAGTCCGACCCATGGGTATCGGGTGCGGAGGAACGGACGAAGGTCGCGCGACACCAGAACCGAGGCGACGATGCCGGCGCTGAGCGCAAGGATGGTCAGCTTTGTTTCGAGGCCGACACCGATGTCGACGCCGAGCGGGATGAAGAGGCGCGCGTCACCGGTGCGCAGGATGCGGAGCAGCAGGAAGATGGCGATCAACCAGGTGAGTTGATCGAACGTCACCGTCTGAAAGAGCCAGTTGGCGCCGAGCAGCAGCGGGCTCATCAAGGTCACCAGCGATGCGAGGATGGCGATGCCCCGGCCGGCCCCCATCTCTCGCGCGCACATGCCGGCGAGGAACACCACCAGGGCGCCGGCGAGCGCGGGGAACAGCCGAAACGTCCACGGCGAGATGCCGAAGATGCTGGTGTTGAGCCATGCGAGCATCGGCGTGACCGGGGGATAGTCCACGTACCCCAAGGCGGGATGCTGGCCGCTGATGATGTAGTACATCTCGTCGCGCTGAAAGCCATACACGCCGTTGGTGGCGAGATGGATCGCGAACTTCAGCGCCGCGATCGCAAGCAGCGGTGCGGTGGGGCGATGCCACCAGCGGCGCACCGCAGCGATGCTCATCGAGCCGGCGATCGCACTGCGCGGCCTTGCACCCGGCGCCCACGGGGTGCCATCTCGTGAGCCATCCGGCAGATCGTAATCAGGGGGGACGCGGGGGATTCCCCCGCGTGAATGCTAGGCAGCCCCGGCGGGGACCTTCGGAAGCTCCGCGAGCGCGGTGTCGAGCCGCTCCTGGGGGAGTTCCACGTCCTCGAGCTTGCCCGCGAAATACGCGTCGTAGGCGCCGAGGTCGAAGTGCCCGTGGCCCGAGAGGTTGAAGAGGATCACGCGCGAATCGCCCGCCTCGCGGGCGGCGGCAGCCTCCTGCGCGACTGCGCGCAGCGCGTGCGACGGCTCCGGTGCGGGAAGGATTCCCTCGCTGCGCGCGAAGCGCACCGCCTCCGCGAAGCACTCGTTCTGCTTGTACGCGCGCGCCTCGATGAAGCCGTTCTTCACGAGCAGGCAGAGCGAGGGTGCGTCGCCGTGATAGCGCAAGCCGCCCGCATGAATGCTGTCGGGAATGAAGTTGTGGCCGAGCGTGTACATCGGCACGACCGGTCCCATCCCCGCGGTGTCGCCGAAGTCGTATGCGAAGAGACCGCGCGTGAGGGTCGGACACGCTGCCGGTTCGGCAGCGATGAAGCGGGTGCTGGTCTTGCCGGCGAGCCGGTCGGCGAGGAACGGATACGCCAGCCCGGCAAAGTTCGAGCCACCGCCGACGCAGCCGATCACCACGTCGGGATACGCATCGGCCATCTCCATCTGCTTCTGCGCCTCCTGACCGATGACGGTCTGATGGAGGAGCACGTGGTTGACCACCGAGCCGAGCGAGTAATGGCTGTCGTCGCGGGTCGCGGCGTCCTCGACCGCTTCGGAGATGGCGATCCCGAGGCTCCCCGGCGAATCCGGATCCGCGGCGAGCACGCTGCGACCGAACTCGGTCTGGTCGGTCGGAGAGGGGAGGACCTTCGCGCCCCAGGTCTCCATGAGGGCACGGCGGTACGGCTTCTGCTGATACGACACCTTGACCATGTAGACCATGACCTCGAGGCCGAAGAGGCCACCCGCAAACGCGAGTGCCGAGCCCCACTGGCCTGCACCGGTCTCGGTGGTCAGCCGCTTGATGCCTTCCTCGGCGTTGTAATACGCCTGCGCCACCGCGGTGTTGGGCTTGTGGGATCCCGCCGGCGATGTGCCTTCGTACTTGTAGAAGATCCTCGCCGGGGTGTCGAGCGCCTTCTCCAGACGGCTGGCGCGATAGAGCGGGGTGGGGCGCCACAGCTTGTAGATGTCACGGACGCGATCGGGAATCTCGATCCAGCGCTCCGACGAGACCTCCTGCCCGATGATGCCCATCGGGAAGATGGGGGTGAGGTCAGGGGGCGCAAGCGGCTCGAGCGTCCGCGGGCTCAGGAAGGCACCGAGCGGCTCCGGGACATCCGCGAGGATGTTGTACCAGTGCGACGGCAGCTCGTCTTCCGTCAGCAAGAACTTGGTTGTCATCGGTGCCACCTCTGCCAATCGCTCTGACGCGTGCAGCCGAGGATACGCCGCGCGTGGTGGCGAGTCACAGCGCGTGACGTGGGCCGCGCCGCCGACCCTATCCTTGCTCGATGCGCCTGGCCACGTGGAACGTGAACTCGGTCGTGGTGCGGCTCCCGCGCCTCGTCGAATGGCTCGCCTCGAGCGGTCCCGACATCCTGTGCCTTCAGGAGACCAAGGTCGCGGATGACGCGTTTCCGCGCGCAGAGGTGGAGGCGCTCGGCTACGAGCTGGCGCTGCACGGGGACGGACGGTGGAACGGCGTCGCGATCATCTCGCGGGTGGGTCTGACCGACGTGGTCCGAGATTTCGACGGTGAGCCCGGCTTCCCCGGTGTGGAGGCTCGCGCGGTGAGCGCCACCTGCGGGGGCCTGCGAGTCTGGTCGCTGTACGTGCCCAATGGACGCGCGCTCGACAGCGATCACTATCCCTACAAGCTGAGCTGGCTGGCGGCATTGCGCGGGTCCCTGCTCGCAACCCAGCCCACTTCGCCACCGCTGGTCGTGTGCGGCGACTTCAACATCGCGCCGAGCGATGACGACGTGTGGGACCCGGCGGCGTTCATCGGGTCCACCCACGTCAGTGCCCCGGAGCGCGAGGCGCTCGCGGCCATCACCAGCCTGGGGCTGGACGACGTCCATCCCCGCGCTCTCAAGGGGCGCCCGTTCACGTACTGGGATTACCGCGCCGGGAACTTCCACAAGGGCCTCGGCATGCGCATCGACCTCGTGCTGCTCGACCACGCGGTGACCCCGGCGGTGACCGACGCGTACATCGATCGCGATGCACGCAAGGGGACGTTGCCGTCCGACCACGCACCGCTCGTGGTCGACCTCGACTGGCCGCGGTAGCGCAGGGCCGCAATGGCTCGGAGCGGGCATATCCTCAGGGTGTGGCGACGCCAGTCCGAGCAGCGCGGACATGAGACCGGCTGTCGTGCTGGTCGCGACGATCGCCGTGGCGGCGGCGGCCGGCACCGCGATCTCGCTCACGCAGCGGCCGCAGCCGACGCCGCGCGCACCCAGCCCGTCGCCGAGCGTGGCGTTGGTTCTTCCCTCCAACCAACCGGCCGTGGCCTTCGGGTTCTCGGTCGCCGCGGATCTCGCGTTTCATTCCCTGGTGCTGTTCGGCGGGGTCGACAACTTCGACACCACGTGGCTCTGGAACGGCGCGGCGTGGGTTCGGGTCCACCCGGCAACCAGCCCGCCGGGACGCTACGGCGCCTCAGAGGCGTTTGACCCGCAGATCGGCGAAGTCCTGCTCTTCGGCGGAACCCTGCAGACAGGGCAGAGCGCCGGCGACACGTGGGCGTGGGATGGCCGAACCTGGCAGGAGCTCGACGCCGGACGCCGTGGGCCCGCGGGCGGGTCCGGTTCGAACATGGCCTGGGATCCGACCCAGAACCAGGTGGTGCTGGTCACCTCGCCCCCGGCCGGCCGGGGCGGCGGCGAGACCTGGACCTGGAGTGGTGCGCACTGGGTGCGCGCTGTCGCCGGGGACCTCGGGACGAGCTATTCCGGCATCGTGATCGGGTTCGACCCGCTTTCGAACTCGCTGATGGCGGAAGGATGTTGCCCGTCGCAGCCCAGGCTGCCGGCCACGTGGCGCTGGAACGGGTCGGCGTGGAGCCTGCTCAAAACGTTCGTCCATCCCCAGGACGGATCCAGCCTGGAGGCGGACCCCTCACTCCGCCGCCTTGTGCTGTGCAGCTGCGATCTCGCCGGGGGATTGAGCCCCGAGATGTGGGTCTGGAACGGACAGGACTGGATGCCGGGCCCGTACCCGCGACCTCCGGTCGTGCCCGAGGCGGAGGTCATCGACGCGGCTGACTCGCAGTTCCTGGTGCTCGGCTCCGCGATCGGCGGCGCTGACGCCTTGGCGCAGACGCTCGAGGTCTGGACTCTGCGAGGAACGCAGTGGCTGCGACTCGGTGCGGATGCGGGGCAGCGCTAGCCGCGCCGGTCACCTCACCAGCCCCGCAATGCCGCGCTAGAATCCCGTGCGCGCGCTTGCGGCGCGCCGAATCGATACTGGGAGGATTGGGCTGTGTCCTGGAAGATATCGGGGTCATATTTCGAGACCTGTTCGTGCAATGTGGTTTGCCCGTGCACCGCGTCGCTGGCGCTGGGTGCAACGCTCGACCGTTGCAAGGTCACGCTCGTGTTCAACATCCACAGCGGGAACGTTGAGGGAACGGATGTCGGTGGGCTGACCGTGGCCGCGATCGCTGATACACCCAAGGTGATGTCCGACGGCAACTGGCGCCTGGGCGTCTTCATTGATGGGGCCGCCTCGGAGGAGCAGGCGGCGCGGCTCGGCGGCGTGTTCTCCGGGGCGCTCGGCGGCCCCATGGGCGCCCTCGCTCCTCTGGTGTCGGAGAACCTCGGCGTCCAGCGGGTGCCGATCGAGGTCCGCGAGGATGGCCTGCGCCATTCGGTTCGTATCGGCGACGCCGTGGACTTCGAGGTCGAGGACGTGGTCCCGTTCGGGGTGGAGACCGGCCAGCCCGCGAGGCTCGTCGGCATCTTCCATCCGGCGGCATCGGAGCTGACCGTGGCTCGAGCGACACGGTCGAAGATCAACGGCTTCGGGATCGAGTACGAGGGCAGGTCCGGCTTCTCGACGTCGCAATTCTCGTGGTCGGCGTAGACGCGGTCGGGTCCGCTGCCACAGCCGAGAAACGCGATACCGAGGGTCTCGCGGAAATCTTCGCGGCGGTCCGGGCGCGCCTGGGCCTGGTCGCGCTGCTCCTGGTCCTTGCCGGGCTCGCCTGGTGGGCGACCGCCAGTCAGATGGCGGGGATGGATGCGGGTCCAGGCGCCGACCTGGGCGCGCTCGGCTGGTTCATCGGCGTCTGGGTGGTGATGATGGCCGCGATGATGTTCCCGTCGGTCGCTCCGACGGTGGCGCTGTACGCGCGGATGACGCGCCGTCGCAACCCCGCACGCCCGCTCCTGTTCACCGCCGCGTATCTGCTGGTCTGGTCCGCGGTCGGACTGCTCTCCTACGGTCTGTTCGAGGTGGGCAAGGGCTTGTTCGGAGCGCAACTCTCGTGGGACGCCGGCGGGCGTTGGGTCGCTGCGGCCGTCCTTGCGCTCGCGGCCCTGTACGAGCTGACACCGCTGAAGAACGTGTGCCTGGCGAAGTGTCGAAGCCCCCTGGGCTTCCTGCTCGGCAGCTGGCGTGACGGGTCGGGCGGCGCCGTCAAGATGGGATCCAGGCATGCGGCGTGGTGCGTCGGGTGCTGCTGGGCCCTCATGGCCGCGCTGTTCGCGCTCGGGGTGATGAGCCTCGTTTGGATGGCGGTGGTCGCCGCCCTGATCGCGGCTGAGAAGACCATTCCCTGGCGCCGGCCCGTGGTGTGGACCACGACCGCGATCCTGCTCGTGCTGGCGGTCATGGTGGCGGTGGCCCCGCACGCGGTACCCGGCCTGGTCGTCCCGAGCGCCTCGAGCACCATGGCGGGAATGCACTGATCCCTGGACGGGGACGCGCCCAGGGCGGGGCGGCCGGCGCTGGTTACAGCTCCAGGGTCGCCTCCGCAGTGATCGGCACGGCCGCGAGTGCCTTCGACACCGGGCAGTTCGCCTTGGCGTCCTCGACCGCCGCCTTGAACACCGCGGCGTCGATACCGGGGACCTTCCCCTTCACGATCAGGTGAATGGCGGAAATACCCTCTGTGACCCCGAACGTCACCTTGGCGGTGGTGTCGAGCCGGTCGGGCGGGTGTCCGGCGCCGGCGAGGCCGTTGGCGAGTGCCATCGACAAGCAGCCGGAGTGAGCGGCGGCGATCAGCTCCTCGGGGCTCGTGCCGCTCGCGCGCGACTCGGCGCGCTGGTTCCACGTCAGGGTCTGCTCGGGAAACGCGCCGCTCGCCGGCCGAACGGTGCCCTTACCACTGACCAGGTCGCCTTCCCACGTTGCGCTGGCACTACTTTCAACGGTCATGCGCGGCTCCTTTCACGAACACTGACGGCAGACTCAGATTAGCTGTGGCAGCCGGGATCAGGCGTTGACCCGGGCCATGTAGGCATCCGCCCCACGAGCGCCGGCGACCCCGTCCGGAGACGCCACCTCGTCGATCTCGCGGAGGTCGTCGGTGCTCAGGATCACGTCGGCGGCGGCGGCGTTGGCCTCGAGGTTCTGACGCTTGCGCGTTCCGGGGATCGGGACGATGTCGTCGCCCTGATGGAGAACCCAGGCGAGCGCGAGTTGCGCGGTGCTGATGTGATGGCCTCGCGCGATCTCCTCGAGGCGGCCGACCAGCCGGACGTTCTGGTCGAAGTTCTCCTCCTGCCAGCGAGGGACGCTGCGCCGCCAGTCATCGGCGGGGATGTCCTCGAGACGCTGGAACCGCCCGGTGAGCAGGCCGCGGCCGAGCGGGCTGTACGCGACGAAGCCGATCCCGAGCTCGCGTGTGGTCGGGATGATCGCCTCCTCGGGTTCGCGGCTGAACATCGAATACTCGGTCTGGAGAGCGGTGATCGGGTGGGTGACGTGCGCGCGCCGGATGGTGTGCGGGGCGGCCTCGGAGAGTCCGAGGTAGCGGACCAACCCGGCGGAGACCAACTCGGCCATCGCGCCGACCGTCTCCTCGATCGGGGTCGAGGGATCCACGCGGTGGAGGTAGTACAGGTCGACATAGTCGGTGCCGAGGCGCGCGAGGCTCTCCTCGAGTGCGGGGCGAACCTTGTCGCGCCTGCCGAGACCGGAGCCGCCGCCGCCCCCGAACTTGGTGGCGAGCACCACCTCGGCACGGCGACCGGCGATCGCCCGACCCACCACCTCCTCGCTGTGACCCGATCCGTAGATATTGGCGGTGTCGATGAACGTGACCCCGAGGTCGAGGGCACGGGCGATGGTCGCGGCCGACTCTTCGTCCTCGGCGCTGCCGTAGACGCCGGCGAAGCTCATCGCCCCGAGTCCGACGGCCGAGACCGTCGGGCCGGCTGTTCCGAGACGGCGATGCTGCATGGGGGATCCTCCCGGTGACCGAGTGGCTGATCTCAGGCTAGCGGTTTGGCCCCGCACGACGCGTAGGATCGCTCGCGTCGGAGCGCCTGGCTCGACGATACGAAGGGGATCTTGATGAGCACGGTTGACTCCGGACGATTCTGGGACAGCGGGACGGCGCCCTCTCGGTGGTGGCAGCAACGCCTGACCGGCCGGGTCTCCGAGCACGTGATCGAGTCACGCGTCCTTGCCGGAAATCACCTGGGCGACCCCGTCGAGCGACCGCTGTGGGTGTACACCCCGCCGGGGTACGCCAGCTCGGAGGAGCGCTACCCGTCCGTGTACGTCATCCAGGGATATACCGGCCAGGCGGTCATGTGGTGGGGGCGGTCGCCTTTTCGAGAGGGGTTCCCCGCGGCGGTGGATCGTATCTTCGCGAGTGGCGAAGCGTCGCCGTGCATCGTCGCGTACGTCGATGCATGGACTGCCTACGGCGGTTCACAGTTTGTCGATTCACCCGGAACGGGGCGTTATCACACCTACCTGTGCGACGAGATCGTGCCATTCGTCGACGAGCATTACCGCACCATGGCGAGCGCGGCGCACCGCGGGATCATGGGGAAATCGAGCGGCGGATTCGGCGCGATGATCACCCCGATGCTGCGCCCGGATCTCTTCGGTGGGATGGCAACGCACGCAGGCGACGGGCTGTACGAATGTTGCTACATCCCCGAGTTCGCCAAGGCGGCGCGATTGCTTCGCGACTACGACGGCGACATCTTCGCCTGGTGGAAGGATTTTCAATCTCGCACCGCGTTCACCAAGGAGGGCGATCAACTCCTGGTGATGACCCTCGGTGTCTCGGCGTGTTTCTCGGCTCGCGACGACGGCACGCCTGAGTTGCCATTCGATCCGAGGACCGGCCGGCTGCGCGACGATGTCTGGGCCCGCTGGCTCGCGTGGGATCCGGTGCGCATGGTGCCGCAGTACGCGGACGCGTTACGGTCGCAGCGCGCGGTGTGGATCGATGCGGGGACACGAGATGATTGGTATCTCGACCTGGCGGCGACGGCGTTCCGCGACGAGCTTGCAAAGATTGGTGTCACCGACGTGCAGTTCGAGTTGTTCGACGCGACTCACATGGGCATCGACTACCGCTATCCCAAATCGCTCGCATACCTCAGCGAACGCCTCCGCTGAGGCTCAGGGCCACCGCTCCCAATGGCGCATCGTCGCGGCGATGGACTCCTCCTCGAATGCAAGATGGGCGAGAAGATCGTGCTCGAGCCGGCTCAACGCCTTGACCAGGCGTTCCCGCACCGGGTTGGCCGCCGCGTCGTCGAGCTGCCTGGCTGAATCCTCGACGTCGTCGAGCAGCCTGGAGATCGACCGGTGATCCGCCTCCAGCTTGTCGATGACCGCCGACAGCTCGGGGTTCGACCTGCGCAGCGCGGGAAACATGTCCGCGTCCTCGAGCCCGTGGTGGGCGTGCACCACCCTGCAGTGGTACAGGCAGTTCACCTGCAGCGTCCAGATCGGACTGCGCGTCTGCAGGGCGGTGATCTGCTCGGCGATATCCGCCGCCGGCGCGCCTGCGGCAACCTTCCCGGCGAGCTCCCTGCACACCGTGAGGTCGCTGCGCAGCATCTGATGGACGAGCTTGAGCTGGCGGTGCACGAGGATCCCGAACGGCGCCTCGCCGTTCCCCCGCGAGGTCATCTCAGAGCAGTCCCTCGCTGCGCAGCGCGTCCTCGACTCCGCTGATACCGTCGACCAGATACCCGGGGTGGTCGCGCTCGAGGATGTCGCGGTCGCGAATGCCCGAATACACCGCGATCGACAGATAGCCGAGCACGTTTGCGGCTGCCACGTCGGCCTCGCTGTCGCCGATAACCACGGCGGGGTCTTCCGCGGGGATGGTCTTGCGGATCAGCCGAGCCTTCTCAAACGCGGGATCCGCACCCGGGGCGGCGCTCTGGATGGCCTCGAAAAAGGGCGTCAGGGCGAACACCGCGAGCTGCGCCCGCAACGCTGTCGCTGACGAACGGAGCGTCACCAGCGTGCAGCGATAGGTCGCGGCGAGCCGGGTGAGCACCGGGATCGTCTCGGGAAACAGGACGTCGAACCCGAGACTCTCGGGGAGCTCGATGAGCTCCACAAACGTCGCCTTGAAGGTCGTTACCTCGGCGTCGTCCAGACCGCTCTGGGCGAGAATCTCCGGCCAGCCGGTTCGCCGCCGCTTCAGGTGCCAGTATGCAGCGCGATCGAGGGGCTGACCGCCGAGCGACCGGCAGACGGTGCTGTAGACATGGTGGTGTCGCGCCGACACGTCGAGCAGGGTGCCGTCGAGGTCAAAGACGAGCGTCGGCGGCCGCTGTCCTGGCAATCTGCTCCTCCAACCCGTCGGGGAAAAACGCGAGCCGGAGAGAATCCGGTCGCCTCGCGGAACCGCGTGACGTCGAGGACGATATCAGCCGCGGATCGGCGCCATAGTAGCCTGCCCCCGGCTCGGTTCCCGGCGGTGCCGGTGATCTACGGCCTACTCGTTCGAATCCTTCCAGCCGAAGTGCTTCCAGCGGAAGACCCCGGTCAGCCCGAGGCGTGAGACATGGAGCTGCTCGAACTCCTCGTACTTGTCCGCCGTCGCGCTGTCGACCGAGAGGTGCACCGACTCGGTGGTGATCCGCGAGATGTCCGCGGCGGGAGCGAGATAGTGCTTGCGGCGGTGCGCGTGCTCGAACACGATGCCGTGGAAGATGTCCTCGCTGGCGAGGGCGGCGACCTCCACGACCTTCCCGATATTGGTGCCGTCGCTTGTCACGACTGCCTCACCCGTCTTGACGGCGGTCCACGCGATCTGTTCTTCAGCCATGCGACTCATCATAGAGCCGGTGCTCCCCGGCATCGGGTGGCCGATCGAGGCGGGGACTACCCTGGGCGTGGAGTGGCCGGGGTACGCGTCCGTCGCCGGCGCGTTCGAAGCTGGGTGTGCGCCGGGCGCTCGGGAGACTCCTGCGCCCCAAACGCCTCGAGCTCCTCGGCGAGCCAGCGAGTCATCGCGCCGACGTCGAGCATGGCGTCACGATCGGCGACGATCCCGATGTCGAGGCTGCCGTTGTAGCTCATCACCGTGATGTTCAACCCGAGTCCGTCCATGATCACCGAGACCGGGTAGATCGCCTCGAGCAGCGCGCCGGCGCAGTACAGCGGGATCTGTGGGCCGGGCACGTTCGACACAACCAGATTCCACGTCGGCCGAAGGCGCGGATTGCTCGTCCATGCATAGGTGAGCTGTGCAGCGCGCGTGAACAGCGCCGGCGGGATGAAGTTGTTGGCGTCCTGGAGCAGCGACGCGGGCAGCGCCTGGTCGCGTTCCTTCATCTCAGCAAGCGACTCGTGGGTGGCGCGCAGGCGATCAACCGGGTCGGCGATCTCGGTGTGGAGTTCCACGCCCATCAGGAGGATCCGGTTGCCGAACGTCCCCTGCTGCTCGGGGCTGCGCACCGACACCGGGATCTGTGCGATCAAGGGGGTCGTGCCGAGCTCGCGATGTTTGACCAGCCAGCGGCGCACCGCGCCCGCGCAGATCGACACCACGACGTCGTTGACGGTGACGCCGTGCTTGTTCTTGACATCTTTGACAGCATCAAGTGGCAACCGGCCGAAGACGATGCGCCGGTGCGCCGAGATCCTGCCGTTGAAGGACGTGTGCGGGGGCGTCGAGACCTTGCGTCCGCTGACGATCGGGCTGCGGCGCAGCGTCGCCTGGAGCCGCCGGCCGGCGGCTCCGACCAGCCTGGCGCCGGGGAGGATGCTGAAGATGCCGACCTCTTCGAAGTTCGGCAACGCGGCCGGCAGCGAGCGCAGCAGGCGCAGCGGGTACCGAGGGACTCCGGCCAGGCCACGCGCCAGCATCTCGAGCTGTGACGGCATCGGGTCGACACCATCGTGAAGGGGCGGCGGGGCGGGGCGCCCTTCGGGCGTGAGATCCAGGAGGGATCCAAGGATCTCGGCGCCGGACAGGCCGTCGATCACCGCGTGGTGGACCTTGGTCATCAGGGCCACGCGCCCGTTCTCGAGGCCGTGGATGAGGTAGATCTCCCAGAGCGGACGACTGCGGTCGAGCGGGCGCGAGAAGATGCGCGCAACCTGCTCCTCGAGCTGTGCGGCGGAACCGGGCGGCACCAGCGCCAGCTCGCGCACGTGGAAGTCGACGTCGAAGTCCGGGTCGTCGACCCAGTACGCGAAGTCCAGACCGAGCGGCACTTCCGCGAGCCGCCACTTGAAGATCGGGATCAGAGGAAGGCGCTCGAGGATCAGGTTCTGGAGATCGCTGAGCGTGAGCGCACCCCCGGGGGCGGTCGAAGGGTCGAGCACCAGAAGGCCGGTCACGTGCCCGTAGATTCGTGGCGTCTCGAGGGCCAGGAACTGCGCGTCGAGGCTGGTGAGCTGGCGCATGCGATCGGGCCAAGACTGGCAGAACCCGCCAAGAACGGTCAACTCCGCCCATTCGCCTATGCATGTGGGATCGTTCGGACGTGCCTCCCGAGATCGCGACCATCGAGACCCCGGAGCTGGGCGACCGCAGCTATGTCATCTTCGCCGGCGCCGACGCCGTGGTCGTCGACCCGCAGCGCGACATCGATCGCGTGCTCACCCTGCTGTCGGCGCATGGGAGCCGCCTCAGCCACGTCGTCGAGACCCACATTCACAACGACTACGTCTCCGGCGGACCCGAGCTCTGCAGGGTCACCGGGGCAACCCTGGTCATCCCGGCGGGGGAGTCGGTGGGATATGCGCGTCAGGCGATCGCCGACGGGGACCGGATTCCGCTCGGCGACCTGACCCTGATCGCCCGTCACACCCCGGGCCACACCGCGACTCATATGACGTACCTCCTCGAGGAGGGGGGGCGGCGGATGGCGGCCTTCACCGGTGGATCGATGCTGCTCGGCTCTGTGGGACGCACCGATCTCATCGGTCCCTGGATGACCGATCGCCTCAGCCATCTCCAGCACCGGTCGGCCCGGCGGCTCGCCGACGAGCTGCCCGATGACGCGGCCATCCTGCCGACCCACGGGTTCGGCAGCCTCTGCTCGGCCGGGTTCCCGGTCGGCGCCGCCGACACCGCGGACACGCGCCACCAGCGAGCCGAGAACCCCGCGCTGCTCATGGACGAGAACGCGTTCGTCGCCAGGCTGGTGGCCGGGATGGATGCCTTTCCCCGGTATTACGGGTACATCGCACCACGAAACCGCGCGGGCGCGGGAGCGGCCGACCTCGAGCTGCCCCGGCTGAGCGACGCTCGCGAGCTTGCCGAGCGGGCACGCGCCGGGGAGTGGGTGGTGGACCTGCGCGAGCGCCGTGCGTTTGCCGCCCGGCATCTCGTCGAGACCCTCGCGTTCGAGCTCTCCGATCCGCTGACCACGTACCTGGGGTGGCTGCTCCCGTGGGGGAGCCCGCTGAGCCTGATTGGACGGTCCCTCGACGACCTCACGGCCGCTCGCCGTGCGCTGGCGCGCATCGGCATCGAGACAATCGCCGCGTGTGGCCTGAGCGACGGCGAAAACGGGGACGACCCCTGGGCCGGTCTGGCCACCGGATCGTACCCGGTGGTCGGATTCGGCGATCTCAAGGCGTTCGTCGGCGCTCCCGGCGAGGTCGTCCTCGACGTGCGTCTCGGGCGTGAGTGGCGCGAGGGACACCTCGCGACCGCGATACACATCCCGCTGCACGAGCTGCCCGACCGCATCGACGAGGTTCCCAGCGGCAGAGTCTGGGCGCATTGCGCCGCCGGGTATCGCGCGGCGGTGGCGGGCTCACTCCTGGCTCGTGCGAGGCGCGACATCATGGTGGTGAGCGACCAGTTCAGCAATGCTGCCAGCGCCGGGCTGGACATCGTCTCCAGCTGCGACTGAGCAGCCGCAGCTGTCGGTGGCGATGAGCCTCGCCACCCGCGCGGTCGAGGTGCTTGCCCGCATCCCACCGGCGAGAACGCGCGCCGTCACGGTTCGACGTGACATCGAGATCGCCATGCCGGACGGAATCACGCTCCTCGCCGACCGGTTTCGGGCCCGCGAGGATGGCACCCAGCCGACCATCCTCATGCGCACTCCCTACGGGCGGACCGGGGTCTGGGCGCTCGGGGCGCGCGTGTTCGCCGAGCGCGGCTACCAGGTCATCCTGCAGAGTTGCCGGGGCACGGGCGGCTCCGGCGGCGAATTCAACGCCTATCGCAACGAACTGCGCGACGGGCTCGCCACGCTCTCCTGGATCGAGCGGCAACCCTGGTTCTCCGGAAAGATCGCCATGTTCGGTCCCAGCTACCTCGGGATCGCGCAGTGGGCGATCGCCACCGACCCGCCACCGTCGCTGCGCGCCATGGCCGCGCCGATCTCCTCGGCCCGGGTGCGCCGGTTCACCTACCCGGGCGGCGCTTTCTCGCTGGAGAGCACGCTGTCGTGGCTGGCGCTGCTCGCGCGTCCGCGCCGCGGCGGCCGCCTCGGCCTTCGCGATCGACTCGCGTCGCCCAAGCGGATGGAGCGAGGATTCGCGGCGATACCGCTCCGCGATGCGGACTTGGCGGTCACCGGGGAGCGCGTGCCGTTCTATCAGGACTGGCTCGCGCGAAGTGACGACGACGCCTTCTGGGGTCCTGTCGAGTTCGAACGCCGGCTCGACTCGCTGACCGTGCCGGTCACGATGGTCACGGGCTGGTACGACATGTTCCTGCCCGCGCAACTTGCCGATTACCGCGCACTGCGCGCCGCGGGGCGCGAGGTGCGCCTGATGATCGGATCCTGGAAGCACACTGACCCCGGCGTCGCCGCCGAGAGCCTGCGCGACTCGCTCGACTGGTTCGAGACGCATCTGCTCGATCGCGACCGGAGCCGGCGACGGTCGCGGGTCCGGCTGTTTGTCGGCGGCGCGCGCCGATGGCTCGATGTCGACGAGTGGCCGCTCCCCGCACGGACAGCGCGCTGGCATCTGCATCCGGGTGGCCTGCTCCACACGCGGCTCCCCGGGGCGTCAGCCCCGGACCGGTATCGATTTGACCCGTCGAATCCGACGCCGTCGGTCGGCGGCAGCCTGCTGTCGCGGTCCGGAGGGCCACGCGACAACCGGGCTCTCGAACGGCGCAGCGATGTGCTCGTCTACACCTCGGCAACGCTGGTTCGCGACGTTGAGGTCATCGGGCCAGTCAGCGCCGAGCTGCACGTGCGATCGACCCTGGAGCACACGGATTTCTTCGTCAGGCTCTGCGACGTCGAGCCCTCGGGAGTGTCCCGGAACATCTGCGACGGGCTGGTGCGTCTGGTCCCGACCTCATGGCAGCGGGGGGAGGACGGCGTGGCAACGGTCGAGGTGCCGCTCTGGCCCGCCGCGCACGTCTTCCGCCGCGGTCATCGCCTTCGGGTGCAGGTGTCGAGCGGCGCGCACCCGAGGTTCGCTCGCAACCTCGGTGGGGGAGAACCACTCGCCTCCGCGGTGACCATGCACGTTGCCGATCAGGAGGTCTGGCACGACCCCGACCATCGGTCGGCGATCGTGCTCCCGGTCAGGGAAACGGGCTAGCGAGCAGCTCCTGCGGGGACACGCTCGTGACCCTGCTCGCCGGCGTGAACGGGATGTGCCGGCGCGGCATCCTCGACCGCGTCGAGCGCGCTGAGCCAGCGAGGAGGCGGTGATCCCGATGGGACGGGAGGCGGTTCCGGGCCGTCATCACCCCGTCCGGGCCCGTCGTCGACCGCCGCCTGCTGGTTGTGGTCGTTGTCGAACGTGATCAGGTAGATCGAGGCGATGGCGGTCATGGTCACCAGCGCGAAGAACGAGAACGGCAGCCGGTACACCCACCCCAGGTCGTCGGGCAGCCCCGGCATGAACGCCACCAGCACCGCGCTGACGATGCCGACGCCGGGGGGGAGGAGCCAGACCCACACACTGCGGCCTTCGCGATCGATCCCGAGCCGCCCCTCGAGGCGTCGGAAGAAGGCAGCGAGCCGCGTCTTTATTGAGGCCATCTCTGTACTCCTGTCTTCAGTCTATCGTGGATGGCACATGAGCACTGCCGTGACCCGACAGATCATCGGCGCCGTCGAGCTGAAGCGTCTGTCGCCTCGGTTCTGGCTGGCGCGGCAGGCTGAGCTCGCACTCTTCTGGGGACCCGTCTTCATCGCATCGCTCGTCGCCGCACTGATCATCCACGCCGGAGCGGCGGTGCTGCTGCCGGTGGTCGTGGCGCTCGCCGCCTGCGTTGCGTGGTCCGTCGAGCGCGGTCGCTACCGGTCCTGGGGCTACGCCGAGCGTGAGGACGACCTGATCGTCAGCAGGGGTCTGCTGTTTCGCCACGTGTCGGTCGTGCCCTACGGACGTATGCAGTTCATCGACGTCACCGCCGGACCGATCGATCGTGCCTTCGGTCTCGCGACGGTCCAGCTCCACACCGCGGCGGCGGCGACCGATGCCCGCATCCCCGGGCTGCCCCGCCCCGACGCCGACGCGCTTCGCGACCGGCTGGCGCTGGTGGGGGAGGCCAAGGCGACCGGCCTGTGAGCCTGCTACCACCGCCGGCGGTCGCGGTGATGCCGCTCGGCGTGGGCGAGACCTGGCGCCGTCTGCACCCGCTCTCGCCGATCGTCCGCTTCGGAAGAGTGCTGATCGGGGTGCTCGGGGTCGCGGTGGCGTCCATCGCAGAGCAGCCCGGCACGCGCCACGACCGAGGGCTCCCGATCTCGGTGATCGTCTACGTCGGCCTGCTCGTCCTCGGCGGGATCGGCGGGGTCATCTCGTGGCTGGTGACCCGTTGGAGGATCGCCGACGGCAACCTCCAGATCGAGACCGGGTTCCTCAGGCGCCAGTCGCTGCGCATCCCACTGGCGCGGATCCAGGCGGTTGACGTCATCGCACCGCTCTTGGGGCGCTTTCTCGGTCTGGCCGAGGTTCGCGTCGTGTCCGCTGGTCGAGGCGCCGAGCACGGCCGGCTCGCGTACCTCACCGCCGCCCAGGCGCCCGTGGTCCGGGCCCGGCTGCTCGCACTCGCCCACGGCCTCGAGGCCGGCACCCCCGAGCCGGCGGCCCTGCCGCTCCTGCATGTGCAAAACGGGCTGCTCCTTCCCGCGCTCTTGATGCGCTCACGCGTGCTGGCGCCGATCCTCATCGCCATCGCGGCGGTCGCGGGGATCGCGGCTGCCCCGGTCATCGCTCCCGGCGCGCTCGGCAGCGTGATCACCGTGCTCGTGGTCAGCGGGCTCGGCGTCGCCCGGGCCTTCAACGAGGACTTCGATTTCGCCATCAGCGAGGCGGGCGACGGCGTACGCCTCGACCGCGGTCTGCTCCAACGCCGCCACGAGACCATCCCGTACGGCCGCATCCAGGCGGTCCGGGTCGTCGAGCCGCTGTTCTGGCGCGCATTCGGCTGGGCGCGTCTCGAGGTCGATGTGGCGCGCCAGAGCGTGTCCCGCGAGGCGGATCGTGACGCGCAGCAGGTGGCGAGAACGCTCATCCCGGTAGCGTCGCGTGACCAGGCGTTGTGGCTGCTGGCGCGGGTCATGCCGGACGCGCATCCGAATCCTCCGCCCGACGCGGGCCCCCCGGCGCGCGCGCGACTCAAGGCCCCGCTCTCCTTTCACCTGCTCGCCGCCTGGTTCGGGCAGCGCTACGTCTACGCGCGGACGGGGCGCGTGCAGGTGTCGACGATCATCGTGCCGCTGGTCAAGGTGCAGAGCGTGCGGCTCAAATCGGGTCCACTGCAACGCGCATTGCATATCGCGACCGTGGACGTGGACACCGCCGGGCGCCGCTGGCAGGCGTCTGCCCGCTGCCGCGACGAGCACGAGGCGGCCGAGATGGTGCGCCACATCAGCGAACGTGCCCGCCTGTCCAGGCGGGTACCGCCGCCACTGCCCGCGCACCCGGCGCCGGCGCCGGCTGCTGGTTAGCAGGCGTCCGTGGCAATATCGCAGTACTGATGGCGGTGACAGCCCGGTGCGACTGCGACGGAGAGGAGACACCGATTTTCCGACTCGCCGCGGTGATCCTCGACGGCAGGCTTGCGCGTGTCTGCCCGAACTGCGCCTCGAAGTACAAGAATCGCATCGAGATGCCGTACTCGCCGCGCGTGGACCAGGGGGCGATTCAACCGAGCACCTCGAGGGAGGTCTGGTAGCGCCGTGACATTCGTCGCACGCCTGGACGCGTGCGTCGAAGCGTCCGGGTCGCTGCTCTGCTGCGGCCTCGACCCCGACGGGTTCGCGAGCGCCGCGGAGGCCGAGCGTCGATGCCTCGAGATCGTCGACGAGACCATCGAGCATGTCTGCGCCTTCAAGCCGAACCTCGCGTTCTTCGAGCAGCTCGGTTCGGCCGGCTACGCGGTCCTCGAGCGCCTGCGGGCCCGGATTCCGCGCAACCGCATCCTCATCCTCGATGCCAAGCGTGGTGACGTGGGCAACACCGCCGTGGCGTACGCGCGAGCGCTCTTCGACGTGCTCGGCGCCGATTGCGTCACCGTCAATCCGCTGCTCGGCGGCGACTCGGTGCTGCCGTTCCTGGAGCGCCAGGGCCGTGGTGCGCTGCTCATCGCCCGGAGCAGCAATCCCGGTGCGGCGGATCTGCTCGACGCGCGCCTCGAAATCGGCGTGCCGGTGAGCGCTCGGATCGTCGAGCTCGGCCTCGGCTGGGACCCGGGCGGGGCGGTCGGCTTCGTCGTCGGCGCCACCAGGCCCGAGGCCGTCGCCGCGATCCGCGCGGAGGCGCCGGACGCACCATTGCTGCTTCCCGGGGTCGGGGCCCAGGGTGGCGCGCTCGAGGAGTCGGTCGCTGCCGGCCTCGATGTCCGCGGCCGCGGCGCGATAATCTCGGTCACCAGGGGCATCGCGACGGCGCCTGAGGGTGCCGCTCGTGCCGCACGGGGATTTCGCGAGCGTATCGAGGAAGTCCGCGCGGCGGTTGCACACGTGTGACCGTCGCGCTTGCCCTCATCCGCAACGACGACCAGGCCGAGCACGCGAGCCCGGGTCATCCGGAGCGGCCGGAGAGGGTTAAGGCGATCCTCGAGGGCATCACCGCGAACGGAACGCTCGCCACGCTGCCCTGGCTGGACGCGCCGGCGGGGGACCGCGCTCTGGCCCGCATGGTGCACACGGAGGACGAGGTGCGACGCGTCGAGGGGATGGCCGTGACCGGCGGTGGCTGGTTCGATCCTGACACCTACTGCACCGGGGCCTCCTATGCGGTGGCGCTGAACGCGGCGGCGTGCGCAGCCCGGGCGGCTGAGGCGCTGATGCACGGGGAGGCACGGGCCGCGTTCGCGGTGATCCGCCCGCCCGGGCATCACGCGACCCCGCACCTGCCGATGGGGTTCTGCCTCTTCAACAACGCGGCCATCGCGGTGCGCGCGGCCCAGAACGCGGGCGCTTCGCGGGTCGCGGTCGTCGACATCGACGTCCACCACGGCAACGGAACCCAGGACACCTTCTACGCCGATGCGTCGGTCCTGTACACATCCCTGCATCAGTTTCCGTGGTACCCCGGCACCGGGCACGCGTCCGACCACGGTGATCCCGGCGCCTCTGGGACGACCCTGAACGTGCCCGTTCCGCCCGGGACCGACGGCACCCGCTGGCTCGAGCTGTTCGACGAGGTCGTGACCCCGGAGGTGGCCGCATTCGATCCGGATGTCCTGGTGGTCAGCGCGGGGTTCGACGCTCACCGTGACGACCCGCTCGCCGAGCTGCGTCTCGAGGACGAGACCTACGCGGCGATCGCCGACCGGGTGCGAACCCTCGCCGATACGCACTGCGAGGGACGATCCTTATGGCTCCTCGAAGGCGGTTACGACCTTCGAGCAATCGCCGCCTCGGTGGCAGGTTGCCTGCGCGTCCTCGCCGCCTAACCCGCGCCGGCCTGCCGGCCGTCGCCGCCGCGCCGCTCGCGGCGGGTGCCGCTGTGCTGCTCGCGGCGTGCGCGGGCGTGCCGTCAAGCCCGTCGCGGACGCCGCCGCCGTCGAGCACACCCACCCCGGTCGCGATCGTCACACCGAGCCCGACGCCGCAGCTCGTCGGCACCACACGCACTGTGCTCAGCCCCCTCGGCCTCCGTATCCACTCGGCGCCGGTGCTCGAATCCAAGAACGTCCTCGGCGGCTTCTCGCAGGGCAGGACCTTCACCGTCCTCGAATATCAGAGCGGTGGCGGAGGCTGGTTCCGGGTCCAGGGTCGGACGCTCACCGGGTGGGTCGTCGCCGATCCGTCGCTCAGCGCTGCGGGTGCGTTCAACCAGTACTCCGCGGCGAACGGCGTGACCGCGCTCTACCCGCAGACGTGGGGTTTCCAGCAGGAATCGGATGGAACCGTGTTCGTCCCCCAGCAGGGCGGCACGGACAGTGCGCTGCTGGAGATGAGGAACAGCCTCAAGTCATACACGGCGCCGGGATTGCCCGGATACACGCAGTCCAGCTCGGCCTCCGTTCTGGTGTGCGGCTACACCGGGACGCTCGCCTCTTACGTGAAAGCCGCGTCGTACTCCGGTCCGACGCCGGTGCCGCTGCCCGTCGCGCGGCAGCCCCTCTACGCCGAGATACGCCTGACCATCGATTCGACGCACGCGATGCTGCTCGGCTTCAACTACGACAACAGCAGCCAGCTCGACGTGTTCTCAGCGCTGTACAACTCGATCGCGTTCCCGTTCCCGTTGTGCGAGGCGCCCGCGGCGGCGACCCCGAAGCCGGCGCCTTAGAGGACGGTCGTCCCCGTACTCTGGTTCACTCCGGGGACCGTGTTGCTGTTGACGATCGCCGTGTTGGCGATCGACATGCCGGCGGCGGCGACGACCAGGATCCCGACATAGGCTGCGCCGAGGCGAAGCCGTCGTGAGGCGGCGGCCTGAGCGGGGTCGGTCGCCGGGTTGCTCCGGCGAAACCGGCCGATGGTGTGGAAGATGCCGAGCACGAGAAAGATCAACCCGATGGGGTTGCCGAACAGGAGCACGACGCCAGCGACCACGAGCAGCCCGAGCACGTTCATCCATTTGGGGATCGCGTCGGCGACCTTGGCGCCGTCGAGAAAGCCCACGGGAATCAGGTTGATGAGGTTCAGGAAGCACCCGAAGTACGCGAGCGCGAGCAACAGGTAGCGGGCGTAGCCGGGGTTCGCGGCGCCGGCAAGGAGGAAGCACAGCAGTGCGGCGACCGTCCCGAGTGCCGGGCCGGCGAGCGCGATGATGCCCGACCTGCCGGCGTCACCTGGCGAACGGCCCAGGCTGGTGACCGCGCCCAGCGGGCCGATGAAGATTGGCAACCGCGCGGGCAGTCCCATCCACCTCGCGACGATGAAATGCCCGAGCTCGTGGATGAGGATCAGCACGACGAGACCTATCGCGAACGCCGGTCCGAAGAACAGCGTGTAGAACCAGATCGCGATGATCATGGTGATCAGGGTCGGGCCGAAAGTGCCGAACTTGACCAAAAACAGCCCGTACTTCGCGAAGAGGAAAAGGGCGGCCAGGATGCCGCCGGTCGCCCCCTCGCGACGCCGGCGCTGCTGGCGCGGCGCGGTCGGGCTGTGCTGCGGCGGGGACGCAGGACGGGCCGGCCCCGGCGGTGGAAGCCAGGATGCGCTGTCGCCCGAGGTGGTGAGCGGACTGTCCGGCAGCCATTGGTAGACGGGCGGCTGGTCGCCGCCGGGCGGAGGAAGCTGACTCATCTCCATCGATCATGGCACGCCCTGCTGAACCGGCCGGTGAATCGTTGGCGCTAAGGTGTGCCGTCAGATGAGCGAGGAAAGTCTCCGGGGCATGCGGCTGGGGTTCGTCGGTGCCGGCGTGATGGCCGAGGCGATGCTCGCAGGCCTGCTCGAGCGTGACCTCGTGGACCCGCGCAATGTTGTCTGCACGCACCCGCGCCTGGCCCGCCGCGAAGCCCTGGCCGCCACCCATCACGTCAACGTCGCTGAGCAGAACATCGAGGCGACCACGAACACCGACGTGGTCCTGCTGGGCGTCAAGCCGCAGATGCTCGGCGGGGTCATGGCCGAGCTGCGCGGGGCGCTCCAGCCGGAGCAGCTCGTGATCAGCATCATCGCCGGGGCGACGACCACCGCGCTCGGCGAGGGCCTCGACCACCCCGCGGTGGTGCGCTGCATGCCGAACACGCCGGCGCAGATCGGGCGCGGGGTCACCGTCTGGTATGCGACCGAGAGCGTCGACGAGGTGGGGAAGGCCCGCACGCGGGCCATGCTGGCCGCGCTCGGGCGCGAGTTCGAGGTGCACGACGAGCGCCAGGTGGCCATGGCAACCGCGGTGAGCGGCACCGGGCCCACCTACATCTTCCTGTTCATCGAGGCGCTCACCGATGCCGCCGTGCACCTCGGGTTTCCACGCCACGTGGCCCGGGAGCTCGTGCTCGACACCATGCAGGGGAGCGCGGAGTTCGCGCTCCAGAGCGGCAAGCACGTGGCCGAGCTGCGCGACATGGTGACCTCGCCGGGTGGAACCTCGGCGGAGGCGCTGTATCAACTCGAGCGCGGCGGCCTGCGCACGGTGGTGAGCGACGCGGTGTGGGCGGCGTTCGAGCGAACCCTCCGGATCGAGGCGACGCTCGAGCAGCGCACTCCCGACTCAGGGAGCAGCACATCGGCGCAGCGGACGGGCCGGTCCTCGAGAACCTGAACGCCTGACCGGCTGCCGCGAGGCCTGCAATACTCCCATCCACGATGCCCAGAACCCATCTCATCGGCATGTTGCTCGGGGTCGAGGAGGACTGGCCGGCGGCCTTCGAGGCGTTGCTGGGGCGGGCGGATCTCGCGGTGCGCGAGGGCGGCGACACGCATCACTTCACCACCGAGCGGGTCACCATCGAGCCCTTCGATCTGCGCATGACGCCGCGCCACTCGCTGGTCATCGACCGCCTCGGCTGGTGGTATCCGATGCCCCGCGAGTGGTTGAAGAAGGTCGCGCTCATGGACCGCGTTCATCTGCTCAACAACCCGTTCACGTTCCAGGCCATGGAGAAGCACGCCGCATACTGCGCGATGATTCGCCTCGGTCTCAAGGTCCCGGAGACGTGGATGCTGCCCAACAAGACGCCGCCGGACAACCCGCGTTTCGCCGGGACCGCGCAGCGCTACCTGCGCTACTTCGACCTCGAGGCGGTGGCTCGAGCAGTCGGTATGCCGTTGTACATGAAGCCTTTCGATGGTGGCGCCTGGGTCGGGGTGAGCCGCATCGAGAATGCCGAGAGTCTGTACCGAGCCTACGACGAGTCGGAACAGCGGCTCATGCACCTCCAGGCATCGGTCGATGGATTCGACGCCTTTGCGCGCAGCCTCGGCATCGGCGCGGAGTCGATCGTGCTCAACTTCCATCCCGAAAAGCCGATGCACGAGCGTTACTCCGTCGACCACAGCTTCCTCACGCCGCGCGCCGGCGACGAGGTGCTCAGCATTCTCCGCACCGTCAACGCATTCTTCCGATGGGAGCTCAACAGCTGCGAGACGTTGATCCGGGGGGACGACGTGTATCCCATCGACTACGCGAACGCGACCCCGGACCTCGCCCTGACGAGCCTGCATTACTACTTCCCGTGGGCGATCCGCAGCCTGCTGAAATGGGTCGTGTTCTGCTGCGTCACCGGCCGCTTGCAGACCGTGGACCTCGACACCGAGCAGTACTACGCGATCGCGGACCGTGCCGATCTCAGCTATGACGAGAAGCTCGCCGGGTACCGCACGCTCGCCGACCGGCAGCTCGACGTCGACAGGTATCGCGAGTTCTGCGCGCGACACCTGGCGCATGTCGACGAGCTGTCGGTTGCCTGGGTGGAGAGCCCGGACTTCGACCGGATCATCGTGGATACCGTGCGCAACACCTTCCCGGCTCACGAGCACGAACAGTTCATCGCGCACTTCCGCGGCCTCCTCGCCGCGTGGGCTCATGATCAACGCGCGACGGCGGCGTAGAGTGGATCCCCCATGACGCACATCGAGTTCGTCTCCAGTCCCAGGCCGACGGTCGGCGTCGAGATGGAGCTGGAGCTCATCAACCGCGACACCCGCGAGCTGGTGAGCGGCGCGCACGAGATCCTCGGCGAGATGAACTCCTCGCACGGCGACGCTGGTCACCCAAAGGCCAAGAAGGAGCTGCTTCAGTCGACGGTCGAGATCATCACCGGGATCTGCGAGACCGCGGCAGATGTGCAGGCGGATCTCGCCGCAACCATGGCCGAGCTCCGCGAGCACACCGAGCCGCGCAACCTGGAGATCTGCTGCTCGGGCACGCATCCGTTCAGCGACCCCGCGCTGCAGGAGATCAGTCCCGACCCCCGCTACCTGCGACTCGTCAACGACATGCAGTGGCCCGCCAGGCAGATGCAGATCTTCGGCATCCACGTGCACGTCGGGGTCCGCAGCGGAGAGAAGGCGATCGCAATGGTCAACGCACTCTCCGCATATATCCCGCACTTCCTCGCGCTTTCCGCATCCAGCCCGTACTGGATGGGCCACGACACCGGCATGGCGTCGTGGCGTTCCAAGGTGTTCGAGGGCCTGCCGACCGCCGGCCCGCCCTGGCTCTTGAGCGGCTGGCCGCAGTTCGAGCAGGTGATGGACACGCTGATCTCCTCGCAGACCATCAAGACCATCCGCGAGGTGTGGTGGGACATCCGACCGCACCCGGGCTTCGGGACGGTCGAGATCCGGGTGTGTGACGGCATCCCCACGCTGCGCGAGATCGGCGTGGTCGCCGCACTGAGCCAGTGTCTGGTGCACCAGTTCGACGTGATGATCGACCGCGGCTACACGCTGCCGACACCGCGCGCGTGGCTGGTGCGCGAGAACAAATGGCGAGCCGCGCGCCACGGGCTCGATGCCTCGATCATCGTCGACGAAAGCGGCACCACCGTGCCGCTGCGCAAGGCGGTTCGCGAGCTGGTCGAGGATTTGACACCGGTTGCCACCCGTCTGGGATGCATTGGCGAGCTCCGCGGTGCCATCGACATCATGGAGCGGGGATCGAGTTACATGCGGCAGCGTGAGGTCGTCGCGGCGGGCGGCTCACTCGCCGACGTCGTCGACAGTCTGATTGCGGAGTTGCGCGCCGACATGCCCGCGCCCCGTTCGGCCGTGCTCGAGGCGGTGGGCAAGCAGGCGGTCGCCGCCGGCGACTGACCTCAATACGCGTAGAGCTGCAGCTCGGTCGCGAACCGATCGGCGATCTCGACGCACGAATCCAGCTCGGGGTGCCTGACGATGACCATCCCGTCGGAGATGAGCGTCATCAACCAGTCGCGCCGCAGCGCTCCGAGAGGGAGCAGATCGATCGTGCAGACCCACTCGTCGAAGTCCGAGAGCAGACGTGAGAGCCCCTCGATGTGGGTGATCCGTCCCTGTCCCTGGGCTCGCTTGAAGATGGACGCGGCGTTGTAGCGGCGCTCGATCGGCTCGGACAGCCGCCCATGGATCAGCGCCTCAGCCCACTGCTGGAACAGGTCGATGTCATTGGCGAAATTCATCACGTCGACGGTGCGGGCGCCGGGAGGGCGCGCGCCGATCTCTCCGAAGACGACCTCACCGTTCTCGCGGCGGAACCACTCCATGTGGGTGAAGCCGTCGCGGAATCCCAGTGCTCGCAACACGTCGCGGCCCATGGCTCGACCGCTCGAGAGTTCCGGTGCGTCGATGTCGCGCAGCACCATGGTCACCGGACTGATCCATTCGAGCTGTCGCGCGATCAGCGGACGCGGCCGGTACCACGCGACATTGTCGAAGAGCACCTCGCCGCCGGCGCAGATGGTGTCGTACGTGTACTCGGTCGCCTCGACAAACTCCTCGACGCTGACCTCATCGACCCAGAGGAGCTTGGGCAGCACCTCCTCAAGCTCGAGCGCGTTGTCGACCCTGTACGTGTCCGCCGATCCAGCCCCGGCGATCGGCTTGACGATGATCGGAAAGCCGATGCGCTCAACTGCCTCGCGGACAGCCGGCGTCGTGGTTGCCCTGTAGTGGTGCGGCGTGCGGATCCCTGCCGCGTCGAGCACCTGCTTCATCCGCTCCTTGTCGCGGAAGGGGATGGTCTGCTCGACGGTCATCCCGTGGACGCCGAGCACCTCGCGAATCCGCGCGGCCAGCACCATCGTCGGCTCCCACAGCGATGCCACATGATCGATGTGAACGCCGGCCGCGCGCTGCATCACGGCGTGGACGATCGCCTCCTCGTCAGCGAATGACGGCACCTGCCAGTACGCGGCAAGGTGATCGCGTGCCATGTCGGGGAGCGCGGAGAGGGATTGATCCCCCGCGCCGATGACCTGCGCTCCGGCGCGCGCGAGGCCGCGGGTGAAGAACGGCATCTCCGCGGGGTATCCCGGCGAGATCATCAGCACCGTGCTGGTCACGACGCGCTCCGCAGCTCGACGCGAGCAATCTCGACGACACGGCGCAACCCGGCTTCGACCACGGAGGTTTCCGGATGCCGGAGGATCACGTGCCCCTCACCCTCGTACGTCCCCGACGACGACTGTCCCTGGCGAGGGAGCTGCGCCTCGACGACGAGGTCACCGAGCTCACGCTGCAGGGTGTCGAGGCCGTGGATCCCCACCACCGAGCCGCTGCCCTGACCGCGCAGGTACGCCGCGCCGACCGCGTAGCGGCGCTCGGGCGGCGAGAAGTCGCCGAAGATCTCGAGGCGTGCCCACGCCGCATACATGTCGACGTCGTGCGCGTACGACAGCAGCGATGTGAACTGCGCTCCCGGCGGCCGCGCCGCGACTTCACTGATGGCAATGTTGCCACTGGGTCGCCGGAACCACTCCATATGGGTCAGACCGGTCCGCAGTCCGAGCGCCCGCAGGCCGCGCAGCCCCTCGGTGCGGATCGGGTCGAACTCGTCACCGGAGATATCGCGCGGGAGCAGGACCGCCCACTGGATCCAGGGGTTCTCGAGCACCTCGAGAGGGGTGGGCAGGTACCGCGAGATCGAGTGCCAGACCAGCTCGCCCTCGATGAGGACGCTGTCGAAGCTGTGCTCGGCCCCGACCACGAGCTGCTCCAGCAGCACCGGGTTGCGGTCGCCGGGCGGATCGGCGTGCAGCCATCCTTCGAGCTGTATCTCCCCATCGAGCCGGAACGTCGAGCGGGCCCCGGCCCCGGCTGGCGGTTTGGCCACGAGCGGATAGCCGAGCTCCGCAGCCGCCGACCGCGCCTGGTCGGCCGAATGGGCGAGGCGGTGCTGGGCGCAGGGCACCCCGTTGGCTTCGAACACGGTTTTCATGCGCGATTTGTCGCGAAAGTTATGCGCCACCTCGGCTCCCATGCCCGGGATGCCGAGCGCGTCACGAACCTCGCCGAGCGGGACCTGGAGCTGCTCGAGCATGCCGAGCACGCGGTCGACGCCGCCGAGGTGCCGCGCCATCACTCGGGTTGCGTCAGCGATCTGCTGCGGATCGGTGCCGTCGGCGACGCGGTAGTGCCCGGAGAGCGCGGCGCGGAGGTCGTCACGAAGCATGTCCTCGGGGTCCTGGCTGATCAAGCCGAGCCGGACATCGGGAAGCAATGCTGCCGCGGCGATGAACCGGACTGTGGCCGGGAGCAGAAAGGGAGCAACGAAGACCGCATTCGCCATTGAGCTTTCGCGAGTCTAGACACGCCACACGCACCGGGTAGGATCTGCGCGTGAACGTCATCTTTGTCGAACCCGCATTCCCGGCAAACCAGCGCGAGTTCGTCCGCGGTCTCGCGGAGGCCGGCGCGGACGTGATCGGGATCGGCGAGCGGCCGGCCGACTGGCTCGACGGGGACCTGCGCGGCTGGATGATCCATTACCAGCAGATCCCGAACGTCACCGACGTCGGCGCGCTCATCGAGGCGGTTCGGTTCGCGCAGAGGCAGGTCTGGGTCGATGCGCTCGAATCGACGATCGAGTCGCACACCATGGCCGCCGCGCACGCCCGTGAGGCATGCGGCATTCCGGGGACATCGGTGCGGACCGCCTACCTGTGTCGGGACAAGCCGGCGATGAAGGAGGCGTTGCGGGCCGTCGGGATCAGCACAGCCCAATCAATGGGGGCGTCAAGCGCGGCGGAGGTTCGCGAGTTCGTCGCGTCGGTCGGCTACCCGATCATCCTCAAGCCCCGCGCCGCGGCGGGGGCGTCGGGGACGAGCCGCGTCGACTCTGACGCCCAGCTCGACCGCGCGCTGGCCGAGCTGGGAGCCTCGGGTGCGACCGACATCGCGGTCGAAGAGTTCGTCGAGGGTCACGAAGGGTTCTACGACACGATCAGCATCGACGGGCATCCGGCCTACGACTTCATCTCACACTACTATCCGAACGTCCTCGAGGCGATGCGCGAGCGCTGGATCAGTCCTCAGTTCATCTCGACCAACCGGATCGACCAGGTGCAGGACTACGCCGAGGTGCGCGACCTCGGCCAGCGCGCCATCGAGGCGCTCGGCATCGGGACGTCCGCGACCCACATGGAGTGGTTCTTCGGGCCCAAGGGGCTGCGATTCAGCGAGATCGGCTGCCGTCCGCCCGGCGTTCGCGCGTGGGATCTCTACGCGGCCGGCAATGACGTCGACATCTACCGGGAATGGGCGAACGCGATCGTGCACCACAGGGTCGAGCATCAGCTCTCACGACGCCGTGCCGCCGGGATCGTCGCGTTGCGTCCGGATCACGACGGCACCATCAGCCACTACGACGGTATCGCGGATGTGCAGCGCCGGTTCGGGGAATGGATCCTCGACACGCATCTCCCGGGGAGCGGCACGCCGACCCAGCCGGTCGAGGCCGGGTACATGGCCAACGCCTGGATCCGGATGGCCCATCCCGACTACGACACCCTCCACTCCATGCTCGACGTTGTTGGGGAGACGGTCCGCGTGCGCGCCTCGTGAGGCAGGTGACCCTGCTCGGGCCTCTCAATGGGGTCGACCTGGCCGCGGAGATCGAGGCGTTCGGCGTCGAGGGACCGGTTGCCCTGGTCACCGCCGGGTGGGAGGAGGGCGAGCGCAACGACGCCGAGATCGACAGGAGGTTGGGAGGCGGCTCGCGCAATCTCAATCTCTACGGTCGCCGCCTCGATGTGCTCGAGAGCGACCTGGCGTACGCCGATGCCCAACGACTGCTGCGCACCCAGCTCGACGAGCTTCGCGAGGTCTACCTGCTGCGCCTGCGCCCCGCGCTCGCCGGCGTCGATGTGGTCCGCAGGCGATTCGCCGACTGTCCAGAGCTCGACGCGGCGATCGATGCGGTCAGGGAGCTCGATGAGGCACACGCCTCTGCGATCGCCGCGGCGCATGATCGCTTCTATTCGCAGAGCAAGCCGCACGAGCGTCCGACGATCGCGAGGCATCGCGAGGAGGTTGCGGCGATCGTGGCCGACTGCGCTGCTATCGCGATCGCCGGCGGACACGCCGGCGTGCTCAATGACTGCCTCCACCTCTGCAACCTCGCGGCGTTGATCGAAGACCGGCCCATGGTCGCCTGGTCGTCCGGGTGCATGGCGGTCTCGGAGCGCATCGTCGTCGTGGACGACGATGATCCTGCGGGCCGGCCCGATGAGGTCTACGACATCGGCAGCGGGGTCGCGCGTGGAATGGTGGCGCTGCCTGCCGCGGCGGCGCGTCTCCGCGCGCACGACCCGGACCATCTGGCCGTGCTCGCCCGGCGTTGCGCACCGAGCGTGTGCGTGCTGCTCGACTCCGGTGATCGTCTGGAGCTGCGCTCGGGATTGCCGGCCGACCTCGGCTCGGTCGGCGTCGTTGCCGCTGATGGTCGGGTGCTCCGGGGGGCGGCAGCCGCCTGACTGTGACCTCCGGGCCTACCCGCAGTCAGCGGGCACTCACCCGCCTGCGCAGCGAGGGCAGTTCCCCGGCGGCGATCGATCAGTTGCTGCGCGAGCAGCGGATTCCGCTCGTCGAGGGACCGACGTGCACCTTCCTGTGGCGGGGCGAGGCGAATTGGGTCGGCGTCGAGCACCGCATGCCGGGGTTGCCGATTCCGCTGCCACTTCGCCGTCTCAAGGGCACCGATCTCTGGTACGCCAGTGTCGAGCTGCCGCGAGGCGCTCGCATCCAGTACCGCATCCTCGTGCGTCGCGGCGAGCACGTGGAGAGCATGAACGACCCCCTCAACCCTCGCGTCGTCGGCGACGCGATCGGCTCGCAGTCGGTGCTCGAGGCGGACGGGTACGTCACCCCGGACTGGGCCCATCCCGATCCCACGGCGGTGGCGGGCGAGCTCGTCGATCTGCGACTCCCGAGCCGGGCACTCCGGCGCGAGGCGCACGTCACCCTGTACATCCCGTCTCGGATGCGCCGCGACCGCCGCATGCCGCTGCTGGTGGTGCATGACGGCGGCGATTTCCTGCAGTACTCGTCGATGGCGGTCGTTCTCGACAACCTGATGCACCGGCGCCTGATGGCCGACTGCGTTGTCGCGTTCACGCATCCTGGCGACCGCTTGCGCGAGTACGCGGCGAGCGCGGCCCACAGCCGCTTCCTGACCACCGAGCTGGTGCCGCAGATCGAGGGCCGGCTCCAGCTCCGCGGCGACCCTCGCGGGAGAGTGCTGATGGGGGCGAGCTTTGGTGGGGTCGCCGCGCTCTCCGCGGCGGTTCGCGCGCCGGCGTTCTACGGGGCTTTGCTGCTCGAGTCCCCGTCGCTGCGCTTCACCGACGCCACCGTGCCCGGTACGTTCGGGGAGATGTTCGAACCGGTGGTGCGCTTTGTGAATTCCGTGCGCGCCCGGCCCAAAAAGATCACTCACCGCATCTTCCTGACATTCGGCGCCTTCGAGCCCCTCGCGGTGCCGGATCGGGCGATGGCCGAGGTCCTCGAGCGGATGAGCGACGAGCTGCGCGTCGTCGAAGCCCAGGACGGTCACAACTGGATCAACTGGCGCGACCGGCTTCTGGACGGTCTCGGCTGGCTCTTTCCTGGGGAAGCGCGACTCATCTATCCGGGGTGATGCGGCGGTCCGCATCGATGCGCGAGACTTTCCGGCCATGAAGAGGCGAGAACGGTGGTATTCGAGCCGAGTCGACAGCGACGTCACGGTTGCGCGCTGGGGGCACTTCGGCCGGCCGGTGATCGTGTTCCCGACCGCCGGGGGTGACGCCGAGGAGATCGAGCGGATGTGGCTCGTCGATGCGGTGGGGGAGTACCTCGAGGCGGGGCGGGCGAAGATCTACTCCTGCGACAGCGTGTCCGGCAAGGCGATGCTCCGCGAGGAGGGCGATCCGCGGTATCGCGCCGCGATGACTCGCGGCTTCATCGAGTTCGTCCGTCACGAGATGATCCCGATGATCCGCATGGACTGCGAGAGCCCGGACATCACCGTGATCACCGCGGGGGCCTCGATCGGCGCGTTCAATGCGGTGTCGCTGCTCTGCCACTATCCCGACGTCATCACCACGGCGGTGGGGATGAGCGGCACCTACGACATCTCTCGCTTTGTCGGCGAGAATGCCGGCGACGACCTGTACTTCGCGACCCCGTCGTACTTCCTCCCGGGCCTGAACGGGGAGCATCTCGTCCAGCTGCGGACGCGCAAGGCGATCCTCGCGTCGGGCGAGGGCCGCTGGGAGAACATCGGTGAGTCGTGGCAGCTCGCCGACGTGCTCGGCGGCAAGGGAATCCCGAATCGTGTCGATTCGTGGGGCACTGATTACGACCACGACTGGTCGACTTGGCGTCAGATGCTGCCGAAGTATCTCGAGGAGCTCGTCTGACCGCTGGTGCGACTTAAGCCGGTGCCGGCGAGGCGTCGTCGCCGGGCTCGACGTCCGCGGTGGCCTCGATCACCTCGATCTCCTCGTCGTATTCGTACTCGTCGCGCGGGCTGCGAGCCAGGAGAACGAGCGTCGTGATCAGCAGAAAGGCGGCCAGCGACAGGAAGGGGACGGAGATGAAGCCGAAGATGTTGATGACGGCCACGTTGCACGGCACCGTCGAACCGCAGACGGTCGGCTCGTTGGGGACGTGCTCGAGTTGATAGTGGTAGGCGGCGAGCCCGGCACCGACCACCGAGAGGCCGATGAAGTATCGCTTGGCGACCTGCAGATCACCACGGAAGGCGGCGATGCCGAGCAGCAGCGAGAGCGGGTACATGCAGATTCGCTGGAACCAGCAGAACTCGCAGGGGTCGAAGTGTTCCACGTATTGCAGGAACAGGCTGCCGAAGGTGGCGAGCACCGCCACGATCCAAGCGATCTGGAGAGCGAAAGGAGTGACGCCGTCGCGCAACCGCGCCCAACTCTCGCGAGCCGACGGCGAGCTCCGGGAGATGATGAAGCCGACCACGACCAGCACCACGAGCGCGTCCGCAACCAGCGCGAGCAGCGCGTACCCGGTGTTGATGACACCCGAGGACGTTACAACTGCCATTTCCAGCGGTCGCTCAGCCTCACTTGGCCTTGATCGTCTTCAGTCCCTGTTCGATGCTCTGGATGGTGGAGGAGGAGCACACCGACGACGGCTGATCGCCGGTCGCGATGCAGGTCGCCGCGGTGAGGATGTTCGCGTTGCCAACGATGTCCTTGGTTACCTGGTCGTTCGGATTGCTGAGCTTGGCGGCGATCTGACTCCACGTGAGGTTGGCCAGGTCGCCAGGCGTGTAGCTCGTGCTGTACAGGCTGAACACTCCACCGATATCGATGAACGGGAACTGCCCGGACTGTAACGTATATGGCGGCTGATCGTACGTCGTGAAGATATGCGATATCTGCGCCGTCATCGACTGCAGCGGCTGCTGGTTGCGATCCTCGAGCTCGTTCGCGCTGAAGGTGATGTAGGGGCTCGAGTACGACGACTTGTAGAAGGTGAAGGTGTCGGTGTTGGCGAAGACGTCGGTCGACGAGGACTGGATCTCCGAGAGATTCTTGAAGGTGCCAAATCGCGACAGCCACATCACCATCGACCAGCGCTCGGCGGCGCAGTAGGGGCAGTACTCGGCTCCGACGAACACGACCATCGGCTTGCCCGTCGAATCGACCAACTTCGCGGAGGCGGGGAGGCGAATCATCTCTCCGGGCTGCAGACCGGAGCCGACGGTGCTGACCACCGACGGGCTGGGGTTCTCGACGGCGGTGAGGATTGCCTTCGGCACCGCGGTCGCCACGGTCGCGTTGCCGCCTCCGGCCTGGTTGATGAGCACGATCACGATGAGCAGGATGGCGACCACCGCCACACTCGAGAACGTCACCACGGTCGGAGACTGCCAGGGTGGACGGCGCTCCAGGGAGACCGACCTCGCCGCCGTCTGATTGCGGCGCTGCTTCTTGGTGGCCGGTTTGGCTGGGTACTTGCCGGTCGGTACGGGCCGCTTGCCCACGGGCTTGCCCGGGGTCGACTGATCCACGGCACCAGAGTACCGGACCAACCTTTCGAGGGGGTGTCCAAACCGTGGAGATCGCGTCCCCCATGAAGATACGGTGACGAACACAGCGATCGCGAGATCCGTGCCTATCCTCAGCGCAATGGTGGGTCTCCCTTCGGAGGTGGCGTGAGGTCTCGGATCACCGCCGCCGCAACAGCGCTGGTGATTGTGGCGGCCGTGCCGGGCGCGCTCCTGCAGGCTGCGGACGGCCGGGCGGCGACCACGCGCGAGGGGATCGACGTCAGCGCCTACCAGGGTTCGTCGATCGCATGGCACTCGGTCGCGGCTTCGGGGATCTCGTTCGCATACATCCGCGCCGCTGACGGCGCGGGGTCGCCCGACGGGCAGTTCGGGACCAACTGGCGGGGCGCGGCCGCGGCGGGGGTGACCCCGGGCGCGTACCTGTTCTTCGAACCGAATCAGAGCCCGATCGCCCAGGCCGATCTGCTGATCTCTCAGCTGCACTCGGTGGGGTTCACCCACGGCGACCTCGTGCCGACGATCGACGTCGAGACCACCGACGGCGAGCCGCAGGCAGTGGTGATCGCCGGCCTCCGCACGGTGGTGAATACGGTCAGCGCCGCGATCGGCTCGCTCCCCGCTATCTACTGCTCGCCGTCGTGGTGGAGCGGGAACATCAACTCAGCCGCGTTCACACTCGATCCGCTCTGGGTCGCGAACTGGTTCGTCAGCCAGCCGTCGGTGCCCGAGAACAACTGGGGCGGCACCGGCTGGCAGGTCTGGCAGTTCAGCGACGCGGGGGTCGTGCCGGGAATCCCGGGTCACGTCGACCTTGACCGGGGTGGTGTGCGCTCGCTGCCGTACTACGGGTTCCCGGATCCGCACGCGCTGCCGCAGGCTGCGAATGTTGCCGGCACCCCGCAGACCGTCTCAGACCAGTCTGGCGACGTCAACGTGCTCTGGCGTGGGACCAGCAACCACCTCTGGAGCCTCGGTTTCCGGAATGGGACGTGGGCGACCGCCTCGGCTGACCTCAGTGCCGCAGCCGGCCCCGCCGCGACGCTCATCTCGGACCCGTCCGTGGTCTCTCCCGGTCCTGGTCGGATTGACGCGTTCTGGGAGGGGGAGGACCACAACCTCTGGTACGCGGGGTTCATCGGGGGATGGTTCGGGAGTGGGACCTGGTCGACGCCGGTGTCGCTTGGGATCGGCCCGATCGGCTCGGAGCCTCGGGCGGTATCGCCCGCACCCGGGTTGATCGATGTGTTCTGGAAGGCCTCCGACAACGCCCTGTGGGTCGACCGCTACAACGCCGGCTGGAGCGGAGCCACGCCGCTCAACACGGGCGCGGTTGGAGGCAACCCTGTGGTCGCCAGCGCACGGCAGGGCTCGGACACGGTCTTCTGGCGCAATGCCGCGGGGGCACTCTGCGCGGACACCGGCGCTGCGTGGGGTTGGTCGGGCGCGCAATGCCTCGCCTCCGCCGTGCTGACCGCGGATCCATCGGTGAGCACCGCCGGGACGAGCATCGATGCCTTCTGGAATAGCGCCGGTGAGCTCTGGCACGCCGAGCTCAGCGCCGGCACCTGGAGCGGCGCCGCTGCGCTCGGCACCGAGACCGTCGCCGGCAATCCATCGGTCGTCGACCTCGCAGCGGGGTTGGTGATCATCAATGCCCGCGAGCCGTCGGGGCTCATGGCGTCATCGCTGTACACATCCGCGAGCGGCCTGGTGGGTCCCGAAGGGCTCGGAGCGACGGCGTACTCGGACCCGTCCTCGGTGATGTTCGCCGGTGGCGGCGCCATCGACGTCGTCTGGCGGTCCAGCTCCAGCACGCTCTGGGTCGCGCCGGCGTGCCCTGGTTGCGCGGCTCCCGCGATCCCGGTCTTCAGCCCAACTGGATAGTCTCGAGCTAAGGCTGCGGGAGTTCCATGTTCATCCCGTAGACGATGATCTCCCAGGTCGTTCCCGGGTCAGCCTTGATGACCAGTGATATCGGGACACCGGGCTTGGCCTGTCCGTTTGGCCCGCTGCCGATTCCGGGAGTTGCGCACGATTCCTGTGTGAAGGTCGAGCCGTCGGATCCGATGATCTCGAGCGACCCTGGACCGGAGCACCTGAGGACGCTGTTGTAGAACGGGGTATTCGGGGTAAAGGTCGGCAACGTGGCGGAACCCTTGCCGTGCGTGTCGGGAACGAGGGGCGTCGCGCCTGCGGGAAGCGTGAAGCCCACCGGGTACCCAGGATGCGGCGACGGCGGTGCGCCTTCGAAAGGCGGCGGCGCGCCCCCGCTGTACTGCATCACGCGGAGTTCCCACGCGGTCGATGCTGTCGCCTCCACGCGCAGAGAAACGGGTTTCCCTGTGATCTGATCCTGGGGCACCAGAAGGCCGTTGATGCCAGGCGAGACGCAGCTCTCGGACGTGAAATGCACTGAACCGTCGGACGAGAGGATGTCGATCGATCCGGATCCGAGGCACGCGTACTCGATCGAGTACCGCTTGGTGGGAGTGAACGTCGACAACGAGGCTGACCCTTCACGATAGGTGTCACCGACCAGGAGAGGAAGGACGGACGCCGGCACGAAGGGACTCAAGCTCGGAAAGCCTTGCGGGATCTGTTGGTTACCACTCGCGGTTGTCGCTGGGGTCGTGGCCGCCGGGGTAGCAGCGTGGAGATGGGCGCTGAGCTGCAGCGCAAAGGATGCGATGCCAGCCGCAACAACGGCAATGGCAGCTGCACCGATCATCAGATTGAGCATCTTGCGGCTGGGATGAGCGACGATAGGATCGAAGTTCGCGAGCGTGGCCGGTGGGTTCTCTGCCTTGATGCGGTCATATTTGGCGCGCAGCTTGTTGCGCAGTTCTGGATCCATGTCAATCATCCTTGAGCTCCTTTCGCAGGTTGGCGAGACCGCGCTTGATGTGAGTCCGCACGGTGCCGGGGCGGCAGCCCATAAAGACGGCGCACTCGTCGACGGAGTACCCGTAGTCGTAGGTGAGCGTGATCGCGGCGCGCTGTTTGCGAGACAGCCGCCGGTACGCACGATCCATGTCGATGCTCTCGGCGTCGTTGCCCCAACCGGGCGAGGCCGCAGCCCCCTCGGTCAGCCCGAGCGGGGGCCAGCCCCGCGAGCGCAGCAGGCGCCGTCGGTTGATGCAGTGGTTGACGCAAACCCGCGTCAGCCATGCGTCGGGCCGCTCGAGCTGCGACACCGAGTTCCAGGAGCGCCAGGCCTTGAGAAGAGTCTCCTGAACCGCGTCCTCAGCCTCGCCACCGTCATCGAGGATGGACAGCGCCAGCCAGTAGAGCCGTCTGGCGTCGGCGCCGACGACCGATTCGAATCGCCGCTCCGGTAGCGCGTCGTCGGCGGTCGTCAGGTTCGCCGTTGCGATCACAACATTCCTAGACACCCGAGGACCCCGTTTGACGGACACTGACCGGTATGTTGGCTGACGTATCAGCGTCGGTTCCGCAACGTACGAGGCGTAGCGCCTTATAGAGGGCTTTGGAGGAAAGTGGTGTCAGGCAACGGGGAGGTCGGCAAAGATGTCCCTGGAATAGACATCCACCTGCAGCAACCCGACCTCGCGCACGTCCTCAGGCGCTGGGAGAGCGGCAAGGTTCGAAGCGTCGATGCACAGCCCGTCGTGGCACGAGCCTCGGAGAACAATGATGAAGACCGGTCCAGGCCGTAGGGCGTAGGACGCCGGCGCAGCGTGCTGGAACCGGCATAGCCCGGCTGCTCCCGACGCGTATCTGCACAGCTGAAGCGGCAGCACCGAGACACCCTTCCCAACATTCCAGCCGACCGAATACGACTCCCAGTACCCGCCGTAGCCCTGCGCGACACCGAGCTCGGTCAGGGTTGCGGTCAACTGTGCGGCATCCGTGTAATCGGGGCCCTCGAAGGGGTAGGGCGTGAGCCGGATGACGCCCGCTGCGCTGACGAGCGCCAGGCAGGCGACCACTCCGACCGCGACGCGCCGTCCCCAGCCGGCGGTGCCGAACGCGATCGGAAGGACGGCTGCGAGTGCAAACCACAAGCCATCGAGATAGTGCCCCTGGTAGTTGATCGGGGAGGTCTGGACTCCAAGGCCGGTCACGCAGAGGGCACCGATCAGCCCCGCACTCGACAACGCCCAAAAGCACACGTAGACCTCGCGATCGGCAGGCGCATGGGGACGACGGTGCGCGACACCCCGTATGGCCAGGTAGAACAGCGCGGCAAAGAGCACGAAGGCCGCGATCGCGAGCGCACCCGGAAGGGCGTCGTCGTACCAGGCTCCGGAGATCATCTGGCCCAAGGTCGATGCGGCGACACGTAACCCCGCACCGACTCCGGCCAGTGAGAGCCCGGGAGCGGAGATGCCGGTGCTGACGATGCCGTTCGCGTGTGCGGTGACGCTAACCGCGATGGCCGTGAGGCTTGCGATTCCTGCGGTGATCAACAGCACTCCACGCCGATCCGGTCGACGGTGCCCAAGCACTGATGCACAGATCAACCAGGGGCCAACCGCGGCGGCAACGGCGAGCGTATCGGAGGCAATGCACACCCCAGCGAGCGCGCCGACCGCGAGCGAGGAGGCGACTGAATGACGGACGCGCTGCCGGGACAGCGCCACCAACTGCCACGCGCCCGCGGCCGTGAGCAGCACGGTGCATCCGTGCGCCAGGGGACTCAGGGCTTCCCAGGCGACCACCGGTGGAGCAGCGACGCACAGCACGCCGACAAGCACAGCGTTCGGTGCCTTCATGACTCGCCGAGCGGTCGAAACCATCAACGCGATGGACGCGATCATCATGGCCCCGCCGAGCGCCATCCCGGCAACGGCATTGCCGCTGACCTGATCGAGCAAACCGACGAGCCACAGCGGTCCCAGGCCCGCCTGATCGCGAAGCGGGACTCCGTGCCCCCATCCGGCATGAAAGATGGCGTCGCCCAGGTGGAGGGCCGCGGGGAAGTCGGCGTACCAGTAGAACGACGAGAGTATCTCGGGCAAGCGCACCGCGACGACCAAGACGTAGAGAAGGCCCGCAATCATCGGCACAACGAGCTGTGGGCCTCGCCACCAGTGCCGGCGCGCGCTGGCAGTTTCGCCGCCGGTCTCGGGCACGAGGCGTCTGCCCGAATGGGCGGTGATCACCGACCGATGGTAAGCAGCCCAGTTCCTGAGCCACCTACGACTGGGTTACGCCCAGTTCCGCTCGCGTGACGATGGCGCGGCTCCGGCCGAAGTCTCGGCTGCGCCTCGCTCTTGGACACCACCACAGGGGCAGCGGGGGACCCTGCCTTGGCGTCGAGCGCTCTGCGGGCAGCATCGCTCAAGCTCCTGAGAATGCATATTCTCACGATCTAGACGCCACCCACGGCAGGCGCCAACCCCTGACTCCTCCCCTTGGCCATTCCTGGAGCTCGGCGGCGGCGAGGCTACACTGGCTCGCTCATAACGCGGCGATCAGCGGTTCACCGGGAGTTCAGCGCTTGTCAGACATCGCGTCCGAACTGCCACGGATCCTCGCGGTCGCACAGGCTCAGCATCCGGACCCGGCGGGCTGGTCGCTGGCCATGAATGTCGACTGGCTCGAGCACTCCTACTTTGGTACCGGGGTCTCGAGAAACCTCGAGGTTCTGCCC
>JBAPWO010000007.1:0-2542 GCA_049283735.1 Candidatus Dormiibacterota bacterium
GGCCGTTCCAATGCCCGTCCATCTATTAGAGGAAGGTCGCTCGTCGAGCGTCGAGGGTACGGGCGGCCCGACAAGTCTTGAGGGCAGGAGCGGGCGGCCCAGACGTAGGGCGAACACGCGCGGCGTCTGGGCAGCGCGGTATTTGAGGAGGATGATCGACGCACTGGGGCTGACGGCGAAAAGGTGGGCGCTCTCGTTGACGCTTGGACACAGAAGCGCCGCGCCTGGGAGCGCGAATGGGCGGCTCGGCACCTTTAGGATTCCTTCCGCTTTCCCCATCCTTCGACAACCCTCTGCTGCCTGTGCACTTAGCTCCGGACAGCCCGCAATCGCTAGCCCAACGCTCTCTCGAAGAGCCGAGCCAACGCGCCCCTAGTTAAGGTAGAGGGCCAAAACTGCATCCTAAGCAGTTACTTCGGACAAGCACGGGCGACTTCGAGCAAAACCGATACCAGTCCGCTGCACCGTAGCTGCAAGACCGAGAGGTTTCTGTCGTCGGTGGACGACCCACCTTAAGTTCCGGCCTCCTCATCCGGAAGGCCGATTGTCACGAGTCCCGAGCCGGACCATTCCTCGACGGTGGCAATGCTACTGGCGGCGGCCCACTCGCTCTCGGCAACGAAGCGGGGCTTACCGTCCTCGTCCACCAAGAAGGAGCCTACGTTGCCTGTCGACTCCAGGAGCAGGTCGTCTTTCGTGCCTCGCGGGATCAACGGTCGGCCGGTGGCGAAAAATCGCGTATCCCACTCTGGCTCGCCTTTGATCTGCTTGAGAATTGGGCTTTCCCCGAGAATCGGGTGGTCACGCTCAACATAGACGGTCTCTAGGCCGTCGCTGCGAACGTGATGCCAGGCAGCCCTCACCTCGTAGCGACTAGTGACCACGGTGACGAGATTGACCAGGACACCAGCGACATCGACGCTCACGTCACCCGACCGAAGCTTCAATGCATAGCCGTTGGTTCGGGGCATTCGGATGATGCACTGCAGGCGAGTTCGATCACGATCGAGCCTGACGGTCGCCTCTTCCCGCTTCTTCCTAGGCAGCGACATCAGCAGCTCTGGCAGCTGAAGATCCTCAGAGCCGTTGCTTCTAATCATCTTGAACGGGCCGAGCTTCTCGACGTCAGCCCTCTGGATGATGGGATAGACCTCAAGGCTCTCCATCTCCCCGACCTCCACTAGGTCGCTCTCGAAGTCCCAGAGGGCGGAAAGTTCCGCGCGGGAGATTTGGTTTACCCGCCACAGCCTGAGGCGATGAGCAGTCCCTAGGCGCACGGCCGCTGCGGTGAAGCCGCTGGAACTCACGGCGACCAGAACGTCGGCTCCTACGTCGTCTCTCTTGGAGATGAGTTGCTCGATCCAGTCGACGCCCTGGACGCGGGCACGGTCGCGTACCTCTACCACCATGAGCAGGTTCGACGCGCCGAGACCTACTAGTACGCCCGCGTCCACCTCGCGCTTGACATGGGAAGCATCGCCGTCGAGCAGGCACGGTGAGCGCACCAGGGCCTCGCCGCCTAGCAGCTGCATCTGAGCGATGACCTGCTCCAGCAGTCGGCTTTTCGTTGGCCGAGGCATTACGGTCGTTAGGCGCCTGCGGCCGATTCCCCGGGATCGGGGAGCGAAGGGCTGGCCGTGAAGTCCGTCAGGGCCACGAGGTCCTGGCTTGTGATCCACTCGACCGCTTTGCTACTCGTGACGGAACTGATGGGCGCGTCGGGCGTAGTCGTATGCAGCACGCCGGCCGGGTCGACGAATATGCGGACGGATGCGACCCGCTGGTTAGCTTCCGCCTTAGCGCGCTTCGGAGTCGACAAGAGCGGGACGCCCGGGTCTCTGACGCATATGCCGAGGAACGGGTGGCGACCCGCGGTGTTCACATAAAGGTCGCCTTCGCGAGTGCTCGACGCGAGATGGACGATCCCGCTATCGGCGCTCGTCCATTCGAGGTTACGATCAAACGCGAAGGTGTGGTCCTCCTCAACGACCATGGTAAGGTACCCCGCCACGACGTTCGCACTTCGATCTCCGGCGCGTACTTGAAGCGCAAGGCCACTCCGACGAGGCATGAGCAGTAGCGCCTCGACATCCAGGCGTGGTTTCCCCTCGTGGATCTGAGGTTCGACGATCATCGGATCCCCGGTCGAGATGTGACGATAGGCCGCCGTGAGTGCCGAGACGTTGGCGTGTCCGTCGATCCCGAGTTCAACCGGATCGCCGGATTGGAGTAGAGCTTCCGCGTCATGCCGCTCGACTAGCGGCTGCAGTCCGCCACTGACAAGTCGTATCAGCGAGTGACTTGGCAAGCGCTCGTCAAAGAACAGCGAGTGTCGCCGCAGATCTGGGCGTGTCACGGTCCATAGACGAACACGAGCATGTTCGCCTAGGCGTCTGGCACCGTCACTGAACCCGGCTGTGCTGACCGCGACGACCAGATCTGCGGACACGTCGGCGCTCTTTGCAAGGAGGGCGTCGAGCCATTGCGGGTCGACGGGGCGCGGTCCGGTGTGGATGTCAACCACGGCGAGGAGGTCTGTAAG
>JBAPWO010000008.1:0-2221 GCA_049283735.1 Candidatus Dormiibacterota bacterium
CCCTCGCGCGCGAGGTTGAACCGGAGGGTCTCTCGGATGACCTCCTCGTCCTCGACCACCAGGATGTGCTTGGGTCCCACGATACGGGCTGAGCCTAGCCACCTCCCCTTTATGGAGGGGTTAAGAAAAGGTCAAAAGACGGGCGTCTCCCGGTAGGTGCCGAAGACCGCCCGCAGCGCCTCGACGATCTCGCCCTCGGTGGCGCGGGCGCGCACGCAGTCGATGATCGCCGGCATCAGATTGTCGCTGCCGCGGGCAACCTCCTGGAGCGCCTCGAGCCGGGTGGCGACGCTGCCGTTGTCGCGACGCTCGCGCAGCAGCCCGAGGCGGGCCGCCTGGGACACCTCGACATCGGGATCGATCACGAGTGTGGGCGGCGGTGCCGAGTCGACGCTGTGCTCGAACACGTTGACGCCGACAATGACTCTTTCTCCGGTCTCGAGCTGGCTCTGGTACCGGAACGCCGCGTCGGCGATCTCGCGCTGCGGGAACCCCTCGGCGACAGCATCGAGCATGCCGCCTCGTTCGGCGATCGCCACGAAGTAGTCCTCGGCGGCCTGTTCCATCCGGTTGGTGAGATCCTCGATGAACCACGAGCCGGCGAGTGGATCGACGACCGAGGGAATACCCGTCTCGTAGGCGAGGATCTGCTGGGTGCGCAACGCGATCTGCGCCGCTTTTTCGGTGGGCAGGGCGAGCACCTCGTCCATCGAGTTGGTGTGGAGCGAGTTGGTCCCGCCGAGCACCGCCGCGAGCGCCTCGAACGCGGTTCTCGCCACGTTGTTCTCGATCTGCTGCGCGGTGAGCGAGCATCCGGCCGTCTGGGTGTGGAATCGGAGTTTGAGTGAGCGTTCGTCCTTGGCACCGTAGTGGTCGCGCATGTGCCGCGCCCAGATGCGGCGGGCGGCGCGGTATTTGGCGATCTCCTCGAAGAAGTCGATATGGGCGTTGAAGAAGAACGACAGCCGCGGTGCGAACTCGTCGACGTCGAGCCCGCGTTCGATCCCGGCCTCCACGTAGGCAAAACCGTCGGCAAGCGTGAAGGCGAGCTCCTGCGCGGCGGTGCTGCCTGCCTCGCGGATGTGATACCCGCTGATCGAGATCGGATTCCAGCTCGGGACGTTGCGCGTGCAGAACTCGACGACGTCGGTCACCAGTCGCATCGACGGCCGGATCGGGAAGATGAACTCCTTCTGCGCGATGTATTCCTTGAGGATGTCGTTCTGGAGGGTGCCCCCGAGCTTCGTGTACGGAATTCCCCGCTCGTCCGCGGCGGCGAGGTACATGGCGAAAAGAATCGGCGCGGGGGAGTTGATGGTCATCGAGGTCGTGACCGCTCCGACATCGATCCCGCTGAACAGGGTGAGCATGTCCTCGACCGAGTCGATCGCGACGCCGCAGCGTCCGACCTCGCCAAGCGACTCGGGCGCATCCGAGTCGTGGCCCATCAGCGTCGGCATGTCGAAGGCGACCGAGAGGCCCATCTGCCCCTGGTCGAGGAGGAATCGGTAGCGCTGGTTGGTGTCCCGCGCAGTCCCGAAGCCGGCGAACTGGCGCATCGTCCAGACCTTGTCGCGGTACATCGTGCGGTGCACGCCGCGGGTGTACGGAAAGGACCCCGGCTCGCCGAGGTCGCGCTCGACGTCGATCGGGGAATCGTCGGGGCCGTACCAGGTGGCGAGCGGGAGCCCCCCGAGCGTGTCCGGGGGGATCGGGGGCGCTTCCCGAGGACGCGGCTCGTCGAGCGGACCTGGCGGCGCTCCCGCCCGGTCGATCGTCTGGGTCATTGGTCAGTTGTTTCCTTGCGGTGCCCGTTGAGGATGCGTTCGGCCAGGGCGTACGGGTCCACCTGGCTCAGATCGCCCTCGAGCTCTCGACTCATTGTCCCCTCATGCAGCGCAGTTCGCGCGCGCTCGGCCGCCCGCTCGATCACGATCGCCTCGACCTCGGCGCGGAGCCGTGCTACCCGGCGGCGCTCGAGCTCCCCTGATTCCGCGATCGTGTCGCCGTGACCGTCGATGGCCACGACCAGCTCGTCAACGCCTTCCCCGGTCTCCGCAACGGTGGTGAGGACCGGCGGTGACCACCCGGCGCGGATCGCGCCGTGGCGGACGAGCTCCTTGAGGTCACGCACGACCTTGGAGGCGCCGGGAAGGTCGGCCTTGTTGACGACGAAGATGTCGGCGATCTCGAGGATGCCCGCCTTGATGATCTGGACGGC
>JBAPWO010000009.1:0-15790 GCA_049283735.1 Candidatus Dormiibacterota bacterium
GTTGGCTGACCCGTAGTACGGACGGCGCAGCCGGACCGGCTTGCGCAGCGAATCGACTCCATCGAGGGGGATGCGCATTCCCATCATGCTGGAAAAGACTCGCGTCGAAACCCCGTACGTCGATGAAGGGGGAACGTTGACCGCGAGCACCACGGCCATATCCGATTCGACCGCGTTCACGACGGCGGCCACATCGAGGGCGGCGAGCGCCTCCACGACTTCGGCCGCCGCCTCCTCGGGGCTGCGCGCCCCCGGGAGCGAGTGTCCGAGCCGTGTCAGGACGTCGAGGCGCAGATCGGGAGATCGTGGAGCCACGTCGTGAGTGTGCTGGGTGTCGGCGCCTGAGCCGACAACGAATCGGTCGCTATCCATCGGCAAATCGCCACATTTCCCGTGTTTGGGTCCAGCGCGCGGACTTATGGTAAGTCGGGACTTACCGACGAGCTTGGCGGATGCGCTTGGCCCGCTGGACGGCGGCGTACGCTTGCGGGATGGGCTGCGCACACCTGGCGAATGCGTCTCGGTGAACCCGCGCGCCGACCCCCACACCGACGCGCGTGAACGGCTGGTCAGCAAGCGATCCGAGATCGTCTCGAAGGTGGATCGGCTGGGCGCTCACGATCCCGCCGAGGTGGCCAACCTCGGTTTTGGCAAGCGAGTCGGCGACGCCACCGCCTACGCGGTCGAGAGAATGACCGACGCCTATCAGGCGCGCACGATCTACGCAACGGTTTCGGAGATCGACCAGGCGCTCGATCGGATCGACGCGGGCGCCTACGGTCGCTGCGTCGCCTGCGGCACCGCGATTCCGGATGAGCGTCTCAGCGCCGTGCCCTGGGCCGCGCTGTGCGTTCCATGCAGCGCGAAACCGGCGAAATCGAAGGTGGTGCGTTGAACGCGCCTGCCGGGGTCCGGCGCTACAGCGGGGCGATGCCCCATGCGCTGTGGTGTGTTTCGCCGGGTTGCAGCACGATCAATCCAGCGCCGGAGTTGAACGCGTCCGGGGCACAGGTCATCGGCTCGATCGCCAGTCCCCGGCGCCGGCGTGACCGGTCGGCCAGCGTGTCTCCGCTGTAGAGCATCGCGTACCGATGTGCCGTGTCCATCCACACGGCAACGCCGTGGTGCCCATCCGGCGCCGTCAGCGTGATCCTGGTGATGCCGTCATCATCGGCGTGCAGCCCGGTGTACGCGGTATCCAGCATAAGGGCGCCGAGAGGACGCGCACGACGGAAGTCGAATCCGGTTCCCTCGACATCACTCTCGAGGCCGCTGGGGATACCACGATCATCGGTCACGAGGGTCGCGTCCGCCGGCACCTGCAGCAACGCATCGTCGATGAATCCGTCGGTGGCCAGACGTATGTACGGATGGGCGCCGGCGCCAAACGGGCATGCGAGCTCGCCCCGGTTGGTCGCGGTGACCTGGACGGTCAAACCGCTGTCGCCGAGCGAGTACGTCGCGCTCAGGCCGATGCTGAACGGGTAGCCATCCTGTGGCGGCATGTCGAGCGTCAGCGTCACCGCCGCCGCGGAGATGTCGGCACTCTGCCAGGGCTTTGTACGCGTGAGCCCGTGGATGGCGCTCCCGGTCCTCGGTTCGGTGACGGGGAGACGAAACAGCGCACCCGCAAATCGATACGTCGCGCCCGCGATCCGATTCGGCCAGGGTAGGAGGAGCTCACCGCGGGCGCCGTCGCATTCCTGCTCGCGACTGTAGCCGTCGACGATTGCGCCGAGGTCGGTGCGGTACTCACGGAGTCCGGCACCCAACTCCACGACCACGGCCCGTTGCGTGCCGTGCGCCAGGGAATACTGCCGCCCGGACGGGGGTGAGGTCACCTGCTCGGACGACGATCCGAGGACGCCCACGGGGGACGTCGCCAGGACTCCGGTTCGACGACCCGTTCCAGCTCGTTCCTGATCACGGAGTAGCACTCGCACGACACGGCCTCGAGGCCGGCGCGGTCGACGATCGTGACGTTGCCGCGGACGTAGCGGATCAGTCCAGCTCGCTGCAGGATGCCGGCGGAGACCGACACCGTGGATCGCCGGGCGCCGAGCATCTGCCCGAGGAACTCCTGGGTGATCATGAATTGGTCGGAGCCGACGCGATCGTGGCTCATCAGGAGCCAGCGGCTGAGACGCTCCTCGCTCGAGTGCAGCCGGTTGCAGGCGGCGGCCTGGGAGATCTGGCCGAACAGCGCCTGCGTGTACTTGTCCACCAACGCCTGGAATGTGGTGAGTCGTTCGAACAACGTGAGAAACGAGGGGGCGTCGATGCGCAGGGAATGACCCGCGACCTGCGAGATGGCGCGCACCGCGAGCCCGCCACGCGGCACCAACGGGACGCCGACGATCCCCTCGTTGCCGATCGTCGCAACCTCGACAATCGCGCCGTCATGCAATGGCGTGACCAGGGAGACGACCCCGTCGGTCGGGAAGTAGAGTGCGTCTATAGGCGCTCCCGGTTCAAACAGAACCGTTTTGACGGGCAGGGTGACGTTTCTCACACGACCGAACAACTGCTGACGCTCCTCCGACGGCAGGGCGGTGAGAATCCGGTTCTCTCCTGCTGAGGCGACCTGCTCGGCCACGTCGAGGTTTATGCCTCCAATCGCGTAGACGCCGACCTATGTGCGGTGAGGGACAGACGTGTTGCTCAGGGTGCATCAAATTATGACGCACCGGAAGGGACGACCACGGGCGCGCATTTCGCTGCGATCAAAGGAGAGCCTACGCGCGTGTCTGCACAACGCAGTTTCCCGGAACCGGGGGTGCTGGACCCCGGCGACCAATTCTGGCTCGAGGCAATGGCCGATGCCGTGCTCATCTTGTCGCCGGTGTACGGTCCTCGCCGGCAGGTTACCGATTTTCGTGTGGACTACGCGAATGCCGCCGCCACCGAGCTCACTGATGATCCGGCACATCTCGGTCTCCGCCCCGGAGCGCTTGTCGGAACCGGGTTTCTGAACCTCGATGACGAGACGGCGGGTGCACTCATCACGGCCTTCCGTGACGTGGTGTCGAGCGACGTTCCCTGCGCCATCGACGGACTGCACTATCGCATCCTCCGCACCGATACCTGGATCGAGCAGGCGCGCGACGTGCGCATCAGCCGGCACGGCAATCGGCTTCTGGTCACGCTGCGCGACGTCACCGAGCGCGAGGAGTCGGAGCAGGGCATTCGTAGCAGCGAGAGGAGCCTCCGCGCCCTGGTGGACGGCGTGTTCGACGAGGCGCTCATGACCGTCGACCCCGCGGGAAAGGTGCTGAGCTGGAACACCGGAGCGACCCGGATCTTCGGGTACACGGACGGAGAGATGATCGGGCGGCACTATTCGGTGCTCTATCCACGCGGGCGGCCGGTCAGCCGTCGCGTCGAGAATCTGGAGGCGGTCGCCGAGCGCCTGCACGAGGCGTGGCAGGTTCGCAAGGATGGAAGTCGCTTCTGGGCGAGTGTTTCGATTACTGCCATGCATGACGACAACGGCGAGTTGCGCGGCTTCTTCTCGGTGACGCGCGACCTCACGGAACAGTCGGAGCAACGCCACCGGGATCTGCATTTCTCCCTCGTCCGCGCACTCACGGACTGCACTGACGTCGACACCGCAGCCGACACCATCCTGGAGCTCACCACCTTCACGCTGGGCGCCACGTTCAGTGAGATGTTCATCCCGCGCCAGGAGCAGGGGCGCCCGGATTCGACGTCGCGCCATGCCGTCCCGCGGTCCACGCTGGACGCGATCGATGTCGCCGCGGGAGGCGCGGCGGGACCGCTGGAGGCGCTCGTCGCCCGGGTGCGCACGACCGGCGCGCCGGTCATCGTCTCCGACCTCGACCAGCTCGGGGCGTCGGCGCAGGTTACGGCTGCAGTCGCGCTGGGGGTACGGTCCGCGATCGCGTGTCCGATCGCGACCGCGGCCGGGATCGTCGGGGTGCTCGCCTATTTCTTCGAGGCTTTGCCGAGCATCGAGACGCGCACCGCGGAGGCGATCACCCAGATCAGCGCGGAGACGGCGAACGTCGTCACTCGCATTCGCGCTCAAGGCGCGCTTCGGGACGAAGCCCTCCGCATGGCGGAGCTGGCGAGCACCGACCGCCTCACCGGACTGAAGAACCGGCGCGAGTTCGACCGCATTCTGGGAACGATTCCCCGGCAGCCCTTCGCGATCCTCGCGATCGATGTCGACCACCTCAAACGCGTGAACGACCAGTTCGGACACGAGGCCGGCGACACCGTGCTGCGCACAGTGGCCACGACGCTGGCGCTGATGCTGCGTGGGTGGGACGTCATCGCGAGAGTCGGTGGGGACGAGTTCGCAGCCATCCTCCTCGACGTCGATCCCGCCGAAGCCGCGTCGGCAGCACAACGGCTCAGGGCTGCGATGCACCTCGTGCCCACCCCCGGAGGTCGCTCGAACATCAGCCTCGGCTGGGCGTCTGCTCCGGCTGGAACCGACCCGATGTCCGCATGGCGGCGCGCCGACGAGTGTCTGTACGAGGCCAAGCGAAGCGGTCGCGACCGCGTGGTCGGTCGCCACGTCGACGGCGCGGAACAGGTGACCCCGTCCGGTTCATCGGTGACCGAGCTGATCAGTCAGCTGGTCGCCGGACTGCCGATCCATGCGGTGTACCAGCCGATCGTCGATCTCAATGATGGACATGTGGTCGGCTACGAGGCGCTGGCGCGCCCCGAGGGGTACGGCGCGTCCGACAGCGTCGAAACCCTGTTCGAGGTGGCGCATCGCTCGGGGCACATCCGCGATCTCGACTGGTTGTGCCGCCGCGCCGCGCTCGGCCAGGCGTCATCGCTCCCGGCGGGAATCCTGCTGTTCATGAACGTGAGCGTCGCAGCGCTGCTCGACCCGCTCCACGACGTGGATCAACTCCTCCTGCTGTTGGAATGGACCGGGCGCACCCCCCACCGGCTCGTTCTCGAGATCGGCGAGCACGAGAGTGTGGACGACCTCGATCGCCTGCGCCTCGTGCTCGCGTCGTATCGCGCGGCGGGCATCCGCTTTGCCATCGACGACCTCGGCGAGGGATTCGCCACGACCGATCTTCTCGAGACGGCCGAGCCCGAGTTCGTCAAGCTGGCACGCAGCCTGACCATGAACGCGGCGCGCCGGAGCTCGCGGGTCGCGATCCAGACTGCGTTGACGTTTGCGCGGGTTCACGACTCGATCGTGATCGCCGAGGGCGTCGAGAACGAGCTGGTGAGCGACCAGATTCGCTCACTGAACATCCCGCTGGGACAGGGGTTCGGCCTCGGCCGGCCCACCGTCGCGTCCGACCTGGTCGACGCGGCGGCTGCCTGGACGGCACGCGACACCTTGCGCCCGCTCCGACCGCGTCATGGACAGGCGCGCCGTCGCGAGATCCCGGCCGTGCCTGCACGCGACGACGCCCGCGATCTGGAGGGCCTGCGGGTTCCTCGGGAGAGTTCGCGGCGCGCCGGCGACGCCAAGACCCATCGCCTGGTCAGGCGCTCGGACAACGCCTCGTCTGGGAGGGCTTCCTAGATGAGCGGTCGCCTGTCGAAGTCGCGCCAGCAGCCGCTCGGGCCGGATGAAACCTTCAGCGCGCTCGTGACCCGACTGATCATCACCAACAGAGCCGAGCGTGCCACCAGGGACAGGATCAGCCCGACGACGCTCTCAGCTCTGCCCGAGACGCACAGCGATCGCGGCTGCGAGCCGCGAAGCAGCTCCGAAGCCAAGTCCTAGGAACAGCGACGGTTCGGCAAGCTCCAGCTCCAGCAGCAAGGGCGAACGGTCATTGCCTCGGACCAGATCGACTCGGGCATACAACAGCGCGTCCCGAGGCCACGGCAGCGCGTCCAGCGTTGCCTCGGCGACAGCCCGCTCATCCGCATCCGCCGAGCGGCTCGTGATGTCCTCGACGGCCCAGAGTTGATCCGTCGCAACCCCGGACGCCCGGAGCAGCGGGCCCTTCCGAACCGCGTGCGAGAAGAGTCCGTCGATGTAGATGAGCCCGGTTTCGCCGTCGGCGTCGACCGACGTGAGGTAGGGCTGCGCCATCGCCGTCCGCCCCTCCGACAGCAGCCGTTCCATGTGGTGCAGCGCTGCGGCCTTGTCGTCCGGACCGTATCGCGACGTGTTCTGTGCGCCCGACGAGATCGACGGTTTCACCACGAGGTGGCCGCCGGGAAGGAGAATGTCGCCGCACCGCGACCCGGGTTCGATCCATGTGGTCGGCACCGTCGGAACTCCAGCCGCGGCGAGCTCGCGCAGATAGGTCTTGTCGGTGTTCCAGGTGATCACCGCAAGGGAGTTGAGCACGGCCGGCAGGCCGGCGCACCATTCGAGGAACGCGTCACGTCGACCCGCGTAGTCCCAGGTCGACCGGATGACCACCAACCGGAAGCGGTCCCATCGAACTGACGGGTCATCCCACACGCGAGCCACGGCGGCGACGCCGCGCCCTTCGAGCGCGTGGATGAGCAGGCGCTCGTCGGCGTCGAGGTCAGGGAGGAGCGAACACGTTGCGAGCGCGACGTCAGCCAGGTCGAGATTACCCCCGCGACGAGCGAAGAAGGGCCGGACCGATCGTGGCGGCCGGGGTGAGCATCATGAACCGGAGCCCGCAGGAAAGCGTCTTTGTACGCCAGCGGACCGCCGCGACGGCCCGTCCTGTGGCTTTAATGACGGCATTGATGCAAGGCGACCGGTCTTGACGGGAATCTGGGCGCCGGGGTCTCGTCGAAACACAACGATGACTCGCCGATGGACTCGCCGGTGATGGAGGAGCGGTTCACGACGATCCGCGGCCAGCCTCTCCGCTACCTCATCGGCGGGCAGGGCAAGCCGCTGGTGCTGTGCCATGGCTTCCTCAGCTCGGCTGAGGAGTTCGGCGGCCGGTTCAGCGAGCTCGGCGCCTACCGAACCCTGATCATCCCGGACCTTCCGGGCAACGGCGCATCGCCTCCGCTGCGCGGACGGCACTCGTCTGGCGCCATAGCCGACCTGCTCTTCGACCTGCTCACTCAACTCGAGATCGACACGTTCGATGTCGGCGGCCTCTGCCTTGGGGCAACGGTCGCCTGTGCTCTCGCGAAGCGGGCCGGCCACCGAGCCGAGCGGTTGGTTCTGCACACCCCGCTGCTCTCGCCCGACCTCATGCGACGGCGCTATCGAGATCAGGTCCGCCTGCTGAGCCGGCGACCGATGTGGGACGGTGTCGTCTGGCTGAGCCGTCAGCGCTGGATCAGCGACCTCTACAAGCGTTTTGTGATCGTCGAGGGTGACGTCGACGACCGTACCGCCGATATCAACTACGAGAATCAGCGCCGCGCCGATCCCCGGGCTGCCCGGGAGTGGCTCAACGATTGCCTCCGGCGTGATGACGTCGATGTGGTCGCGTCCCGAGTCGAGAGAACCCTCATCATCGTCGCCCGGCACGATCGGCTCGTGGACGTGGAGCGGCTCAAGGCGCTGATCGCAACACTTCCCGATCTCCACGTGTTCACCGACACCGATCAGGGCCACGGGTGGAACGAGGCGGCGGTGCACCGCCAGCTCGAGGTGCTCAAGGACTTCTTCGGCAACTGCCACGGGAACGGCAGCAACGGCCGCCATGCCTCCAACCCCGGCGCCGTGACGAACGGAGCCAATGGCAGCGCAGTCCACGGGCGTCCTGCCCTCCGCGATACCGTCACCGCCCCGCTGTCACCTGCCTGACCTCCGGAGAGCCCCCGAGGCCATCACTCCATCATCTTGGTAGCGTGGATGGTTGGCGCGCGTGGGGCCAGGTTTGCGGGCAATCCGTTCGCAATCGAGGAGATTGCCCGATCATGTGCGCCGTGGTTGCGAAGCCTGATGCCGGGGCGGGCGCGCCGATCGAGGCGGACGCGTGAGTCTCGTCGACCTGCGCCACGGCAGCGCTGAGGAGGTGCTCTCCTGGACGTACAAACGATTCCGGCGGGTCGCTCTCGTGGCCAGCTTCCAGGCTGAGTCGATGGTGCTGATCGACATGGCCTGTGGGGTCGTCCCTGAGCCTGAGGTCCTGACCCTGGACACGGGCAGGCTGCACGAGGAGACTCACGACTTCATCGACCAGGTCAGGAGGCGCTATCCGATTCGTCTTCGCATCCTTGCGCCTGATTCGGATGAGCTGGACGCGATGACCGGCGAGCACGGGACCATGCAGTTCCGCCGGTCGGTCGCGTTGCGCAACGAATGCTGCGCAGTGCGCAAGGTGAACCCGCTGGCTCGGGCGCTGCGTGAGTACGACGCTTGGATCACCGGGTTGCGCCGCGAGCAGACCCCGACTCGGGCGGCAACACCGGTCGTCGCCGGCGACCCGGGCCATGGGGACATCACCAAGGTGGTCCCCCTGGCGAGATGGTCGCGCGCCCAGGTGTGGGACTACCTCCGCGCCCACCGCATCGACCATCACCCGCTGTACGACCGGGGGTATACGTCGATCGGGTGCGCTCCGTGCACCCGTGCCACCGAGCCTGGGCAGAGCGAGCGTGCCGGGCGCTGGTGGTGGGAAGGCGACTCCGACAAGGAGTGCCTCCTGCATCCCCCGCTCGACGCCGGAGAGCAGGCGAGCCTGCGTGGCGGCCGGGTCAGCGTCCCGCTGGGAGCAGCGCGCTCAACTTTGCGCCCATGAGCACCGAGATTGCGTCCCGCGCGTCATTGACGAGGCGCGTCGCCTCCGCCGCGGTGATCGCACCACGTGCAGCGCCGAGCGAGACCCCGGCCTGGACCTCGGCGAGCGCGTCGGCTTCGACCTTGGCCGCCCGGGCCCCGGCGATCTGACCGAGGGTCTCCCCGCGGATCAGGTCGGCGCCGATCTGCCGCCAGGTCAGCTTGGTGTCGGTGGTGAAGAAATCGAAGACGTGGGCCGCCTCGCCGTTGAGCTGGCCGGGTGCGGTGAGGCCTCCGGAGGCCAGCAGCGACGAGGCCGCGGTCGATGCCGTGGACAGCGACGCGGTCTGCGCCGGGGGAGCGGCTGCGGCGGCACGGTCGACGGCCACCACTGTGCCAAGGGCGACGACGGCGGCACCGAGCGCGGCGATGACGACATTCGTTGGGCGGAGCAGCGGGTGCATGATGGATCCCCCGGGGTGTGCGGTTGGTCGCTCACAGCGTAGTCCGAATCAAGCGGCCGAGAGCCGGCAGCCGGCAGCGCGGCGTGTGCTAGACTCCATCTCGACCTAGCCCCGCTAGGTCTCTTTTGTGTTTGAGGCATTTGACACGTGGCCACGGCCAAGGGCGGTTCCGCAATCATCACGTTGCAGTGCAACGTGTGCAAGGAACGCAATTACACGACGGTCAAGAACAAACGCAATGACCCGGATCGTCTGGAGTTGCGGAAGTTCTGCAGGCGTTGCCGCGTACACAGGCCGCATCGCGAAACCAAGTGACCGAAGGGGCGTAGCTCAGCTGGTAGAGCATCGGTCTCCAAAACCGAGGGTCGCGCGTTCGAGTCGTGCCGCCCCTGCCATCACCCACCCAGCAATGTCCGCCCCGGCAGAACCACCAGGAGAGATCACCGTCAATGGCCAAGGCTCGAATCGCACAGGGCGGCCCGCGCCCACCCAGGCCCGCCTTGACCGGGGCCGGATCTGGCGGATCCGGACGGGGTGGCCCGGTCGGCTATCTCCGTGGTGTGTGGGAGGAGCTGAAGAAGGTCGTCTGGCCGGCTCGAGACGAACTGCTGCGCATGACCGGCATCGTGATCGCAACGGTGATCATCTTCGCCGCGCTTGTCGGTGGAGCGGACTACCTGTTGAGCCTCGGGGTCAAGCAGGCGGTCACCCAACAGGTGAACAACGCGACCCCGGCGCCGACGGCGACCACCGCCCCGGTGACCACATCAGCACCGGCCGCGACCGCGGCCCCAACGGTGTCGCCATAGCCGTCGTGGGAGAATGAACATCGCTGTGAGCAACGCCGTTTCCGCCAAGGACGCCCGCTGGTACGTGGTGCATGCGTATTCCGGCCACGAGGAGAAGGTTCGCGCGAACCTCCTCAAGCGCGTCGAGTCGATGGACATGCACGACCAGATCTTCGACGTCCTGGTTCCGACCGAGGAGGTCATGGAGATCAAGGACGGTCAGCGCCGCAAGGTGAGCAAGCGGATCTTCCCCGGCTACATCCTCGTCAACATGGTCATGTCGGACGAGTCGTGGTACGTCGTCCGCAACACACCGGGGGTGACCTCCTTCGTCGGCTCGGGCAACAAGCCCGTCCCGCTGCAGGAGCACGAGATTCGGGGCATCCAGAAGCAGGTGAAAGCCGAGGCTCCGACCAAGGTCAACGTCGAGTACGAGGTCGGCGAGAACGTTCGGGTCATTGATGGCCCGTTCACCGACTTCCACGGCAAGGTCACCGAGATCAACGTGGAGAAGGGCAAGCTCAAGGTGCTCGTCAACATGTTCGGACGCGAGACGCCCGTCGAGCTCGACCTGCTCCAGGTCGAGCGGTTGCGATAGCACCAGAACAAGGATCCCGATGAGCAAGAAGAAGATCAAGACCGTCATCAAGCTGCAACTCCAGGCCGGCAAGGCGACCCCCGCTCCGCCTGTCGGCACGGCGCTGGGTCCGCACGGGCTCAACATCATGGAGTTCTGCAAGGCGTACAACGAGCGCACCGCCAACCTCTCGGGGGTGATCCCGGCTCAGATCACCGTGTACGAGGACCGGACCTTCAGCTTCATCACCAAGACGCCACCGGCATCGGAGCTCTTGAAGAAGGCCGCGGGCGTGGAGAAGGGATCGGGAAACCCGAACCGAGACAAGGTCGGCTCGCTCTCGAGACAACAGGTACGTGAGATCGCCGAGATCAAGCAGGTTGACCTCAACGCCCACGACCTCGAACACGCGACGAGGATCATCGAGGGAACGGCGCGATCCATGGGACTGAACGTCAACTGAGCCACTGAGTGGGAGGGCGCCCGGGTGCGTCCGCCAACACCACGGAGAGAGCGACATGCCCAAACAACACGGCAAGAAGTACCGCGAGGCGGCGAGCGCGATCGAGGACGGGAAGTTCTATCCCCCGGCCGAGGCGGTGAGCCTCGTCCGCCGGACCGCGGTCACGGCGTTCGATTCGTCGATCGAGGCGCACATCCGCCTCGGCATCGATCCACGCCACGCCGACCAGGTGGTCCGGAGCACGGTGACCCTGCCCCACGGTACCGGGAAGACCCGGCGCATCGCGGTTTTCGCGACCGGTGAGAAGCTCCGCGAGGCGATCGAGGCGGGGGCCGACGTGGTCGGCGGCGAGGACCTGGTGAAGAAGGTGCAGGGCGGTGAGATCGACTTCGACGTCGCGCTCGCGACTCCCGAGGTGATGGGCATGGTCGGGCGGCTGGGGAAGATTCTCGGACCGCGCGGGCTGATGCCCAACCCCAAGGCCGGCACCGTGACCTTCGACATCGCCAAGGCGATCCAGGACGTCCAGGGCGGACGCGTCGAGTTCCGCAATGACAGAACGGGCATCATCCACACCGCAATCGGTAAAGCTTCGTTCGACGACGACAAATTGCGCGACAATTTCGCCGCCTTGATGGATGCCATCGTTCGAGCCAAACCGGCCGGCGCGAAAGGGACGTACGTGAAGACGGTGACGATCGCCGCGACCATGGGGCCTGGCGTACCCGTCGACCCGGTGCAGGCAGCACGACTGTCCGTGGGCTGAGGTCGCGATCGATTTGATCCGGCTCCTCATCGTCGACGACATCGCGAGCACTCGAGACAACCTGCGCAAGCTGCTCGGGTTCGAAGAGGACATCGAGGTCATCGGCACCGCCGGCGATGGCAAGCAGGGGCTCGAGGAAGCACATCGGCTGCTGCCCGACATCGTGCTCACCGACGTGAACATGCCGATCATGGATGGGATCCAGCTCACCGAACGGCTCGCCCAGGAGTTGCCGGCATGCCCGGTCATCATCATGTCGGTGCAGGGCGAGCGCGACTACCTGCGCCGCGCGATGCAGGCAGGGGCGCGCGAGTACCTGATCAAGCCGTTCAGCCACGACGAGCTTGTCGCGGCGATTCGCCGTGTCCATCAGCTCGAGGAGAAGAAGGGGACCTTCGCCCGGGCCGCGGCGCCCGACGGCACCGGCACCCCGCGCGCGGCGGCGCTTGGCGAGGTGATCGTGCTCTTCTCCGGCAAGGGCGGGGTGGGGAAGACGCTGCTCGCGACCAACCTCTCGGTGGCGCTTGCCGCCGAGACCGAGTCGCGCGTCGCGCTGGTCGATCTCGACCTCCAGTTCGGGGACATCGGCGTCATGCTCAACCTCGATCACAGCCGGAGCATCACCGACGTCGTGGATTCGGAGATCCTCGAGCCCGAGATGCTCAACGAGATCATGGCGCACGGGCCGAACGGGGTTCGCGTGCTGCTCGCGCCGATCAGCCCGGAGCTCGCCGACCTGATCACCAACGACCACGTTCGCATGGTCATGGCCGAGCTGCGCAAGACCTTCGACTACGTCGTCGTCGACACGTCGTCGCACCTGGCTGACTTCAACCTCGAGGTAATCGAATCGGCGCAGCACGTCCTCGTCGTGACGGCGCTGACTATCCCGGCGATCAAGGACGCCAAACTGGCGCTCAAGGTGCTCGAATCGCTCACTGTCGACGTGGGCTCCGTGCTCCTGGTCGTCGATCGGAGCGATTCGCACTCCGATTTCAACAAGGACTCGATCGAGCAGAACCTCCGGCACAGTGTCGGGTCCCAAATTCCGTACGACCCGCGCGTTGTCGGTGAATCGATCAACCGGGGAATTCCCTTCGTGACCTCGAGCCCGGAGTCGGACATCAGCCGCTCGATTCGCGAGCTTGCCGGCGCGCTCGTTCCTGCCGGCGGTCAGCCGGTCGGGGCCGGGGTCGCAGGCGCCAAAGCCGACGACAAGCGCAAACGGCGCATCTTCGGCCGCTGACCTAGTCTCGGGCGAAGCCGAGCCGCCGCCGGCTGCGTTTCTTCCCGGATTGCTCGACAGCGGATTCCGAGCCGGCGTCGCCGGTGAGCGCGGACGCGAGACGTTCGAACGCCGCGGTCGCGGGCGAGGAATGGCCGCCGATCACGATCGGCACCCCCGAGCTGACCGATCCGCCGATCGCGGTCGCGTCGTGAGGGATCACCGCAGCGACCGGGTGACGGAGAAAGTCCTCGATGCGAGCGCGATCCATGCCGCCGGCGAGCGGAGCGTCGCGGTGGTTCGCCACCACAACGATGCGTTCGGGGTCGACCTGCAGAACGCCGATCACCGACATGATCAGGCGCGTGTTCTTCACCGAGGTCACGCTGAAGTCGGTGACGAGCACGATGTGATCGGAGTTCTCGAGCGCCTCCAGGGTGATCTCGGAGAGTTGCGAGGTGGTGTCGGCCACCACGAGCTCGAAGGTGGAGCGGAGCTCGGCCACCAGGGAGCGCAGATGAGCCGTGGTGACGTAATCGGCGAGCTCCGGGCTTGGTGGCGCCGCGAGCACCGTCAGTCCCTGCGGACCGAGCGAGAGCGCCTGCTGGATCACGTGGCGATCGGACATCGCGGCGTCGCTGGCGGCGAACTCGGCGATCGAGCCGTCGGGGGTCATCGCGAGCAGTGCCGCAACGTCGCCGAACTGGAGCGACAGGTCGACGAGGACGACGCTGCCCGGATGCGGCCGGTTGAGCACGAGGGCCAGGTTGGTGGCGATGATCGATTTGCCCACCCCGCCCTTGCCGGAGACGACGGTGATCATCCTTCCGTCGCGACGCCGTGCCCCGTCTGAAGCGGCGGGTCCGCCGTTCGCCGGCTGGCGGATCGACTGTGCTGCCCGCTTGCGTGCCTGGAACGCGTGCACCCTGTGGATGGCGGCCACCAGGTCGTCCCCGGCGAACGGCTTCTGGAGCACCTCGCGTGCTCCGGCGAGCATCGCCCGACGGAACAGCTCGCTGCCGCTCTCCATCGACATCAGGATCACCCCTGCCTGAGGCGCGTACTCGGCGAGCATCTCGGTCGCCTGGACGCCGTCGAGGCCGGTCAGGCCGGCGTCAAGGATGGCGATGTCCGGGACCAGGTGCAACGCCTCCTGGAGCGCGTGTTCACCGTCCTCGGCGGTGCCGCAGACGGTGATGTCCTCCTCGGCGGCGAGGCGGCGCAGAAGGTTGGCGCGAATGCGCTCGCTGCCGTCGGCAACCAGGACGCGGATCACGGCGCCACCACCTTACCTCCGACCCAGGCTGAATCGCCGGCGGTAGACCGGAGGCTCGGGCGCGGGCACCTCGCCGGCGTCATCCTCGGCGACGCTGTCAGAGACGGTGACGAGATGTGCCAGCGCCGTCAGGCGACGAGCCAGCTCGGCGTGTGGCTGGGCCAGGACGAACGGGGTTCCCGAGTCGAGCGATGGGTCAACCCGCGGGTCGTAGGGAAGATCGACGAGGGTGCGCCGGCCGAGAATCTCCTCGATGTCCTCGCGGCGGTAGTCTGTGCGCGGACGGGTGTGGTTGAGGACGACGTCGACGCGGTCCGGGTCGATCCCCAGCGCTTCGAGCAGGAGCAGGGTCGCCTTGGTCCCTCGAACCGCACTGAGGTTGTAGCTGGTCACGAGCAGGATGCGGTCAGCCAGCTCGAAGGCATCGAGCACCCGCTCATCGATGCGGGAAGGAGTATCGATGACCACGAAATCGTGTCCCCGGGCCGCCGTCCGGATGATCGAGCGGAGACTGGCGGTGGCGATCGCCTCGCCGAGCTCCGGGCTCGATGGGGCGCGCAGGACCCTGACCTCCCCGGGACCGGTGGCAAGAACCTCGTCGAGCAGCGCGCTCGCGACGTCATCACCGAGCGGTGCCAGGTCCGCGATCGAGGGCAGGTGGTGTTCGACGTGCAGCATTCCGGCAGCGTCCCCGAACTGGAGATCGGTGTCCACCAGGACCGCCCGTGCGCCGGCACCGTGGGCGAGCGCGACCGCGAGGTTGGTCGCCACCATCGACGTACCGGTTCCGCCCTTCCCGGAGAACGCGACCAGCACGATTCCCCGGCCTCGAGGCGCTCGAACCGCGCGCAGGGTCGAGCCGACGACCGGATCCGCGGTGCCCGGGCGCGGGTTGCCTTCGAGGCCGACCGCGGTGCGGATGGCGATGAGGAGCTCCGCGCCGCCGGCCGAATCACTGATCGCCACCGCGGTCCGAGCGTCCGTATTCAGATGCGCGTCCCCGGATGTCATGAGCAGCACCCGAGTTGCCGGGGACGCCGAGCCGAGATGCGCAGCGAAGTCAGCCTCAGGCAGATCGGTGAAACCCTCGTGGATCACGAGCAGATCGGGTTGGCGCATGCGCGCTTCCTCGATGACAGATGACGCTTGGTGCGCGACGCCGCACACCTCGACGACGTCACCGTACGGCTCGAGCTTCTCGAGGTCGCCGACGATTCGCGCGATCTCGTCCGCGATGAGTACGCGGATCACGTCCACCCCCCGCGTGCCGAGTGCATTGATCGCATGGTACGGCGAATTCCGAACACGCGGATCCGGTGCACCGCGTCGCGACACGGGCGTTCACAACAGCAATAAAAAGAGGAGCCGACCCGTTGGCCGGCTCCTCTTGACTGTCCTGGTTGCTTGTAAAAGCTACGAGGCCAGGCCGTTGCTGATGTTCGAGAACACGTTGTTGACCTGCTTGCCGACGACTTGCAGGATAACGATAACGACGATGGCGATAAGGACGAGGATGAGCGCATACTCAACCATGCCCTGGCCTTCCTCAGCCTCCTCACGCTTGCGAGCGATGAACTCTGTTGCGCGAAGGTACAGGGTGCTCAGCATATCCAT
>JBAPWO010000010.1:0-6510 GCA_049283735.1 Candidatus Dormiibacterota bacterium
GCGCCACACCGCGCTTGAGACGGCGGCCGGCGTCGCTGCGGCGCAGGCCCGCCAGGGACGCGCCGCGGCCGAGACCGCCCGGCTGGCGGCTGACGAGGCCGAGATCGTGCTCTCCCGCGCAAAGGCCGAGGGCGCCCACGTCGAGGAGCGGCGCGAGGCTGCCCGCCGGGCGCTCGACGCCGCGCGGTCGCGTCTGGCCGCGGCCGAGACCAGACGGCTCATCGACGAGGGGGAAGCGCTCGCTGCGATCGTGCACGGCCTCCGGGGTCGAGCCGAGGCCGCTACCGCGGCGCTCGAGCAGTCCACCGCCCAGCAGGAGCACGACCTCGTCGCCCTGCCGATCGCGGAGCTCGAGCTCGCGGTGCTCGCGCTCGAGACCGAGCACGCAGAGGTCGCGGTGGCGGTGGCGCGAGCGGGGGACGAGCTCCAGGCCGCCGAGCACGAGGTCACCGCCTGCGAGGCCGCGGTCGCCGAGCACGCGGATGCGGTTCGCGATCTGAGTGACGACGACTCCGGCGAGCTCGATCCAGCCGCGGCGGAACGCGCCGAGCGCGAGATCGTCCGCCTCGAGCGGCGCATCGCCGCGCTCGGCGCCGTCAACGCGCTCGCACCCGAGCAGCACGAGGCGCTCGGCGCGCGGGTGATCACGATCGCCGCGCAGCGGGACGACCTCGCCGGAGCCGGCGCCAGCGTGCGCGCCATGGCTCGTCAGCTCGAGCGCGAGATCGAAAAGCGATTCGACACGGTGTTCGGCGCCGTCTCGTTCCACTTCCAGGAGCTGTACGCGGAGCTGTTCCCGGGCGGCAGGGCAACGCTGCGCCTCGAGGATCCCGAGCCACCGTCCCTCGACCTCGAGGGTGATGGACCGCCCCCGGCGGAGCGCCGCCCCGGCGTCGAGATCCTCGCGCAACCGCCGGGCAAGCGCCAGACTCCGCTCCGGTCGCTCAGCGGCGGCGAGCGCGCCCTGACCGCTCTCGCCGTGGTCCTGGCCCTCCAGCAGGTGAATCCGAGCCCGTTCTACGTCTTCGACGAGGTCGACGCCGCCCTCGACGACAGCAACGTGCTCCGCTTCACCAGGCTGCTGCGCCGGCTCGGTGCCAGGCAGCAGTTCCTCGTGGTGACCCACAACCACCTCACCATGGCCGCGGCCGACGCTCTCTGGGGCGTGACCATCGACGCCGACGGGACGAGCTCGGTGCTCGGGGTCCGGTTCGATGAGGCGGAGTCCATGGCCACCCCGACGGCCGCGCTGCACCGGGTGGCGGGATGATCGCGGCGATCGCCGAGCCTCGCGATGGCTGACGAGGTCGTCGCCCCGGTACGGCGCAGCGCATGGTGGCGACGCGTGTCCAGCCGTATGGACCAGGCCTCGAGCGCCTTCAGCGCCGAGATGCACGGGCTCGCGGTCCCGGGACGCAAGCTCGACGACGCCTTCTACGACGACCTCACCGAGGTGCTCATCGCCGCCGACTGCGGCGTGGAGCTGTCCGAACGCCTGACGGCGGCGCTCCGCCAGCGGGCACGGCGCGAGAAGCTCGGCGATGCGGCCGGGGCGATCGCGGCGCTCAAGGCGGAGATCCTCGCGGTCATGGGCGCCTATGACCGCTCGCTCAGGCTCACCGAGGTCCCGAGCGTGATCCTGGTCGTGGGGGTCAACGGGAGCGGCAAGACGACCACGATCGGCAAGCTCGCGTACCGCCTGCGTGAGGAGGGTCGGACCTCGCTCATCGCGGCGGCCGACACCTACCGGGCTGCCGCGATCGACCAGATGCGCGTCTGGGCTGATCGCGCCGGCACCGACCTGGTCGCCCATCAGCCCGGCGCCGACCCGGGCGCGGTGGTGTACGACGCCATCCAGGCCGCCCAGGCCCGGCGCATCGACGTGGTCCTGGTCGACACCGCCGGACGCCTGCACACCAAGGTCAACCTCATGGCGGAACTGGGCAAGATCCGCCGGGTGGTCGAGCGGCTGCTGCCCGAGGCGCCCCAGGAGGTGCTCCTGGTTGTGGACGCGACCACGGGTATGAACGCGATGCGACAGGCGCTCGCCTTCCACGAGACGACTCGGCTGACCGGGCTGGTGATCACCAAGCTCGACGGCAGCGCGCGCGGCGGAACGCTCCTGGCAGTGGAGGAGCAGCTCAAGGTGCCGGTCAAGCTCGTGGGCCTTGGCGAGGGCCTCGACGATCTCAATGTCTTCGACCCCGCCGCCTACCTCGACGCGATCTTCGGCTCAACCCCTTGACATGGTGGTGAGTACTCACTACCATACGGAGCCGTGACCCCCACAGCCGCCGTCGAACGCCGGACCGCCGCCGAGCGCCGTGAGCAGATTCTGGAGGCCGCGGTGATCGTCTTCGCTGAGCGCGGCTACGAGGGCGCGTCCACCGATGTGATCGCCCGCATGGCCGGCATCTCTCAGCCGTACCTGTTCCGGTTGTTCGGCACCAAGCGCGATCTCATCATCGCCACGATCAAGCGCTGCTTTGCGGATACCGAGATGCTCTTCCAGCGCGCCGCGAGCGGACTCGAAGGCGATGCATTGCTCACAGCGATGGGAGAGGCGTACCTCGACGAGATCCGTCGCAGCCCGCTCAAATTGCGCGCCCAGCTGCAGTCGTATGCGGCCTGCGACGACCCGGCAATTCGCGCCGTCGTCGCCGAGGGATTCGGCCATCTCGTGCGTGTGGCGGGAGAGCTGACCGGTCTGGATTCCGCGCGCCTCAGCTATTTCTTTGCTCAGGGAATGCTGCTCAACGTCCTCGCGATGATGGGACAGATCGACGAGCCCGAAGCGTGGGCGATGCGGCTCATCGAGGGCTGCGCCATGAACGCGAAGTTGGGCGTCTAAGTCGCCGCATTTTTTTTGTCCGTTGACGTTAGTGAGTAATCACTAGAACCATTGGTCTCATCAAGTCAGTCAAGGAGGAACGGAATCATGGCTCGACGGTCCCAGGTCATCTGGACATTCGCGATCACCTCGGTGGCCCTGTTCATGGTCACCCTCGACAACCTGGTCGTGACCACGGCGCTGCCCGTGATCCGTCACGAACTCAACGCGAACCTGCAGCAGCTCGAGTGGACGATCAACGCGTACACGCTGACGTTTGCGGTGCTGTTGCTGACCGGTGCCGCACTCGGTGATCGCTTCGGCAGGCGGCGCATCTTCTCCATCGGCCTTGCGGTCTTCACGCTCGGTTCCGCGGCGTCTGCGCTCGCGTCGAGCCCGACGATGCTGATCGTGGCGCGCGCCGTGCAGGGGGCGGGCGCTGCGATGGTGACACCATTGACGCTAACTATCCTGAGCGCTGCGGTACCCGCGAATCGCCGCGGAGTCGCGCTCGGCGCGTGGGGAGGTATTGGTGGCCTCGCCGTCGCGATCGGGCCGATCGTCGGCGGCGCGATCGTTCAGGGCATCTCGTGGCACTGGATCTTCTGGGTCAACGTGCCGATCGGCCTGTTGCTTGCTCCGCTCGCGCGGGTTCGCTTGAGCGAGACACATGGCGCCGACAACCGTCTCGATCTCGGTGGCCTGGTGATCGCCAGCGGCGGTCTCTTCGCGATCGTCTGGGGACTGGTTCGCGCCAACCAGCAGGGTTGGACGAGCCCCGAGATCCTCGGGACACTCGCCCTCGGCATCGGGCTCATGGTGATGTTCGTCATCTACGAGCTCCGCTCGAGTGCGCCGATGCTGCCCATCCGCTATTTCAACAACCGGACGTTCAGCGGCGCCAACGCAGCGTCGTTGTTCATGTTCTTCGGGATGTTCGGCAGCATCTTCCTGCTCGCTCAGTTCTTCCAGACCGTGCAGGGCCTGTCTCCACTGGACGCGGGGTTGCGCATCCTTCCATGGACGGCGATGCCGATCATCGTCGCGCCGACCGCGGGCGCACTCTCCGACCGCATCAACGGCCGCACGCTGATGGCGATCGGGCTGGCGCTGCAGGCGACCGGGCTGATATGGATCGGCCATGTCGTCACCCCGACCGCTCCGTATTCGGCATTCATCGTTCCTTTCATCCTCGGCGGCATCGGCATGGGCATGTTCTTCGCACCGGTGGCGAACGTCGTGCTCAGCTCGGTGAGCGCTCGTGAGGAGGGCAAGGCATCCGGGGCGAACAACGCCATCCGCGAGCTGGGCGGCGTGCTCGGTGTGACCGTGCTCGCTTCGATCTTCGCCCACTGGGGTGGGTACGCCTCGGGCGCAACCTTCGTCGCCGGGCTCACGCCCGCCGTCACCGTCGGCGGCGCGCTGGTTGCCGTCGGCGCCCTCGCTGCGGCGTTCATTCCAACCCGCAAGCGGGTGGCCGCAGCGCAACCCGCAACCCGGGTGGAGGAGCCTTCCGTCGCGTAGCAGCGTCCCCGTCCTGGAGCCGGCGTCGGGATGATTCTGTGGCAGGCGCCACGGGTCCCGGCGCCGGCTCCGGTGTTTCCAGGAGGCCGATCCGCCCGGATCGTGTAGCATGTCAAGGTCTTGCCCTTGACACATCGATCAACGTTCCAGCCGCTCACGTCACGCGTGTGGCAGGAGCGGCTGCTCGACGTCTATGGCGCCGTGCTCACGGATCACCAGCGCGAGGCGTGCCGGCTGCACCTCCACGAGGATTGGTCGTTCACCGAGCTCGCCGAGCATTTCAGCTGCACACGCAGCGGCGCCCACGATCTCGTCCGTCGCGCGCTGGCGCAGCTCGAGCACTTCGAGGATCGGCTCGGACACGCGGCCGAGCTCGACCGGCGTGATCGCGTCGAGACCGACCTGCGCGCGCGTTTGGCAACGTCACCGGTGAGCGCCTGACCATGTTCGAAGCACTGAGCGATCGGCTCGCTGCGGCGCTGCGCCGCTTCTCCGGCCGCGGGCGCTTGACCAAGGAGGACGTCGAAGTCGGGCTCCGTGAGGTGCGCGTCGCCCTGCTCGAGGCCGATGTCAACTTCCGAGTCGCTCGCGCCTTCGTCGACCGGATCCGGGAGCGCGCCATCGGCAGCGACGTGCTCGAGTCGCTGACCCCCGGTCAGCAGATCGTGAAGATCGTCAATGACGAGCTGGTCGCGTTGCTCGGCGGTGAGCAGCGCAAGATCCAGTATCAGTCGCACCCGCCAACGGTGATCATGCTGGTCGGCCTCCAGGGCTCCGGCAAGACGACCACCGGCGCCAAGCTCGGACTCGCGATCCGGCGCGACGGACACCGTCCGATGCTGGTCGCAGCTGACATCACCCGCCCGGCCGCGGTGCAGCAGCTCCAGAAGCTGGGGCTCGACAACCAGATTCCAGTGACGATTCCCGACGGGAAGTTGAAAGTTGCCCAGCTCTGCGCGCGCGGGGTCACCGAGGCGACGCGGCTCAACTGCGACGTCGTGATCCTCGACACCGCCGGGCGTCTGCAGATCGACGAGCCGCTGCTCCAGGAGCTCCGCGACATCCGCAAGGCGACCACGGTGCACGAGGTCATCCTCGCTGTCGACGCGATGACCGGCCAGGAGGCGGTGAACGTCGCCAAGGGATTCGACGAGGCCATCAACGTCGACGGCGTGATCCTCACCAAGCTCGACGGTGACGCCCGCGGCGGCGCTGCATTGTCGATGCGGGAGACGATCGGCAAGCCGATCATGTACTGCGGCACCGGCGAGAAGGTCTCCGACCTCGAGGCGTTCGCGCCCGACCGGATGGCGTCGCGGATTCTCGGCATGGGGGATGTGCTGACGCTGGTCGAGCGTGCTCAGGAGCAGTTCGACCAGAAGAACGCAGAGGAGATGGTCGAGCGTTCCTTCGCGGGTCGCCTGACCATGGACGACTGGCTCGCGCAGCTGCGTCAGCTGCGCGGGATGGGCTCGCTCGAAGGCGTGCTCGGCATGCTGCCGGGTGGTCGCAAGCTCGTGCAGCAGGCGGGCGCTGCGATGCCATCGGAGCAGGACCTCAGCCGCATGGAGGCGATCGTGCTGTCCATGACCCTCCAGGAGCGCCGTCACCCCGAGCTCATCAAGGGCTCGCGTCGCAAACGCATCGCGCTGGGCAGCGGAACGACGATCGCCGACGTCAACCGTTTGCTCAAGGGCTTTGAACAGATGCAGGGCATGTTCAAGAGCCTCGGCGGCACCAAGGGCACCAAGGGTGTTCGCGGCAAGGCTCGGATGCTCAGACAGCTCAAGAACATCGATCCGACACAACTCGGTCAAGCAGGTTTCTGAAAGGAGCACGACATTGGTCAAGATCAGGTTGAAGCGAATGGGCACCACCAAACGCCCGGTGTACCGGCTGGTGGTCGCGGATTCGCGCAGCCCGCGCGACGGCAGGTTCATCGAGTCGATCGGCTTCTACGACCCACTGCCCAATCCGGCGGTGGTGAGCATCGACGCCGAGCGCGTGCAGCTCTGGTTGCGCCGCGGTGCGCGCCCAAGCGACAGCGCGCGCCAACTCCTTGTCAAAGAAGGCATTCTCGCCGCGCGCCCCTTCAAGATCACCCCCCGAGTCGCACCCCCCGAACCCGAGACTCCCGCGAAAGAACCCGCCCCCAC
>JBAPWO010000011.1:0-19744 GCA_049283735.1 Candidatus Dormiibacterota bacterium
GGCCGGTGAACTCGTCGACGATGATCACCTCGCCGTCGCGCACGATGTAGTCGCGGTCGCGGAGCCACAACGCGTGTGCGCGGAGCGCCTGGTTGATCTGGTGCGCCTCCGCGGCGTGCTCCATCTCATAGACGTTGGAGATTCCCGTCCACTTCTCGATCTTGTCGACGCCCTCCTCGGTGAGCGTCGCCGACTTGGTCTTCTCGTCGATCGTGTAGTCGTCTTCGGCCACGAGCCGCGGGATCAAGCGCGCGTAGGTGTAGAACTTGTCGGTTGCCTCGCTGGCCTGACCGCTGATGATCAGCGGCGTGCGTGCCTCGTCGATGAGGATCGAGTCGACCTCGTCGACGATCGCGTAGCGCAGTCGCCGCTGCACGCACCGGTCGAGCTTCTGGGCCATGTTGTCTCGGAGGTAGTCGAAGCCGAGCTCGTTGTTGGTCGAGTATGTGATGTCCGCGGCGTATGCCTCGCGCCGCGTGCACGGGCGCAGATGCTGCAGACGCGGATCCGGGTGGGTGTCGTCCAGGAATTCGGGGTCGTAGATGAAGGACAGGTCCTGGCCGGCGATGACACCGACCGACAGCCCGAGGAAGTGGTACAGCGATGCGTTCCAGCCGGCGTCGCGTCGTGCCAGGTAGTCGTTGACGGTCACCAGGTGCGCGCCGCGTCCTTCGAGGGCATTCAAGTACAGCGCCAGGGTCGCGACCAGCGTCTTGCCTTCGCCGGTCTTCATCTCGGCGATGCGTCCCTGGTGGAGCACGATGCCGCCGATGAGCTGCACATCGAAGTGGCGCATGCCGAGGCTGCGTTTCGACGCCTCGCGGACCACCGCGAACGCCTCGGGCAGGAGGTCGTCGAGCGCCTGGCGTCGCCCCGCCTCGCGCTCCTGCTCCTCGGCCCGCTCCATGGCCATCTCCTCGGTCTCCTCACCGAGGCCGGCCGCGAACGACTGGCCGTGGGTCATGTCGATTCCCTCGACGCCGAGGCGCTCCCGGAACTCGCGGGTCTTGTCGCGAAGCTCCGCGTCGGTGAGCGCGGACATCTCCGCTTCGAGTTCGTTGATGAGGTCCACGACCCCCTGATAGCGCTTGATCTCGCGTTTGACGGGGTCACCCAGGACCTTGCTGATCGGCTTTCCAAAGAGAGGCATACTCCCATTCATTCTGGCAGCCCTCGCCGTTCACGGCACCGCGGCCACCACCACGACGTCGATGAGCGAAGCCCCCGCCCGGCTGAGCACCGATGCCGCGGCCTCGACGGTGGCGCCGGTGGTGAGCACGTCGTCGACAAGCCAGACGTACTCCCCATTCAGGGCGCTGCCGGTCCACGCGAAGGCGCCGGCCACGTTGTCGCGGCGTGTCGCCTCATCGCGGGCGCTCTGGGGCGGGGTGTCGCGGATCCGCTCGAGGTCGTTCAAGACGAGGACATCCCGAGCGTCGGCGATGACCGCGGCGAGGATCTCGGATTGGTTGTAGCCGCGTTGCCTGCGCCGGCGCGGGCCGAGCGGAACCGCGACGACGGCGTCGGGCGTGAAGAGCCGGGGTCCCCGGAGACGGCTCGAGGTCATGGCCGCAAGTTCGCGCAGCGCCCGGCGATCGCCGGCGTACTTGCCCCGGTGGAGCGCGGCCCGGACCGGCTCGACGAATTCGAAGCCGGCGAAGGCGCTGCCATGGCGCATCCTGCGTACCGTCGGGATCGGCATCGCGCGCATGCCCGCTGCGCAGTGTGGGCAGATCGGCGGCTCCGATACGGCCTCGCAACCCGCGCACCGTCGGGGGGCGACCGCGTCGAGGAGCAGCCTCGCGAGCGCGGCAAGCATGCCCGCAGGGATACGCCGTGCCGGGAGACGCGGCCCAGACAACGCATGTGCAAGCGCTGCCGCGGCCCGGGTCTACACGCTCTCGCCGAATGCGTCCAGCGCCGCCTCCATGCAGGAGATCAGCTCGCGCGCCGACGCGACGCTCAACTCCAACGCGACGCGCTCGCTCACCGGGCGTCCCGCGTTGACGAAGTCGACGATCAGCGCGTGATCGAGGGGTGCGTGGGATGGATGGTCGACCGAGACGACCGCAGTTGTGATCGGAGTCCAGCTGCCGGCCACCTTGGCGCTCCCGGTCAGCGCCGTCTTCTCAACGATGTACGAGCACATGAGATCCTCCTAGCCCAGGTGGCGACCGTAGAAGTCGAGGATCAGCCGCCAGCCTTCCACCGCGGCCTCCACCCGGTAGCTGGGTCGATCGACCGCGAAGAAGCCGTGGCCGGCGTTCTCGAACGTGTGGAACTCGTGCTCCTTGCCGAGCCGGGTGAGCTCGGCGTCGATCTGCGCGACCTCGGCGGGTGCCGGGTTCTTGTCCTCGACCCCGAACAGCCCGAGGATCGGGCACGAGATCTTCGACGCGCGATCGATCACCGGCTCCATCCTGTACGGCAGCTCGGGCGGCGAACCGCTGACCACGAAGGCCCCGTAGCAGTCGACGGCGGCGTCGACCGGCAGCTCGCAGGCGGCGAGGAACGACTGACGCCCCCCCGAGCAGTACCCGATGGAGCCGACCCTGGCGTTGCTCACCGGCAGGCCCCGGACGAAGCGAAGCGCGCCGCCGGCATCGCCGAGGAATTGCTCGGTGCTGATCCAGCCGGCAGCGCGCGCTGCAGCGGCGGCATCATCGGGAGCGAGGTCGGGTCCGTAGCGGTGGTACAGGTTCGGGCAGATCGCGAGGTACCCCTGGTACGCGAACCTTCGTGCGATCTCCTTTGTGGCCGTGTCCCAGCCGGGCGCGTGGTGGATCACCAGCACGCCCGGGAACGGGCCCGCGCCGAACGGCCGGGCGAGGTAGGCACCGATCTCTTCGTCGCCGTGACCGGTGATGGTCACCGTCTCGGCGAGCAGTCCTTGGTACACGTCGTCCCTCCAGTCACTGGCTGTGGCGAAGGCGACCGTACCGAATCAGGACATCGTCAGGAGAGTTCTGCGAGGCCCAGCACGACCCACGCTCTGAGATCCTCGAAGCCGTAGAAGGGCGCGTTGTCGGCTTCGGCTCGTGCCAGCACATCCTCGGGCGACGCGCCAGCCCTCAGGCCGGCGTAGAGATAGACCAGGGCGGATGAACGCGGTCCGGTGCGACATGTGACCAGGGTCGGTCGGGACAACTGGTCGAGCGCTGCGACCTGCCGCCGAGCCAGATCCATGTCGAGCACTCGAGGTGGATCCGATACGACATTGGCCGATTCGGGGACCGCCGCTTCCACGTCGGCGTACGACATGCCTCCCTCCATCGAAGCGAACTCGATGCCGCACAGGTACAACCACGAGGCGGCATTCGCTTCGCGGGCGAAGGCTTTGGGATCGGCGATCATCCCGCGGTTGAAGGTCAGGCCGCTCGGACTCTGAAAATCGTTCACGTGCGCAGTCTATATCGCGGCCGGCCCACCCGAAAACCCACGACGCCGGAACCGCGCGGATATGCCTCACCATCGCGTGGTTAGATGGCAGCAACGTCCTGCGCCGGTTTGGGAGGGCCACGTCGATGATGTTCGAGCAGTACTACCTCGAGTGCCTCTCGCAGGCCTCATATCTCATCGCCGACGAGACGACGGGCCGAGCCGTGGTCGTTGACCCTCGCCGCGACATTCAGCAATACCTCGACTCGGCGAGGGAACACGGAGTCGCGATCGAGCTGGTCATCGAGACGCATTTTCACGCCGACTTTCTCTCCGGTCATCTCGAGCTGGCCACCGCGACCGGCGCGCAGATCGGGTTCGGGGCGACCGCGAAGCCCGAGTTCGCGGCGCGTGCCCTGCACGATGGCGAGCGCATCTCGCTCGGCCAGGTCACCCTCGAGATCCTCGAAACGCCCGGGCATACGCCCGAGTCGATCAGCATCGCCGTCTATGAGCATCCCGACGACGCGATGCCGTACGGCGTGCTCACCGGCGACACGCTCTTCATCGGTGATGTCGGGCGGCCGGACTTGCTCTCATCGTTGGGATCAACGCCCGAGGAGCTCGCGAACATGCTCCATCACTCGTTGGGCGCCAAGCTGATGACCCTTCCTGACGCGACCCGCGTCTTCCCGGGACACGGCGCCGGTTCGGCGTGCGGCAAGAACCTCTCCACCGACCTGTCATCGACCATCGGCGAGCAACGCGTATCGAACTACGCGCTGCAGCCGATGACGCGTGCCGAGTTCGTCCGGGTCGTGACCGAGGGTCAAGTCGCAGCGCCGAATTACTTCGCGTTCGACGCGATGCGCAACCGCGAGGGGCACGAGCTTCTCCACGAGCTCGAGCAGCCGACGGCGCTGACGCTCGACGCCGCCCTCGCGCACCAGCGCGAGGGTGGGATCCTGCTGGACACGCGGGATGCCGGCGCATTCGCGACCGGACACCTGGTCGGCTCGGTGAGCGTCGGCCTCGAGGGTCGCTATGCAGAGTACGTCGGCAGTTTGGTGCGCCCGGACGAGCAGATCGTGCTCCTGACGGAGCCCGGCACCGAGCTCGAGGCCAAGGTGCGGCTCGGCCGCATCGGCTACGACCACGTCGCCGGGTACGTCGAGAACCTCTATGAGGCGTTCCTGAGGCGCCCAGATCTCGTGCGCTCCGCTTCGCGACTCACGGTTCCGGCCTTCGAAGAACGTCAACGCACGATCCCAACTCTCCAGGTCGTCGATGTGCGCAATCCGGGCGAGACCGAGGTTGCCTCGATGCCGGGCGCCGCCAACATCCCGCTGCCGCGCCTGCGCGATGGATTGAGGGATCTCGACCCGGACCGGCCCACCGTGGTGTTTTGCGCGGGCGGTTACCGTTCGTCGATCGCCGCGAGCTTGCTGCGCAGCGTCGGGTTCAATGACGTATCGGACATCCTGGGCGGATACCACGCCTGGGAGGCCGCGCAGGTGCGTAAGGCCGCGATGGCCTGAACGAAGAAGGCCGCGCCGGCGGATTCGCCTACGAAGGGAGCGTCAGCCGGTCGCCAACGCTGACCCCGGCGGCGGCCATACTGCCGGCGGGAAGTTCTATACAGGCCTTGGCTTTTCTGACCACCCGGGTGACTCGCCAGGGGCGCAGCGACGGGTAGATCCTGACGACCACACCGTCCCTGTCGACGAAGACGGCGTCGACCGCAATCCGCATGAAGAACATGTGGATGGAGCTGCACGGACGGAGGCACAGGCCCGTGCCGGCGGCGAGCTCGCGCCGGCCCATCAGACCGACGAATCGTTGCCAGGGCGTCTCGGCCATCGCGACCGCTCCGGCCACGGTGGTGCCGTTGGACGTGGTCAGAGGGAAGCTCCGATGGGTCGAGGACACGACCGCGATCCTACGCGGGGAATCCGGGCGCGCCGCCGCCGTCGCTAGGTCGTCGCTCGGTTGTCAGGGATGGTGACGCGGACCTCGGTCCCGAGCCCGAGACCGCTGCGCACCTGCACGCGCCCCCCGACGAGCGCGGCCCGTTCGCGCATCTGGATCAGGCCGAGCCCGGCGGTCCTCCCCATTCGCGCATCGGTGGCGTTGACGTCGAACCCGTCGCCGTCGTCCTTCACCACGCCGACGACCACCCGCGGCAGGAAGGAGATGATCGCATCGACCCGCTCGGGGCTTCCGTGGGCGAGTGCGTTGTCGAGCGCCTGCTCGATGATCCGGTACATGGTGATCTCCGCGAGCGCGGGCATCCGGCGTTCGCTGCCCAGGACGTGGAGGAGCACGGTTCCCCGCTCGGTCCACGCTGCCAGGAGGTCGCGGATCGCTCCGAGCAGTCCTCGATCCTCGGTCAGCGGCAGGAGTCCGGCGATGACCTCTCCAAGCTGCTCCGACGCCTCGGCAGCAGCTGCCCGGCAGCGGGTGCTGGCACCGGCGGCCATCACGGGTTCGCTCGCAATGCTCCTGCCGATCAACTCCGCCTCGAGGGCGGCGTCGGCGAGCCGCTGCATCGGCCCTTCGAGGATGAGCCGCGCGGTCTCGGCGTGCTCCACGTCGGCGATCTCATAGATCTGGCGGGACGCCTGGCTGTACCGGCTCGCACGCTGGTGAGGATCGGCGACTGACTGCGGAGGGACGCCGGAAAGCCCGCGGCTCATGCTGCGCAGCAGGTTCTGCTCGGCCATGACGTCCGCGAGGCGGGTCCGGAGCCCCTTTGCTCGTGTCTCGAGGCGGGTCAGCTCCGTGCTCGTCTCGAGCCCCTCGTTGAAGATCACCGCGATCTCGGAAAGGATCGCGTTCGACGTCACCCTCGAGAGCACCTCCAAGGCCGTCTGGCGCGCATCCTCCACCCGATGAAGCCGGACGAGGATATTGGCACGCCGCGCCCCGACGTCGATCAGCTGGCGCTCGATGTCGTCGGCCACCTCCTCGAGATCCGAGGCTCGCGAATCCAGGTGAAAGCGCAGTCCCACCAGCGGCGCCTCGGCGACACGGACATCGATGTGGCCCGACCCGGTGGCTCGCTGCGCGGTTCTCACACCGCGATTATCGCCGGACGATGAACCGGAGTCGCACCAGGTCGTAGAGCACGCCAAACGAATCGCGCATGGCGCTGACCCGGGAATCCTCTTTGTGCTCCCACCGCACCGGCACCTCCGCAATGGTCCAGCCCAGCCGGCGAGCGCGCAGGAGCACCTCGGCATCGAACCCGAAGCGGAGCGTGCGCAGTGGCGTGAAGCAGGCCACCGCGGCCTCGTCCGTGAATGCCTTGAACCCGCACTGGGTGTCGTGGAGGCCGCGCAGCGCGGATACGCGCAGCAACCGGTTGTAGGTGCGGCCCATCACCTCTCGTCTCCCCGGCTGGTGGACGTCGATCAGGGAATCCGGCAGGGCGCGCGATGCGATCGCCACGGCGCAATTGCCCTGCAGACGAGCCCGGAGGCGCTCGACCTCCTCGATGGGCGTGCTGAGATCCGCGTCGCTGAACACACGATGCTCACCCGTGGCGCTCAGCATCCCGAGGCGGACCGCGGCGCCCTTGCCGGTGTTGTGCTCGAGGGCCAGCACCTGCAGCTGCGGCCACTCCTCGGCGATCGCCCGTGACATCGCCAGGGTGCGGTCGCTGCTGCCGTCGTCGACGACCAGAACCTCGTAGGGCTCGTCGCGGCCGTCCAGGTAGGCGCGCATCCGCGCCAGCGTCGCGGGCAGGCGCTGCTCCTCGTTGTAGGCCGGAACGATGATGCTGAGCACGGGCAGGCTGGTCAGCGTCGGGCGCGCAGCGCGGCGGCCTCGCGGCGCTCGAGCCACCAGAAGACCGGGAGCACCGACTGACGCCGAAGACGCCACGGCTGGTTCGCCAGGCGCCAGGCCCATTCCAGGCCGGCACGACGGACGGCGGCGGGGGCGCGGCGCACGCGGCCGGCGAGGAAGTCAAGCGTGCCACCCACGCCCATACCCGAGGCGGCCCCGATGGGGCCGAGGTAACGGTCGAGGAAGAGCTCCTGACGGCCGGCGCCGAACGCGGCCAGGACCATCTCCGGCTGCGCTGCCTCGAGCTCGACTGCTGTCGCCTTCCCGGGGGGTCCGTCACATACCCCGACGACCTTGAGTTCCGGGTGCGCCCCGAGCATCTGGTCGCGCGCCGCGACCGCGACGCCCGGCGCCCCGCCGACCAACGCGATCCGGTGACCGTTGCGTGCCGCCTCCGGGAGGTAGGCGGCGAGCAGGTCGGCGCCACCGACACGCTCGACCTCGGGATGACCGCGACGGCGGAGCGCCCGTACCACGCCGATGCCGTCGGGCACCACCAGCGCGGCCGAGTCGAGCACGGAGCTGAACGCCGGGCTGCGCCGCGCCATCATCACCATCTCGGGGTTGAGGGTCACGACCACCGCGGGATGCGACGTCCTGTCGGTACGACGACGTTCCACGAAGTCCACGAGCGTCGCCACGGCTGTCGCCATGTCGACGATGTCGACGGGGCACCCGAGCACGCGAGCTCGCACCGTCGTTCGCGCGACGGGCGGCGCCACCACTACCGCTTGGTGTACTGCGGCGCCTTCCGTGCTCGCTTCAGACCGTACTTCTTCCGCTCTTTCTCGCGCGAGTCGCGGGTGAGGAGGCCTGCCGCCTTGAGCACCGGGCGCAGCTCGGGATCGGCAGCGATCAGCGCGCGCGCGATCCCGTGGCACACGGCGCCGGCCTGGCCCGCGATGCCGCCACCGAAGACCTTGACCGAGACTTCGAAACGGCCGGTCGTGTCGGTGACCCGGAGTGGCTGCGTGACCACCGTCTCGAGGTCGCGACGCCCGAAGTACTCGCTCGGCGGACGGTTGTTCACGACGATGACGCCGTCGCCGGGGACGATGCGCACGCGCGCGACCGCCGTCTTGCGGCGGCCGGTGGCCTGCTTGTATGCCTCAACTGCTGCGGGCAACGATGATCTCCCCTAGCTCGCCGAAGGTGATCGGCTGCGGTCGCTGGGCCTCGTGTTTGTGCTCCGAGCCCGCGTAGACACGAAGGTGGGTCAGCTGCTCGGCACCGAGGGTGTTGTGCTGCAGCATGCCGCGGACCGCATGCATGATCGGAAACGTCGCGTCGACGGCCATCGCCTCATCGAAGGTGCGGACGCGCCGCCCGCTGGGATACCCGGAGTAGCGGTCGTACTGCTTGAGCGTGCGCTTGCGACCGGTGACCACGATGTCACGCGCGTTGATGACGATGACGTGCTCGCCCGTGTTGATGTGCTGGGTGAACTGGGGACGGTGCTTGCCGCGCAGGACGCGGGCGATGTTGGCCGCCAGACGGCCGAGCGTCTGCCCGCGAGCGTCGACGAGGAACCAGCGCTGCTCGAGCTCTGCCGGCTTTGCCTGGTAGGTCAGCATTCCGTTCATGCCGCGAGCACCTGCTCTGCGCGGGTGGGCTCGTAGCGCACCGACCACTGGTGCAGGCCGCGTGCGGGAGCGACCGCCACCGACGGATCGCGAGCGGTCGCAGTGTCGACGAGTGACCCCAGCCACTCCGGCGTCGCGCGACCCTGACCGATTTTCACGAGCGCGCCGGAGAACGATCGCATCATGCCGCGGAGGAACGCATCAGCATGCACGGTGATCGCGATCGTCTCGAGGATCGGCCCGTGTTGGTCTGCCGCGGCGGACTCTCCGAGGTCGTGGCGATCGATGCTGACCGACGCGACGCGGCGCACGGTGCCGCCACCCGGACGCGGCGAGGTCCCGAACGCTGCGAAATCATGCCTGCCGACCAGGTGCGCTGCGGCCGTCCGCATCGCGTCGATGTCGAGCGGACCGCGAACCGTCCAGGCGTTGCGGCGCATCACCGGCGAGCGGCCGTCCCTGCACACGATGAGGTAGCGATAGGTCCGCTCAATGGCGTCGCGACGCGCATGGAAGCGATCCTGCCGGACCGCGACGCTGCGCACCGCAAGATCGGCGGGGAGCGTCGCGTTGAGCGCGTTGCGCAGCTCGTCGGGCGCCCAGCCGCGCTCGAGCGTGCATCCGACAACCTGTCCGTGCGCGTGCGCGCCGGAGTCCGTCCGCCCCGCCGCGCTGAGCGCGGGGGTCTCGGACGTGACGGTGCGGAGCGCGTCATTGAACACGCCCATTGCGGTCCGCACGCTCGGCTGGATCTGCCAGCCGGCGAAATCGGTGCCGTCGTACTCGAGGGTCAGGCTGTAGGTGGGCACGAGTTTCGCGTTCCTACTCGACCAGCTCGATGATCGCCATGGGCGCGGCATCACTGCGCCGCGGTGGCAGCTTGACCACCCGCGTGTAGCCCCCCGGCCGCTCCTTGTAGCGCTCGAGGTACGTGGAGAAGAGCTTGTTCGAGACCTCGCGGTCGTTGACGTACAACGCGACCTTGCGGCGCGCGTTGAGGTCGTCGGGTTTGGCGTCGGTGATCACGCGCTCAACCCATCGACGCAGCTCCTTGGCCTTCGCCTCGGTGGTCGTGATGCGGCCGTAGCGCAGCAATGAGGTCACCTGGTTGCGCGTCATCGACTGGCGATGCGCTGCGCTGCGCCCAAACTTCCGACCGGCGATCCGATGCCGCATGAGGGGTTCCGGTTACCGCGCCATCGGCTGGAACAGCGTTTCCAGCTCTTCCGGGGTCACCAGCTCGCGCTGCACCAGCTTCTCGCGAATCTCGTCAAGCGACTTCTGCCCGAAGTTGCGTAGGGTGAGCAGCTCTTCCTGCTTCATCGCGACCAGCTGACCGACCTTGGTGATGTCGTTCGCCTTGAGGCAGTTGAGCGCGCGGACGCTGAGCTCGAGGTCCTCGATCGGAACGTCGGCGAGGCGGCTCGGGAGGTCGTTGCCCCGGGCCTGACGCTGCTGCGGCGCTGCAAGGTTGTCGCCGAACCGAACGAAGAGTCCGAGGTGATCGGTGAAGAGCCCCGCGGCACGGCTGACCGCTTCGACCGGCGCGAGAGTCCCGTCGGTCCACACCTCGACGACCAGCTTGTCCCACTCCGTCTCCTGACCGACGCGGGTCTTCTCGACGAAGAAGTTGGCCTTGCGCACCGGGGTGAAGATGGCGTCGATCGGGATCACCCCGATCGCCTGGCCCTCCTTCTTGTTGCGCTCGGCGGTCACGTATCCCTTGCCGCGCTCGACCATCAGGTCCATGCGGAGTTGCGCCTTGGGCGAGTCCAGGGTGGCGATGTGCTGACCCGGATTGCGGATCTCGATGTCGCTCGTCAACTCGATGTCGCCCGCGGTCACGTCGCGAGGACCGTGCTGGTCCAGGCTGATGCGCACCGGGTCGTCGCTGTGCGAGAGGACGTTGATCTCCTTGATGTTGAGCAGGATCTCGGTGACGTCTTCCTTGACGTTCTCGATCGAGCTGAACTCGTGCGCGATGCCCTCGATCGACACCGAGGTGATCGCGGCGCCAGGGAGCGAGGACAGGAGCACGCGGCGAAGCGAGTTGCCGAGCGTGACGCCGAATCCGGGCTCCAGCGGCTCGATCTCGAACTTGCCGTAATCGGCGCTGCTCTCGATCTCTTTGACCGCGGGGGTGGTCATCATGTCAATTGCCATTCAGGACTCCTCTACAGGGAACGGGGGGGGTGCGCCGATCCCGGCGCGGAGCATGGTCATCTCGAGTAGTACTCCACGATGAGCTGCTCTTCGATTTGTTGTTCCATCTCATGGCGCTCGGGTAAACGTGTGACCGTGCCCCGCAACGCGGCGGCGTCCAGCGTCAGCCACTCCGGGACCGACCGGCCGGACACGAGCTGCTGCGCGTTCTCGAGCACCAGCATCTTGCGGCTGCGCTCGCGAACCTCGACGATGTCACCGGGGCGCAGCTGCGCGGACGCGATGTTCAGCGCCCGGCCGTTGACCTTGAAATGGCGATGGCTCACCAGCTGGCGTGCCTCGCGACGCGAGCTGGCGAGCCCGAGGCGGTAGACGATGTTGTCCAGCCGGCGCTCGAGCTGCTGGAGCAGGACGGTGCCGGTGACCCCCTCGGCGCCCTCGGCGCGCTCGAAGTAGTGCCGGAACTGGGTCTCGAGGACGCCGTAGATGCGCCGCGCCTTCTGCTTGGCGCGCAGTTGGATGCCGTAGTCACTCGCCTTGCGCCGGCGCGCGAGCCCGTGCTGTCCGGGGAGCAGCCCGCTGCGCTTGTCGAACGTGCAGTTGGTCACGCATTTGGCGCCTTTGAGATAGAGCTTTGCACCCTCGCGGCGGCAGAGGCGGCAGACCGGACCGGCTTGATTGGCCATCGAATCCCCCTAGACCCGGCGCCGCTTCGGTGGGCGGCAGCCGTTGTGCGGGATGGGGGTGACATCGGAGATGGCGCTGACGTCGAGACCGCTCGCCTGGAGGCTGCGGATCGCCGCCTCGCGGCCGGCGCCCGGACCCTTGACGAAGATCTCGATCGACTTCAGACCGTGCTCCATCGCCCGCCGGGCCGCCGCCTCGGCGGTGACCTGCGCGGCGAACGGGGTGCTCTTGCGCGAACCCTTGAAGCCCTGCGCACCCGCCGATCCCCAGGCGATGACGTTGCCGTCAGGGTCGGTGAGGCTGACGATGGTGTTGTTGAATGTCGCCAGGACATGCGCCTGACCGACGGCGATGTTCTTGCGCTCGCGCCGGCGGGTCCGGACGACCTTCTTCTTCTTGGCCATGGGTTACTTGGTCGCCTTCTTGCGGCGCACGCCCACGGTCTTCTTGGGTCCGCGACGGGTGCGGGCGTTGGTGCGGGTGCGCTGGCCGCGAACCGGGAGTCCGCGGCGGTGGCGGAGGCCGCGATACGTGCCGATCTCGGTGAGACGCTTGATGTTGAGCGCGATCTGGCGGCGGAGGTCGCCCTCCACCCTGCCCTGCAGCTGCTTGGCGATGACGTCGCGCAGCTTCCCGACCTGCGCGTCGCTCAGGTCCTTGGTGCGGGTGTCGGCGGCCACGCCGGCAAGCGACAGCATTCGCTTTGCGGTGGTCGGCCCAATCCCATAGATGTAGGTGAGGGCGATCTCGATCCGCTTGTCTCGAGGGACGTCGACTCCGGCGATACGGGCCATAGCTCGGCGCTAGCCCTGCCGCTGCTTGTGCTTCGGGATCTCGCAGATCACCCTCACCGCACCGTGGCGCTTGATGATCTTGCAGTGCTCACACAGGCGTTTGACTGACGCTCTGACTTTCATCCTGGTAACGAATTCCTCATGGTTGGCGGCATCGGGAGCCGATGGCAAAGTGCTCGATGCGTCCTGGGGCGATCCGTGACGCTGGTGCCGGCGTACCCCGATACGTGCGCGCCGAACCAGGCTCATGCGAGAGCCCGAGGAAATCAGTATAAACCGCGCCCGAGCCGGCAGGCAAATCCGGGCTCCCAACTACTGCACGTCCGCCAACACCGGGTCCGGCCGCAGGGTCAGGACTTCCGGGCCTGACTCGGTGATCGCCACGGTGTGCTCGAAGTAGCAGGAGAGCTTCCCATCCGCCGTGACCACCGTCCAGTCGTCGTCGAGGACACGGGTGTCCGGGCGTCCGACATTGACCATCGGCTCGATGGCGATGACGTAGCCGGGCTTGAGGAGATTGCCGGTCCCGGGGCGGCCGTAGTTCGGCACCTGCGGCAGCTCGTGCATTTCCCGGCCGATTCCGTGGCCGACATACTGGCGCACCACCGAGTAGCCGTTGGACTCGACGAACCCCTGGACGGCGGCGCCGATGTCGCCGATGTGGTTGCCCGGCCTGGCCGCGGCAATGCCGCGGTCGAGCGCCTCACGAGTGGTGTCGATCAGGCGCCGCACCTGCGGTGACGGCTCGCCACAGGCGACCGAGAGCCCGCTGTCAGCCCACCAGCCGTCGAGGATCAGCCCGCAATCGAGCGACACGAGGTCACCCTCCTGGATCACCTGCGGACCGGGAATCCCGTGGACGACCTGGTCGTTGACCGAGACGCAGAGCGAATTGGGGAATCCGTCATACCCGAGAAAGCCCGGGATGCAGTGGTGATCGCGAATGAAGGTCTCCGCCTCGCGGTCGAGTTCGAGCGTGGTCATCCCGGCGCGCACCGAGTGTGCGAGCTGGGCGAGGCAGGCGCCGAGGATCTTCCCGGAGACCCGCATCTTCTCGATCTCATCCGGCCGCTTGAGGCGGAAGCTTTCGACGGCGTGCGTGCTCATAGCGTCCCCACGGCGGCATCGTTGCGCTTGAGCGCTTTCATGATGCGGTTGGTGATCGCGTCGATGTCGCCGACCCCGTTGATCGCATCGATCCTTGTTCCCATAGCGCGATAGTGCTCGAGCACCGGCGCCGTGTCCTGCCGGTAGACGACCAGCCGCTGGGCGAGCCCTTCGGCGGTGTCGTCGCTGCGCCCCTCGATGGTGGCCCGCCTGAGGATTCGCGTCTTCAACTCGTCGTCGTGTACCTCGAGTGAGATCACCTCGGCCACATGCTCGTTGCGCTTCTCGAGCATCGCGTCGAGCATGACTGCCTGAGGGACGGTGCGCGGGAAGCCATCAAGGAGAACGCCGTTCTTGGCGTCCGGCTGGTTGAGGCGGGCGTCGATCATGCGCACCACGAGGTCGTCGGGGACGAGCCCCCCGGCGTCCATGATCGGCTTGGCCTCGCGGCCGAGCGCGGTGTCGCGAGCCACCTCGTCGCGCAGCATATCCCCCGCCGCGATGTGCGGGACTCCGAGGCGCACCGCGACCCGCGATGCCTGGGTGCCCTTGCCGCTGCCGGGCGGTCCGAACATCAGGGCGATCACTTGATGAACCCCTTGTACTGGCGCATCAGCAGCTGGGTCTCGATCTGCTTCATGGTGTCGAGGGCCACGCCGACCACGATGAGGATCGCGGTGCCGCCGAGGTACAGGCTGGTCGAAGGGACTCCGGTGAGGACCGCGGTGAGCAGGGGCAGCACGACGGTGATCATCGCGAGGAACAGCGCCCCGGCCAGGGTGATCCTGCCCATGACCTTGCCGAGGTACTCGGCGGTGCTCCTCCCGGGCCGGATCCCGGGGATGAAGGTGGACTGCTTCTTCAGGTTGTCGGCGACGTCGACGGGGTCGAACACGATCGCCGTGTAGAAGTACGTGAACCCCATCACCAGCAGGAAGTAGATGCCGTTGTACAGGAAGTTGAGCGGGATGAACCCGCCCGTGGCCTGCCAGTTGGTGATGATCCACTGCGAGACGCTGAGCGTCCAACCCGTGCTGCTCTGGAAGAGGTTGGCGAAGATGGTCGGGAAGGTCATGATCGAGATCGCGAAGATGATCGGGATGACGCCCGCGGCGTTGACTCGCAGTGGTAAGAAGTTGCGCCGTCCCTGCGACGCCTGACCGGTGCGCACATTGAGGACGCGCTGCGCCGACTGCACCGGCACCTTGCGCTGAGCCTGCTGCACCTCGATCACCCCGGCCGTGACCGCGACGGCGATGATCGCCATGACCACGATCTGGATGATGTGCGCGGTGCCACCGGTGCCGCCGTAGCCGACGATCGCCGCCGGCAGCCTGCCGATGATGCCGACGAAGATGATCAGCGAGACGCCGTTGCCGACGCCGTACTCGGTGATCAGCTCACCGAGCCACATCGCGATGATCGTTCCCGCGGTGAGGGTGAGGATGATGCTGATCTCGGTCGCGCCCGAGGGGTTGGCGATGATTGCGCCGTCCTTGGTGACCGTCGGGTTGGTGAACAGCGCCAGATACCCGAAGGCCTGGAGCATCGCCAGGGGCACCGTCAGCCAGCGCGTGTAGCGGGTGATCTTCTTGCGACCGATCTCTCCTTCCTTGCTCAACTCCTTGAGCCGGACGGAGACGACCGTCATCAACTGCATGATGATCGTGGCGTTGATGTAGGGGTTGAGGCCGAGGGCGACCAGCGTGAAGCGCTGCAGCCCGCCACCGCTGAAGAGGTTGAGCAGGCCGAGCAGCGTGTTGCCCGAGAACAGGTCGTTGAGCGCCAGCGGGTTCGTGCCCGGGATGGCGATCGCGGCGAGGATGCGGAACGCCGCCAGCAACCCCAGGGTGAAGAGCAGCTTCCGCCGCAGCTCCGGGATCCGGATCGCCTGGCCGAGCGCCTCGAGGAGGTTCACTCCGTGTCCTCGGTCACCGCCTCGTTGTCCTGTGGTGCGTCCGCTCCGGCCTCGGGTGCGGGGACGCTGTCCTCACGGGCTTGCTTCCGTTTGCCGCCACGCTCGCCGCGAGCCGGTGCAGGCCTCGCGTCGGACGTCGCCGCAGCGGAGGCTCCCTTGGCACGCTTCTTGCCATCCGATTGAGGCGCGGGTTCTCTCGGCGTTTTCGGACGGCTCAGCAGTTCGGCACGCGCCACCACCGCGTCAGCCCTGCGCCGCGCTCGCTTGCCGACCGGCTCCGCGTCCGGAGCCGGAGGTTGAGGGCCGAGCAACTCGACCGAGCCACCCGCGGACTCGACGGCGGTGCGCGCCGCGACCGAGATCCGGTGAACCCGAAGGGTGAGCGCGTGGCCGAGATGGCCGGCCGCGAGCACCTTGACCGGTGACGAAGCGCGCGGGATCAGGCCCGCCTCGGTGAGCACGTCGGGGTCCACCACGGTGTCCTTGTCGAAGCGGACGAGCTTGCCGAGGTTGACCACCACGTACTCGAGACGAAACCGGTTGTGGAAGCCGCGCAGCTTCGGGAGCCGCTGCTTGAGCGGCATCTGGCCCCCCTCGAAGCCGGTCGGGAGCCCGACGCTCGAGCGCGAGCCCTGGCCCTTCTGACCCCGACCGCTGGTCTTGCCCTGTCCGGCGCCCTGGCCGCGACCGACGCGCTTGCGCGGACGGCGGCTGCCCTTGGCGGGGCTCAGCTCGTGCAGCTTCACGTCGGGTTCTCCGACGCGGATGCAAGATCCTGGAGCAGCGCCGCGCCAGCGGGGGAATCCGCTGGCTCGCCGTTGACGGCGACCAGGTGGCGGACCTTGTGGACCATGCCGCGAATCGAGGGCGTGGCCTCGTGCTCGACGGTGTGGTTGAGCTTGCGCAGGCCCAAAGCCGCCAGGGTTGCCTTCTGATCCCAGGCGTACCCGATCGCGCTCTTGCGATACGTCACCCGAACCGTGCTCACGGCGCCACCACCTCGACGTTGGGAATGTCGACGGTGGGCGTCCGGCCGAGCATGCGATCGGCCATCTTGCGGCTGCCGACGATCTGCTCCGGGGTCCGACCACGCAGCTCGGCCACGGCGGCGAGGGTTCGCAGGCTTGCCAGCGCCGAGACGGTGGCGCGCACGACATTGATCGGGTTGTCGGTGCCCAGGCTCTTGGTCAGGATGTCCTTGATGCCCGCGGCCTCGACCACGGCGCGCATCGAACTGCCGCTGATGACCCCGGTGCCCGGAACGCCGGGCTTGAGCATCACCTTGGCAGCGCCCAGCTTGTAGCGCACCTCATGGGGGATGGTCGTCCCGACCATGGGGACGGTGATCATGTGCTTCTTGGCATCGTCGACACCTTTGCGGATCGCGTCCGGCACTTCGCCGGCCTTGCCCAACCCGGCGCCGACCCGGCCCTTGCCGTCACCGACGACGACCAGCGCGCTGAACGAGAAGCGGCGCCCGCCCTTGACCACTTTCGCCACCCGGTTGAGCGAGACGATCTTCTCCTGGAACTCGCTGCCGCGATCATCGCGGCGATCCATGCGCATCCCCATCTAGAACTTCAACCCGCCCTCGCGGGCAGCCTCGGCGAGGGCCTTGACCCGGCCGTGAAACAGGTAGCCGGCGCGGTCGAACACCACCGTGTCGACTCCGGCCGCCTTGGCGCGCTCAGAGATGGTCTTGCCGATGGCCGCGGCCCCGGCGGTTGTGCAGGCGTTGGCGTCACCGAGGACGGCGCGCAGCGCCGGCTCGGTGGTGGATGCGGCGACCAGGGTCCTGCCGGTGGCATCGTCGACGAGCTGGGCGCCGATGTGCCGGAGGCTGCGGAACACCGCGAGCCGTGGGCGCGCAGCCGTTCCATTCACGTGCTTGCGCACGCGGCGGTGGCGTCGAGCGCGGGCGGCGCGTCGATCGTGCTTCGTGAACATGCTGATCAGCCTTCTATCTCATTGCTACTTGTCGTTCTGGTTACTCGTTCCGGTTACTTTGTCTTGCCGGCCTTCCCGGACTTGCCGGCCTTGCGGCGGAGCTTCTCGCCCCGATACAGGATCCCCTTCCCCTTGTACGGCTCGGGCTTTCTGAAGGAACGAATCTTGGCAGCCACCTGACCGACCACCTCCTTGTCCGACCCGCTGACCCTGATCTGAGTGGGTACGGGGACCTCGATGGTGATGCCCTCCGGCGGGGTGTACCGGATCGGGTGCGAGTAGCCGAGGGTCAGGACCAGGTCCCCTCCCTGGCGGCTGGCGCGGAAGCCGACCCCGACCAGGTCGAGCTCGCGGGTGAAGCCGCCGCTCACGCCCTGGACCATGTTCGCGACCAGCGTGCGGGTCAACCCGTGCAGGGATCGATGGATGCGCGCGTTGGAGGGGCGATCGACGGTGATCGTTCCCGTCTCGACGTTGATGAGCATCGACGGCGCGAAGGTGCGCTGGAGCGTTCCGAGCGAGCCGGTGACGCTGAGGCGATTGCCCGTCTCGAGGGCAACCGCAACGCCGTCGGGTACGGGGATGGGCAGCTTGCCAATTCGCGACATCAGGAGCGACCTACCACACGAACGCGACGACTTCGCCGCCCAATCCGGCGCGCTGCGCCGCGCGTCCGGTCATCAGACCGCGCGAGGTCGAGATGATGGCAACACCGAGTCCTCCGAGCACTCGAGGGATCTCGGACTTGCGCGCGTACACGCGCAGCCCGGGGCGGCTGATCCGGCGGAGGCCGGAGAGCGCGCGCCCGCGCGGGCTTCCTGGCTTGAGCGTGACCGTGAGCACCTGCATCGGCGCCTCGCCGGAGACCTCGTACCCGTCGACGAACCCTTCTTCCGTGAGCACGCGCGCGATCTCGACCTTCATCTTCGACACCGGGATCTCCACGGTGCGGTGATGGGCCTGGTTGGCGTTGCGGATGCGGGTGAGCATGTCCGCGATGCTGTCACTGGTCATGGTTCACCACGAGCTCTTCTGGACGCCAGGAATCTGTCCGATGCTGGCGAGTTGGCGGAAACAGATGCGGCACATGCCGAACTTGCGCATGTAGGCACGCGGGCGACCGCACACGCCGCACCGGTGGTGCGCCTGCGTGGAATAGCGGGCGGGCCGGTTCGCCTTGGCGATCAGGGATTTCTTTGCCATCGGTCAGTTCTTCCTGAAGGGCATGCCGAGCCCGGTGAGAAGTGAGCGGCCCTCCGCGTCCGTACGGGCGGTGGTCACGATGCACACCTCCAGCCCGCGAAGCTTGTCGATCTTGTCGTAGTCGATCTCCGGGAAGACGAGTTGCTCGCGCAACCCGAGGGTGAAGTTGCCGTGGCCGTCGAACGCCTTCGGATCGACGCCGCGGAAGTCTCGAATCCGCGGAAGTGCGACGTTGAGCAACTTGTCGAGAAAGTCGAACATCCGGCGTCCTCGCAAGGTCACTTTGACACCGATCGGCATGCCTTCGCGCAACTTGAACGCCGCGACCGACTTCCGCGCCCGGATGACGATCGGCGCCTGGCCGGTGATCAGCTTGAGGTCCGCGATGGCCGCATCGATAGCCCGTGCGTTGGTGATCGCCTCGCCGAGACCGATGTTGATCACCACCTTCTCGACCGACGGCACCTGCATGGCGTTCAGGTAGCGGAATTCGGCCACCAGCGAGGGCACGATCTCGTCGACGTAGCGACGTCGGAGACGGGGCAGCTCGGCGGCTTGCACGGCCATCAGACCTGCGCCCTGTCGTACGTCTCGCCGCACTTCTTGCACACGATCACGCGCCGTCCCAGCTCGTTCACGCCGTGCGCGATCCGCGTCGTCTTCTCGCAGCGGTTGCAGACGAGCATGACGTTGCTGTAGGCGACCGGGCCGTCGAAGTCGACGATGCCGCCCTGGATATTGCCTTTCACGCCGGACTTGGTGTGACGCTTGAGGAGGTTCACACCACGCACCGCGACCCGTTGCTGCTCGGGGAGCACTCGCTCGACGACACCGCGCTTGCCCTTGTCCTTGCCGCCGATGACCTCGACGCTGTCACCCTTGCGGATGTCGAGCGGGCGCAGATGTCCACCCGCCCAACCCTCGCGAATGAGCGTGGAACGGTGCCTGCGCTCGACCCTGGTCGCCATCTCAGATCACCTCCGGGGCGAGGCTGACGATCTTCATGAAGTTGCGCTCGCGCAGCTCGCGAGCCACCGGTCCGAAGATGCGGGAGCCGCGCGGGTTGTTCTGGGGCGTGATCAGCACGGCGGCGTTCTCGTCGAAGCGAATGTTGC
>JBAPWO010000012.1:0-5603 GCA_049283735.1 Candidatus Dormiibacterota bacterium
GAGCCGGTGTGGCGTGAGACCGAGCACGACGTGTTTGCCCGCGTCGGCGTGGAGCTGACCGACGCGCAACTTCGCGAGACCTGGGGCATGCGCATCGAGGAGGTCGTCGACTACCGCTACCGGGTCCGGCCGTGGAACGGCATCCGGCCGCGCGCCGTGGAGCGCGAGATCATCCGCGAGATGGTCGAACACGTGCGTGCGCACGGCGTCCCGATGCCCGGTGCGGTCGAGGCAATCCACACCGCGCGCGACGCCGGGCTCCGCGTTGCGATCGCTTCGTCGTCGAGTCGAGAGCTGATCAACGCGGTGGTCGACCGGCTGGGCATCGGCGAGCTTGTCGACGCGGTGTGCAGCGCGGATGACGAGGAGCGCGGCAAACCCGATCCCGGTGTGTACATCAGCGCCGCGCGAGCGCTCGACGTGATGCCGTCGTCATGCGTCGCGATCGAGGATTCACCGGTCGGTGTCACCGCCGCCATCGCGGCGGGCATGCGCTGCATCGGGCTCCGTTCGGAGGGCGCCCTCGCCGGTGACATCAGCCACGCCCACGTGGTGATCGACTCGCTGGTCGACCTCACCCCGGAGCTGCTGCTCAGCCGACCCTGATCCCGGTGGTCAGTGAGCCGAGGTTCGGATCGATCTCCTCGCGGCGCGAGTCCATCACCTCGACGACCTGGTGCACCGCCTCGGCGCTGCGGTGGAGCGCGGCTCGCTCCTCATCGGTGAGCGCGACATCGATCACCTCGATGAGGCCACCCTCGCCGAGCCTGCAGGGGACGCCGGTGAACAGTCCGTTGATGCCGTACTCGCCCTCGAGATGCACCGTGCAGGGCAGCACCTGGCGGGTGTCGAGCACGATCGCGTCGATCATCTGCGCCACCGCGGCGCTCGGCGCATAGAAGGCGCTGCCCGTCTTCAGCAGGTTCACCAACTCCGCGCCGCCGTCGCGAGCACGCTGCACGATGCTCGCGAGGCGCTCGGCGGGAATGAGGTCCGCGGCGGGAATACCGGCGACCGTCGTCATCCGGGTGAGCGGCACCATGGTGTCGCCGTGACCGCCGAGCACATACGCCTGCACGTCGTGCACGGAGGCATCGAGCTCCTGAGCGATGAAGGTGCGATAGCGAGCGGTGTCGAGGACGCCGGCCATGCCGATGACGCGCGAGCGCGGGAAGCCCGAGACCGCCATGGACAGCTGGGTCATCGCGTCGACGGGGTTGGCGACCACGATGAGAATGCAGTCCGGGGACCGCTCGACGATCTGCCGGACGACGCCCGACACGATCTTCGCGTTGGTCATCACCAGGTCGTCGCGCGACATCCCCGGTTTGCGCGGGATGCCACTGGTGATGACGACGATCTTCGACCCGGCGGTCTCGTCGTATCCGTTGGTCCCGGTGACCAGCGAGTCGTACCCGACGATCGGGCCTGACTGGAGCATGTCGAGGGCCTTGCCCTGAGGGAGACCTTCGACGATATCGACGAGCACGACATCGGCGTAGTCGCGCTCCGCCACGCGCTGGGCCAGCGTCGCGCCCACATTGCCGGCGCCGACGACGGTGATCTTGCTTCGCACGGCGCTCGATTCTACGCAGGCGCTCTGGTAGCCCGGGCGAGTTCTCGCTCAAGGGCGGGTCCTGTCATCGTGGGGACCACTCGCCGTCAGCCTGCCCCACGCTCAGGCGCGGGTCCTGTCGTCGCGGGGCCCCTCGCCGCCTCCGGGTCGGGTCTCCTGGAGCGAGTCGTCGTGGCTGGTGGGCGACGCATCCTCGGAGCCCGACCCTCCGGCGGCGCTGCCCCCCACGACGCCACCCGCTGAGTCTGTGAGCCCTCCTGGCATCGTTCGGCAATCCCGCCACCACGCCCCGCTGCTGCAACGAGCCCGCGGATGCTGAGCGCTGCGTAGGATGCGGCGTGCTGTGCAGTCTCACCATCGGCCCCTGCTGAATTGGAAGCGGACGCCTGCCGATGGCAATGACGGGGTTGCGACTAAGGGCGGGGACAGGGGTGCTCGCGAGATGGTGCTGCGGTTGGGCTGGGTGGGATGGTGAGTCCGGTGAAGGGCACGGGCGCTCACGGCAAGTCGAAGGCGCCTGCTAAGGCGAAGATGCGTCGTCGGCGGTTGCCGGCGGGGGCGCGGGAGCGCGCGCCGATCGTGGTGGCGCGGCTGGCGCTCGAGTACGGGGATGCGCATACCGAACTGGACTTCGGGGATCCCTGGCAGTTGCTGGTTTCGGTGATCCTCAGTGCGCAGACGACCGACGTCAATGTCAACTCGGTCACACCAACCCTGTTCGCGCGCTACCCGAGCGTTGGGGACCTCGCGGCAGCCGAGCAGGCGGACGTCGAAGCGATCATTCACAAGACGGGCTTCTTCCGCTCCAAAGCGCGCGCGATTCGCGAGATGAGCCAGGACCTCGTTCGGCTGCATCACGGCGAGGTGCCGCCACGAATGGAGGACCTGGTGCAGCTTCGTGGCGTGGGACGCAAGACCGCCAACGTGGTGCTGGGAGTCGCGTTCGCGGTGCCGGGATTCGCCGTCGACACGCATGTGACGCGCCTCACCAGAAAGCTCCGCCTCACCGCCGCGACCGACCCCGTGAAGATCGAGGAGGACGTGTGCAGCATCGTCCCCGCCAGCGAATGGACCGCGTTGAGCCTGCGTCTCATCCTCCACGGCAGGCGGATCTGCATCGCCAACAAGCCACGCTGCCACGAGTGTGTCCTCGCCGACATCTGCCCCTCGGCGGAACTCGGTCTGACGTCGCCCGGCCGCGCCCCACGACATCGAGCGGCGACGGCTCGCTAGACTCTGCCGGGATGCTCAGGGCAGGATCATGAGTCAATCGGTATACGGGGAAGTCGCGACACCCCCGCAGCCGGGTACGATGCGGGTATCGCAGTGATCCAGACGAGGGCCCGCGGCCAGCAGCAGGCGCCCCTCACGACAGCTTTCCCGGCCATCGTCCGTCCAGTCGGCGCTCCTCGGGCGACGACGCCGGCGCCGGTGGCGGAACCATCGCACCATCACCTTCCCGCGTGGGTGAAGCGGGCGTATGCGCAGGCACGGCCGATTCTCGCCGATCTGCTCGGCAGCCTCGAGGGTGAGCCGCGCGACGAGTTGCAGCGATCGATCGACGAGATCACCGCGCGCATCAACACCGGCAAGTTCAGTCAGGCATTCCAGTACCCGCAGTTGATCGCGACCGGGATGGAGCTGTACCAGCAGCAGCGTGCGTCCAACGCGGAACGTGCTCGCGCCGCGCATGCGCTCGACCTGCTGCGCCGTCGCGGCAGCGACATGCTGCGCGACGCCGGCCCGCAACTGCCGCCGGAGGTCACCTCGCGGTTGGGCCGGTCGCTGCGCGGGGCAACGTCGGCGGAGGAGATCACCGAGGTCGAGACCGAGGTGCGCCAGGCGGTCGAGTCCGCCCGGTCCGTCCAGGATCGCAAGCGAGAGCGCGAGATCACCAAGACACGCACGAAGATTCAACGTGCTGCTCCACGCGCCCAGGCGCGGCCTGTGGAGACGACCGAGACATGGCAGGACGTCCTTCGCCGGCTGCAGGAGCAGATGGAGCAAGAGGCGGGAGCGTGACCCCGGTCCCTTTAGCGGCCTCCATCGACCCCGACAGCCTCGCGCTCGAGGCGGGTGATCCGGAGGTGGGGTCGGTGATGCGCAACGAGGTGGTGTTCTGCCTCCCGAGCACGCCGGCCGACGCGATCGCCAAGCTGCTCGCCGACAACATCCTGAGCGAGATCGTCGTGCTCGTCGACCGCCGCCCGGTCGGCTACGTCGCCAAAGAGGACATCATCGATCACCTGATCGCCGGTGACATCGTCGTGTCCGGAAGCGACTTCGCGATGCGTCCACCGTCGACGAGCGTGCAGGCACGCAACATGCTGCGCCAGTCGCCGCTGCTCGTCGACGAGCATCAGCGGCTGACTGAGGTCGTCGCGCTGATGGCCCAGCACGAACGCCGCCTCGCCATCGTCACCCACGAGGACGAGACGGTCGTGGGCATGGTCACCCCCCGCGAGCTCGCCGATTTCGCGCTCGCGCGGCGCAGGGCCGTCCATGCCTGAGCTGGAGAGCATCGCCTCCCCACTGGGTGCGGAGTGCGATCCCGAGGACACGCTGTCCGACGTGCTCGAGGTGCTGCGTCTCCAGGATCCGGTGCCGCTTCTGGTGGTTCGAGGTGAGAGCGTGCTCGGCACCGTCGGCCTCGAGACCATCACCTCCTGGTTCGACGTGCTCGACCAGACCAGCGTGCGCGACGTGATGCGTCCCGCACCCGAGATCGACCTCGGTGAGCGCGTCGAGCGTGGCGCCGACGTGATGCGCCAGTCGGCTGCGGAGGCGGCAATCGTCACCGCGTCCGACGGTGGCATCTTCTCGCGAAAGAGCGCACCGGTCGGGATGGTGAGCGCCGCGCACGTCCTCGGCGCGATTGCGAAGAACGTCATCGACAAGGCGCCGATGAAGATCATGAGTGGGCACCTCGACCTGGGGTTCAACGTGCCGATCACCCCATGCCAGCGGAACTGCCCAATCCGCCAGGACATCGCCACCTACATCGACTACGTCAGCCAGGGGAGATACGTGGACTCGTGGTCGGTGATCCACGAGACCAATCCGTTCCCGAGCATGCTCGGGCGGCTCTGCAATCATCCGTGCGAAACCGACTGCAAACGCGGCTGGGATCCCGGCGAGGAGCCGGTGACGATCAAATCCATCAAGCGGTTCTCGACCGACTTCGCGTTTCAGCAGGGGCTCTGGATCAATTACAAGATCGCGCCTGCGAACGGCAAGCGCGTTGCGGTGGTCGGCGCCGGGCCTGCCGGCCTCACGTGCGCGCTCGACCTGCGCGTGCAGGGATACGACGTCGCGCTCTTCGAGCGCGAGGCCAAGGTCGGCGGCCTGCTGAGCACCTCGATCCCACCGTTCCGCTTCGATCACCGTCAGCTCCAATGGGAGCTGGACATGATCATGTCCACCGGCATCGACGTGCGCCTGAACAGCAATGTCGGGCCGGACCCCGACGACATCAAGACCAAGGACCTGCTCGACGAGTACGACGCGGTGTTCTTCTCGATCGGGATGATGAAGGGACGGATCCTGCCCATCCCGGGGAGCGATCTGCCCCAGGTCATCGACGCGATGAGCTTCCTGCGCACCGTGTCATACGACCGGATCCCCGAGCACTTTCCGATCGGCGGGACCGTGGTCGTCGTGGGCGGTGGTGCGGTTGCCACCGACGCCTGCCAGACGTCGATCAAGCTCGGTGCTCGCGAGGTGTGGATGGTGGCGATCGAGCCCGAGGACCACCTCCCCGCGTTCGGCAACGAGCTGCACGAAGCCAAGGAGATCGGTCTGCGCATCAAGGACGGGGTGATCGTCAAGGAGGTGCGTGCCGACGACAAGGGCAACGTGACCGCGGTGTCGTTCGCGCCTTTGAAGGACCTGGAGTTCGATCCGCTCAGCGGCAAGCTCATCTTCTCGTCGGTGAAGGAGAAGCCGAACGCACCGTAGTGGACGGCACCTGCGGACTACGTTATCTTCGCGTCCGGCCAGATCATGGAGCGTCCCGATGAGCTCGTCC
>JBAPWO010000013.1:0-13149 GCA_049283735.1 Candidatus Dormiibacterota bacterium
ATCTTCTCCCGCGCGCTCGACGTCTTCACGAAGTTCAGCCAGTCGCGCGAGGGTCCGTGCGGCGCCTTGGTGGTGAGCACCTCCACGATCTCGCCGTTCTCGAGGCGATGATCGAGGGGCACCATCCGTCCGTTGACCTTCGCGCCGATGCAGCTGTGCCCGACGTCGGTGTGGATGCGATACGCGAAGTCCACCGGGGTCGACCCCTGGGGCAGCGAGCGCACGTCGCCGCGGGGCGTGAACACGAACACCTCGTCCTGGAAGATGTCGACCTTGACGGTGTTGACGAAGGCCTCAGCGTCGAGCACCTCTTTCTGCCAGTCCATCAGGAGGCGCAGCCACGTGAAGCGCTCGTCGATTTTCGCGCCGTCCTGTCCGCCCTTGTACCGCCAGTGGGCCGCGACGCCGTACTCCGAGGTCTCGTGCATGTCCTGGGTGCGGATCTGCACCTCCATCGGCTCGCCGGTGTGGGACAGCACCGTGGTGTGCAGCGACTGATAGCCGTTGCCCTTGGGCATCGCGATGTAGTCCTTGAACCGGCCCGGCAGGGGCTTCCACAGCGAGTGCACGACTCCAAGCGCGCCGTAGCAATCCTTGATGGAGTCCACGAGCACGCGGATGGCGATGATGTCGTAGATCTCGCCGAATTCCTTCTGACCGCGAAGCATCTTCTCGTGGATGCTGTAGGTGTGCTTGGTGCGTCCGGCGATCTCCGCCTCCATGCCCAGCGGAGCGAACTCGCGCCCGAGAATCTCGGTCACATCGCGCACGAAGGCGTCCCGCTGCTCGCGGCTGCTCGCCAACCGGGCCTCGATCAGGTGGTAGTTGTCGGGGTCGAGTTGCACGAATGCCAGGTCCTCGAGCTCCCCCTTGATCTCCCAGATGCCGAGGCGATGCGCGAGCGGCGCATAGATGTCCAGGGTCTCGCGGCTGATGCGGAGCCGCCGCTCGGTGGTGTGCGCGCTGATCGTGCGCATGTTGTGGAGCCGGTCGCCGAGCTTGATGAGCACGACGCGTACGTCCTCGGCCATCGCCACCAGCATCTTTCGGATGTTCTCGGCCTGGTGCTCCTCGGCGCTGCGCACGTGGATCTTGCCGAGCTTGGTGACCCCGTCGACGAGCTTCGCAACCTGGTCGCCGAAGAGTTGTCGCACCTCTTCGCGGGTCACCTCGGTGTCCTCGACAGTGTCATGCAGGAGCGCGGCCATCAGCGTCTCCGGGTCGAGTCGAAGGTCGGCGAGGATGCCCGCCACCGCGAGGGGATGCTCGATGTACGGCTCGCCGGTGAGCCGGGACTGTCCGGTGTGCGCGCGATCGGCCACATCGAAGGCGCGCCGGATGGACGTTCGATCCTCCACCGGGAGGTACTCCACACGGGCCATGAGGTCGGTGATAGGCACGTCCCTTACGAGTGTAGGGCCAGACTGCTTCGTTCAAACACGATGTAACGAGAGTATGTCCAACGAGTGAATTCTCGCGACTGATTGCCCGCGGCAATGGGACGCAGGGCGGCGCGGTGGGGTGCACCCGGTAGACTGACCTCGATGACCCAGGAATCACGCGAGCCCCGAGTGGCAGAGAAAGAGGCAACCCTCATCTCACCGCTCGGGGGAGCGCTGGTCGATCTGCTGATGACCGGCGACGAGCTTGCCGAGTTCAGCGCGCGCGCCGGCGACCTCAGCTCGCTGCGTATCTCGGAGACGGCGTCCGCGGACCTCGGGCTCCTGGGCAGCGGTGCCTACTCGCCGCTCAACGGCTTCCAGGGACGCAGCGACTACGAGAGCGTCGTCGAGCACGCCGAGCTCGGCGATGGAACGGTGTGGACCCTGCCGGTCACGCTGCCTGCCGGTGAGCACGGGCGGACGCTGCGCGAGGGCGCGGTCGTCGCTCTGCGCGACGCCGACGATCGTCTGCTCGGCTCGCTCACGGTGACCGAGATCTACGATCGAGACCTCGACACCGAGGCACGCGAGGTGTACCGGACCAACGACCAGGCACACCCCGGTGTCGCCGCCCTGTTCGCGCAGGGACCGACGGTGGTCGCCGGCCCGGTTCGGGTCGCGGCGCAGCCTGCCGGCGACGTACCGTCCACTCCTGCGGAGACGCGCGCGGCGCTCGCCGAACGCGGCTGGTCGACCGTGGTCGGATTCCAGACTCGCAATCCCGTGCATCGCGCTCACGAGTATCTGACCAAGGTCGCGCTCGAGCAGGTCGACGGACTGTTGCTCCACCCCCTGTCGGGTGTGACCAAGGGCGACGACGTGCCCTTCGACGTCCGGATGCAGTGCTACCGCGTGCTGCTGGACGGCTATTACCCGCCGAACCGCGTGGTGCTGGGGGTCTTCCCGGGCGCGATGCGATACGCCGGACCCCGCGAGGCGATCTACCACGGCCTGGTGCGCCGAAACTACGGCTGCACGCACTTCATCATCGGTCGTGACGCGGCCGGGGTTGGCAACTACTACGGCACCTACGACGCCCAGACGCTCTTCGACGAGCTCGGCGGTGCCGAACGTCTCGGCTTCGCGGCGTACAAGTTCGAGCATTCCTTCTACTGCCGGGCGTGCGAGAGCATGGCCAGCACCAAGACGTGCCCGCACGGCGCCGACGACCGCGTGATCCTGAGCGGGACCCGGGTTCGCGAGATGCTCACCCGCGGCGACCCGATCCCGCACGAATTCACCAGGCCCGAGGTCGCGGAAATCCTTCGCGCGGCCTACGCAGTCGCCGCACCGATCGCTGGATGAGCGGGCTCACGATCTGGTTCACCGGTCTGTCCGGTGCCGGCAAGTCGACGATCGGGCAGCGCATCGCCGCCGAGCTGCGCACCCGCGGCCTGAACGTCGAGGTGCTCGACGGCGATGAGGTCCGTCAGACCCTCAGTGCCGGGCTCGGGTTCAGCAAAGAGGATCGCGATATCAACATCCGGCGCATCGGATTCGTCGCGGAGCTGCTCACCCGCAACGGCGTCGTCGCCATCACTGCGGCCATCTCCCCGTACAAGGACACTCGCGCGGAGGTGCGCAGGCGCATCGGCCGCTTTGTCGAGGTCTACGTCCGCTGCTCGATCGACGTGCTCTCGGAGCGCGATGTCAAGGGGCTGTACAAGCGCGCGCTTGCCGGCGAGATCGACCACTTCACGGGCATCTCGGATCCGTACGAGGCCCCGGACGCACCCGACGTGATCGTCGACAGCGGGATCCAGACCGTCGACGAATCGGTTGCCGCGGTGCTCGCGGCCGTTGACGCCAGCGGCCTCCTCCCGGAACCGGCGTCTCGCGGCTGACGCCGCGATGGCCACGCCGCAGACGCGTCCTCGACACCCGCGGCCCCGGATCACCCTCGATCAGCTGCACACCTTTCTCGCGGTCGCCGAACGCGAACACGTGACCGCCGCCGCCGAGGCGCTCGGCCTCTCCCAGGGATCGGTCAGCGGCGTGGTGCGGCGCCTCGAGGCCACCCTCGGTCTGCCGCTGCTCCAGCGCGTGGGTCGGAACGTGCAGCTCACCGACGTCGGCCGTGCGCTCCGTCAGCTCGCGGTTCGCGTCCTCGAGGATGTGGGCCAGATCGAAGAGTTGCGCGCCGGGTACCTCGCGTTCGAGCGTGGTGAGCTGACCGTCGCGGCGGGACGCGTCATGGGCGCGCATCGACTCTCGGACTGGCTCGCGCCCTTTGTCGCCGAGCATCCCGAGATCAACGTGCGGCTCGCGCTGGCGCCGATGCGGTCCCTGGTAGCGATGCTCATCGAGGGTCGGGCCGACATCATCCTCGCCGGGTCGTCGGTGCGCGTCCCCGGCGTCGAGACGGTTGTCCTCGAACACACGCAACTGGTCACCGTGGTGGCCGCGCATCATCCGCTGGCGTCGAGCCGCACCGCGGTGCGCGACCTCGTGACCCATCGCCATCTCGCCCATGAGCGCGGCAGCGCGACCGAGGCTCTGGCCGCGCACGCACTCGGCGCCCACGTCGACCCCGAGAACACGCTCGAGCTCGAAGAGGGCGCGCTCCATGCGGCACTCCTTGCCGGGCTTGGGTTCGCGGCCATGCCGCGCTCGGTCGTCGAACAGGACATCGCCGCCGGACGGCTCGTGATCATCCCGCTCCCCGGGCGGGGCGTTTCGCAGTCGTTCGCCGCGGCGCGACGCCGCGACCTGCACACTCCCGCGGTCGACGCCTTCTGGGCGCACCTCGAGCGGATCTCTGCCGATCAGTCCTGAGAACGCGCCTCAGTACGAGCGGGCCAGGAGCGCGTAGAACTCGGCGGGCTTCCCACAGGCGATGCACGGCGCACCGTCCGCGGGCCGGTCGGCACGCAGCACGCGCACCGTCAGCGCATGCACCGCATTCTTGACCGCGGTCTCGCACTCCTCGGTGTTGCACATCGGAGCGGTCGCGAAGACCGGGCGTTCCGCGAATGCCGCAATCAACTCGTCGACGCTGAAGACGTCGACACTGCGCTCGTCGAGGCGCTTGCGAGCGCGTTCGAAGATTGCCCGCTGCGATGCCTCGAGCAGGCGCGGGAGCTCGGCCGCCAGCCCGGTGAGGGGAACGGTCTCCTGCGTGCCGTCGACGCGGTGCACGAGGGTGACGTTGCCGCCGGCCAGATCCTTGGCCCCGACCACGATGCGCAACGGAACGCCGCGCAACTCCCAGTGCGCGTACTTCTCGCCGGGGCGCATCCCTTCGCGACGGTCGATACGCAGACGGACTCCGGCGGGGCACTCGCGCTCGAGACGCGCGGCCGCCTCCTCGACGACCGCGGCGCCGGCCTCGTCATTGCTGCGTGTGATCGGCACCACGACAACCTGCACGGGAGCCACCTTCGGCGGGAGGATCAAGCCCATGTCATCGCCGTGGGCCATGATCACCGCGCCGACCGTCCGAGTGGAGAGCCCCCACGATGTCTCAAATGGGTGCTGGCGCTGGTTGTCGCGGTCGCTGTACGCGATGTCGTACGCGCGGGTGAAGTTCTGGCCGAGGTGGTGGGACGTGCCCGATTGCAGCGCCCAGCCGTCGGCCATCATCGCCTCGATGCTGACCGTGTAGCGCGCGCCGGGAAACTTCTCTGACTCGGTCTTGAGCCCTTTGATCACGGGGATGGCAAGCCAGTCCTCGGTGAGCTCGCGGTAGCAGTCGAGCATGGTGTCGACCTCGTATGCCGCTTCGCTGTCGAGCTGATGGAACGTGTGGCCCTCCTGCCAGAGAAACTCGGTGGTACGCAGGAACAGCCGGGTGCGATGCTCCCAGCGGACCACGTTGCACCACTGGTTGATCTTCACGGGCAGATCGCGCCACGAGTGGATCCAGTCGGCATACATCGAGCAGATGATCGTCTCGCTGGTCGGCCGCACCGCAAGACGCTCCTCGAGCTCCTTGCCGCCGCCGCGGGTCACCCACGCCACCTGTGGGTCGAAGCCCTCGACGTGATCCGCCTCCCTCTGCAGGTACGACTCCGGGATGAAGAGCGGGAAGTACATGTTCTCGTGGCCGGTGCGCTTGATCATGTCGTCGAGCGCGCGCTGGATGTGCTCCCACAGCGCATATCCATAGGGACGGATGACCATGCAGCCGCGCACGGGCGAGTAGTCGGCGAGCTCGGCACGACGGACCACGTCCGTGTACCAGCGATCGAAATCCTCGCTCTGCGCGGTGATTCGCTTTCCGTCGGCCATGGCCGAGCAGTCTACGTGAGGACGGCCTCGCGCTCGCTCAGACCGACGGGCAGCGGTTTGCCGTCGGCGATCAGCCGTGCATCTTCCTCGGCGATCTCGTGCAATTCATCGAGCAGCGCGCTCACGAGCTCGCCCTCGGGCAGGGTCGAGACCACCTTGCCATTGCGATACAGAATGCCCTTCTGGCGGCCGCCGGCGATGCCGATGTCCGCGTGCATGCCCTCACCGGGCCCGTTGACGACGCAGCCCATCACCGACACCGTGATGGTTCGCTTCACGCCCTCGAGTGCCTTGGACACCTGCGCGACCATCGGCATCATGTCGATCTCGAGCCGGCCGCAGGTCGGGCAGGCGACCAGGTTCGGCCCGTCGCCGCGCTCCTGGAGATTGGCGAGGATCTGGCGCGCGACCCGCACCTCCTCCTCGGGCGAGCCGACCAGGGAGACGCGGATCGTGTCCCCGATCCCCTCGGCGAGCAGGAGGCCGATCCCGAGAGCGCTCTTGATGCTCCCCGTGTCCACCGGCCCCGCTTCGGTGAGCCCGAGGTGCAGCGGGTAGCGGTTGCCGAGTGCGACGAAGGCTCGGTTGGCCGCGAGGTTGGTGAGCACATCGCTCGCCTTGAGCGAGACCTTGATGTCGCGGAAGTCGAGCTCCTCGAGAACCCGGATATGGCTCAACGCGGCGGCGATCATGTTCTGCGCCGTCTCCTCGATCGATCCGCCGCGGCCGCGGGTCAGCTCCTTGCGCTGCGGGATGCTGCCCGCGTTCACGCCGATGCGAATCGGCACGTTGCGTGCCTTCGCCTCGCGCGCGATGTCGGCGACCTTCGCGCTGTCGGTGATGTTGCCCGGATTGAGGCGCAGGCAGTGCACCCCGGCTTCGAGCGCGAGCAGGGCGAGCGGTGCGTCGTAGTGGATGTCGGCGACGATCGGGATCGGCGACTCGCGGACGATCTCGTGCAACGCCGCGGCGGCATCACGCGTGTCGCACGTCACCCGGATGACATCGGCGCCCGCCTTCGCGGCGCGCTCGATCTGGGCGATGGTGGCGGCCGCGTCCTCGGTCTGGGTCTTGGTCATGGTCTGCACCGCGATCGGTGCGGCCCCACCGATGACGACCGTCCCGACGCGAACCGGAACCGTCGGCCGGCGCTCTCTGGTTTGCGTGTTCTGGGTGGTCATAGTCGGGTCACGTCTCCGATGGTGACATACACGGCGAAGAGGACGACCACCGCCAGACCGACCGCGGTGATGGCGGCCTCGACCTTCGGGTTGAGGCGGCGGCGGCGCACCGATTCGATGAGGATGAACAGCAGTTTGCCGCCGTCGAGGAAGGGGATCGGCAGCATGTTGACGAAGCCGAGGTTGAGGCTGATGAACCCGATCCACCACACCAGCCCGTTCGGTCCGAGAAATCCATTGTTGGTGGCGACCGCCGTCTCCTGCGCGATGCCGACGGGCCCCGTGAAGCCCTGGGGTCCATTGATGCCGCCCTGGGGCGGATGGACGATGAGGCCGTAGATCCCGGTGACCTCGGCCCAGATGAACGTCGGGATCGCGCTGAACCCGGTGGCGATCGCGGCCGGAGGGCTCAAGCCGTCGAAGCCGGGGACAACGCCCATGATCCAGCTCGCCCGGATCGCGTTGTTGGTCGCGTAGCCGTCCTTGATCCCGGACATGGTGACGTTCGTGAAGTACCTGGATGGCGATCCGTCGGCGTTCTCAAGGAAGCCGCTGATGGTGACCGGGGAACCGCTGCCCAGCAGCGCCGCCGGGTCGCCGCTGCCGACCGGGGTTCCGTTGATCGACGTCACCGCGAGCGCCCCTTCGGGCAGCGTCCCGCCGCTGACGATATTGGTGACGGTGAGCGTCGGCGTCAGCGTGGTCGTGCGCGTGCTGCCGTCCGACGCGCGGTAGAGAACCGTCAGCGGGTTTCCCTGGCTTGCGATGGTCGCGTTGTGCAAATCGGTGGTCACGTCCGCGGCGTTGTCCTGGCGGATCGCATGCCCATTGATCGCGAGGATGGTGTCGCCGGACGCGAGGCCTGCCTTACCCGCGGCTGCGTGCGACGCGAAGTTGTAGGGGGTCGGCTGCATGTCGACGATCGCGAAGATCAGCCCGCCGAAGATGAAGTTCACGACGATGCCCGCCGACACGGTCGCGAAGCGGCGGGGTCGCGACGCGCGGTAGAAGTTGCGTTCCCCGGCATCACTTTCGCCGGCGAGCCCGAGCATGCCGGCCATACGCACGAAACCGCCGGCGGGGATCGCTCGAATCGCGTAGAGGGTCTCGCCGATCCGGCGCGAGTAGAGCTTGGGACCGAACCCGATCGCGAATTCCTCGACCTTGATGCCCGAGAGCTTGCCGACCGCGAAATGCCCGAACTCGTGGACGGTGATCACCGAGACGAGGACGAGGATGAAGGCTCCGGCGTAGATGAGGAACTGGGTCATCGCGTGGCGATCGCTCCAGCAGTGCTCGCGCGGACGAATCCGCGCGCCCAGGCGTCGGCGGCCAGCACGCCGTCCAGTGTCGCGGCGTCGCCTTCGTCGAAGGCTGCCAGCGCCGCACCCACGAGCGGGACGATCTCGTCGAAGCGGCACGCTCCCGTCATGAACGCGATCACGGCCTCCTCGTTGGCGGCGTTGAAGATGCAGGGGGCGAGCCCCCCACATTCCCCCGTCGTCCGCGCGAGCGCTACAGCCGGGAACCGGGCCCCGTCAACGGGAAGGAACTCGAGCGGCGAGGCGTCACGAAGGTCGAGGGGCGGACCGACACCGGGAAGCCGCTCGCCATCGGCAAGCGCCAGCGCGATGGGCACACGCATGTCCGGAACGCCCATCTGGGCAACCACGGCGCCGTCCTGGAACTCGACCCAACTGTGCACGATGCTGGTTGGCTGAATGGCGACGTCGATCGACGCGTAGGCGGTGTCGAAAAGGAAATGCGCCTCGATGATCTCGAGCCCCTTGTTCATCATCGTGGCCGAGTCGATGGTGACCTTCGGTCCCATGTTCCAGGTCGGGTGAGCGAGTGCCTCGGCCGGTGTGATCGTAGCAAACGTGTCGATCGGACGCCGGAGGAACGGGCCGCCACTCGCGGTGAGCACCAGCCGGGACACGGAGGCCGGGTCTTCACCGCGCAGGCATTGCCAGAGCGCCGAGTGCTCGCTGTCGATCGGGATGATGCGTGCCCCGGCGGCGGCGGCGCGAGCCTTGACCAGCTCGCCGGCCATGACCAGGACCTCCTTGGTGGCCGTCGCGACCGTGGCCCCGGCATCGATCGCGGCGAGCGTCGGCCGGATCGCGGCGGCCCCGGTAATCGCGACGCAGACCACATCGGAATCCATCGCGGCGATCTCACATGCGGCATCCATGCCGGTCGCACACCCGGGGGGCGCCGCGCCCCGGGGGTCGCCGTGCACGAGCGCGGTGCGGGTCACCCCGAAGCGAGTCGCGACTGCCGCCAGCGCGGCGCCATCACTCCCCGCCACGGCACCGACCAGCTCGAATCGGTCGGGGAACCTGGCAATGACGTCACAGGCTTGACGGCCGATCGAACCGGTCGCGCCCAGCAGGACGACGCGTCGGCGGGGCGTGGGGTGGGTCACTTGTGCGCAGATCCCTCGATTCGAAGTAGAGCAGAGCACGCCACCGCTTTCGGCGGAGTTACGGGAATGCGATCAGCTTCAGGTAGCAATATACGACCGGGGCGAGCAGGACAAGGCTGTCGGCCCGGTCTAGCAGGCCCCCATGGCCGGGGATCAGCGTGCCCGAGTCCTTGACTCCGGCCTCGCGTTTGATCGCCGACTCGACCAGGTCCCCGCCCTGAGCGGCGACCGCGGTGAGGGCGCCGAGAACGGCGCCGAGGGGGACGCTGATGCCGATCAGCAACGGGCCGGCGATGGCGCCGACAAGTATCGAGGCGATCGCCCCTGCCGCCGCACCCTCCGCCGATTTGCGCGGAGAGATCGAGTGGAAGAAGGGATGACGGCCGAAAGCCGACCCGACGAGATATGCGGCGGTGTCGCCGATCACCGCGCCCGCGAGCGCGAGGATGACGAGCCGGAACCCCAGATGCGTCGAGTCGGTCGGGTGCCAGCGGTAGATCGCCACCCAGAACCCGAGGCACAGGCCGACGTAGGTGGCGCCGCCGGCCGCCAGCGCCCAGCCGGTAAAACGTTCCCGGGTCCCGAGGCCGGCGAGCAGGCCGATGACCGCGGCCGCCGCAAACGCCCAGTCCGCCGCCATGTCCGACGCCGGCAGGACGAACCGGATCCCGAGCCAGACGCTGAGCGGCAGGATCAACCACGCGGGCGGCGGGGTCGGCCCGATCCGCCCGAGGAGCCCGCGCAGCTCCCATGCGCCGATCAGTGCTCCCGCTCCGACCACGGCGGCGACGGCGGCCGTCCCGATCCAGAGCGCGGCGACGATGACCCCCACGAGCACCAGCCCCGACACCACCCTGACGGCGAGGTTCATTCCGCCCGGGTGGCGTGCGCAACGGTGCCGGCGTGGGCGGGGACTCGCTCGACGGGCGCAGGGATGGTCCCGAATTTGCGCTCGCGGCTCGAGAAGTCGGAGAGCGCGTCGTGGATCGCCGTCTCGCCGAAATCGGGCCAGAGGGTGTCGGTGACGTAGAGCTCGGCATAGGCGGCCTGCCAGAGCAGGAAATTGCTGATCCGGAGCTCGCCGGCGGTGCGCACGATGAGGTCAGGATCGGGAAGACCGCGGGTGTAGAGGGCGTCGCTGATCGCCGGCTCGTCGAGCGATGTGAGGTCGGCGCCGGCGCCGGCCAGCTCGCGAATCGCGTCGACGATCTCGCGGCGGCCACCGTAGTTGATGGCGACGTTGAGGATCGCCGAAGTGTCGCTCGCGGTGAGCGCCTCGGCTTGCGCCACCTTCTCCTGGAGCGATTCGCTAAGCCCTGCCCGGTCCCCGAGCACGCGGATCTGGACACCGTTCTCGTGCAGCTCGCCGACCTCGCGGTCGATGGTCTCGCCGAACAGCCGCATCAGCGCGGTCACCTCGCCGCGCGGCCGCTGCCAGTTCTCAGTGCTGAAGGCGTAGAGCGTGAGGATGTGCACGCCTGCCTGGTGACACGCCTCCATCACCGGACGGATCGCTCGGACACCCGCTCGGTGGCCGGCGACGCGCGGGAGGTGGCGCTGGCGGGCCCAGCGTCCATTGCCGTCCATGATGATGCCGACGTGCCGCGGCAGATCCGCCCTTGCGGGAGGCGGGATCGCGGCGGGAGCGGGTGGGCGCTGCATTGTGGGGCTCTGGGTCAGAACGCCCCGAAGGCGTCGGCCGTTTCGGCGCGGGTCTCGGTCAGACCTCGAGGATCTCAGCCTCCTTCCTCTGGATGGCGTCGTCGATCCTGGCGATGAACTGATCGGTGACCTTCTGCACATCGATGAGCTTGGTGGCGACCTCGTCCTTGCTGACGTGGCCGTCCTTCTCGACGCGGCGCAGATGGTCGACCTCGTCTCGGCGGATGTTGCGCACCGCCACGCGCGCCTCCTCGGCCTTGCGATGAATCACCTTGACGAGCTCCTTGCGGCGCTCCTCGGTGAGCTGCGGGATCGCCACCCTGATCACCTGGCCGTCGTTGCTCGGGTTGAGCCCGAGGTCGCTCTTCTGGATCGCCTTCTCGATGGCGCCGAGCGAGCTGCGGTCGTAGGGCTGGATGACCAGCATGCTGGCCTCCGGGACGCTGATCCCGGCGATGGTCTGGAGCGGTGTCGGCGACCCGTAGTAGTCGACGTGCAATCGCTCCAGCAGCGCGGGCGACGCGCGGCCGGTGCGCACGGTCATCAATTCGCGATGCAGGGCCTCGACGCTCTTCTCCATGCGCAGGTTCGCGTCCGCGATCCGCTGCGCGATCTGCTGCTCGGGGTCGTCGGGCTTGTCGCGGTCGGTCACCCGGCGTCGCCCTCGGCATCGACGCGGGTCCCGATCTGCTCACCGAGGATCACGCGCTCGATGTTCCCCTGGGTGAAGAGGTCGAAGACGATGATCGGCATGCGGTTGTCCATGCACAGTGTCACCGCGGTGCTGTCCATGATCGCGAGGCCGCGATTGAGCACGTCCATGTACGTCAGGTTCGGCAGGCGTGTCGCGGTGCTGACCTTGTGCGGGTCGGCGCTGTAGATACCGTCGACCTTTGTGGCCTTGAGCAGCACGTCGGCGCCGATCTCGACGGCGCGGAGCGCGGCGGTCGTGTCGGTCGTGAAGAACGGGTTCCCGGTGCCCGCGGCGAGGATGACCAGGCGACCCTTTTCCAGATGCCGCACCGCGCGTCGCGGGATGAACGGCTCCGCCACCTGCTGCATCGCGATCGCGCTCTGCAGGCGGCACACGATCCCGAACTGCTCGATGGCGTCGCGCAGCGCGAGCGCGTTGATCACCGTCGCGAGCATGCCCATATAGTCGGCGGTGACGCGGTCGATCCCGTGCTGGGCGGCCTCGGTGCCGCGCACGATGTTGCCGCCACCAACGACGATCGCGACCTGCACGCCGCGCTCGACGATGTGGGTGAGCTGCTCGCCGATCTGGCGCGCGGCACCGTAATCGATGCCGTATCCGGCGGTCCCGAGGAGCGCCTCGCCGCCGAGTTTGAGGATCACCCGCGAGAACACCGGCCTGCGTCCGTCGCTCGCCCGTCCCGCCACCGCGGCAAGTTCCATGTTGGTGGCTTCGACGCTCACTCGGCCACAGTCGCGCTCGCGGTCGCGCTGTCACTCTCGGTGCTCTCAGCGCCAACGGCGAAGCGGGCGAATCGGGCCACCGAGATGTTCTCGCCGAGCTTCGAGATCGCCTCGGTCACGAGGTCGCCGACCTTCTTCTTGTCGTCCTTGATCCAGGGCTGTTCGAGCAGGCAGATCTGTGCGTAGAAGGCATCGAGCTTGCCGGTGAGGATCTTCTCCACGATGTTCTCGGGCTTGCCCTGCACCTGCTCGCGATAGACGGCGCGCTCGCGCTCGACGATGTCCGCCGGAACATCCTCGCGGCGGACGTACGTCGGCGCCATGCCGACGACCTGGAGTGCGAGCGTGTGCGCGAGGTCCTTGAAGTCGTCGGTCTTGGCGACGAAGTCCGATTCGCAGTTGATCTCGATGAGCGCGCCCTGCTTGGCGATGCCGCCGGCATGGTGGATGTACGCGTCGACGAGGCCCTCATTGGTGCTCCGCCCTGCTTTCGCCGCTGCACGGGAGAATCCCTTGGCACGCAACCAGTCCTCGGCCCGGTCCATGTCGCCGTCGCAAGCGACCAGGGCGCGCTTGCAGTCCATCATCCCCGCGCCGGTGCGCTCCCGCAAGGCCTTGACCATCGCCGCGGTGACATCGGCCATCAGCTCTTCGCCTCCCCCGCTGCGGCGGCGGCGGCTCCCGCCGGCGCGGGCTCCTCGGGTGGCGCGGCCGCAGCCTGCTCCGCCGCGATCGCGTCCGCGTGCGCCGCGGCTGCAGCAGCCTGCTC
>JBAPWO010000014.1:0-12291 GCA_049283735.1 Candidatus Dormiibacterota bacterium
CGACACCGGCGCTGGCCTATATGCGTGCAAGGCGTCCGTCGACTTGTTCGGGCTCACCAAGGACGATTTCATCCCCCAGGTGCAGGACATCATCACCGTGGGCGAGTTCTACGAGTCGGCCGCCGGCGGCCCGATCATCTGCACCTAAAGCAGCCATGGAACTGACAGTGGTCAGCCTCGGCGGTGACCGCCATCGGATCACGGTGCGCGGTCATGAAGTGATCGTCGACCAGCCCCGAGAGTCTGGAGGCGATGATGCTGGTCCGACCCCCATCGATCTCTTCGTCGCATCCCTGGCGTCGTGCGTCGCCCATTACGCCCGCCGCGGCTTGGGCTCCGGAGGGGAGAGGCCGACGGTGCGTTGCACGTGGACGATGAGCGAGACGCCACCCTGGCGCGTCGCCAGCATCGCCATCGAGGTACACCTGCCTTCGACCACAACTGAGTCTCGCGTCGAGGCAGTCCGTCGAGCGATCGGCCATTGCACGGTGCATAACTCGCTGCAGTCACCGCCTGCCGTCTCGATTCGAGCGGCGGTGGCGCCGAGTGAAGCGCAGTCCACGTGTCTTGCCGCAGTCTCGTAGAGGGCATCAACTCGTCATTCATCTCGTCGGACGACACCTGGACAACCTGGTACTCCTCTGCAACCGTCATGACTGGTCGGTGGATGAGGGGCGGGTGGAAGGTGGTCAGGGCTGAGGCGAGCCTGCCCCGGTTTGGCGGACATGAGCGGTGGAGTGCTCACAACGTCGGAGAGCTACTTGACGGGCGCACAGTGAGCGGGTGGTTGAGCTCGGCGGACTGTAGGGTGGAGGACCGGAGCAATCGAGTATTGAGATGGCTGCCGTCCACTCCCACTTGATTGGCCGATGGTGACTGGCGAAGGCCATGTGATCGCGCTCGAAAATGGGGGTGGATAGACATCCTGAGCGGTTTGTCGGGCGCAGCTGAATACAAAAACGGACCGCCCCCTTCCCAAGGTTGAATTGCGCGTGCAGGCCCCGTCTTCCGCTCCAGGAGCCGGGGAGGGTCGAATCGAATAAACCGAGCCGCAGATGGTCATCCCATGCGCCCTTGGTGGCCCCGTTACGATGCGGCCCAGTTCGAGGTGCAAGAACAATGGGGGAAGAGGGGAGATGGGGTACGCTCAATAAACCTCTGTGGATGTCGACGCTATTCCAACGGATTCCACTAGGCGCGCTCTAGTCGTCATTGCAACCATTTCCCGACGAAAGCACTCTAAATCGAACTCAGCACTCATCAAGGAAATGAGTACTGGTCTGGGGGACCAGGGGTCGCAGGTTCGAGTCCTGTCTCGCCGATTCGCAGACCATTGCACTGCAGTGGATTCCAGCTTGCGGGGATCGGTCACTTTGCAGGGACTAGTACTCATTCCCTGATTGATGTTCTTTCCTGCAAAACTACTCTAAGTCGCGCGACTCTCGGCGGACGTTAGCGGCAAAGACCGCGACTGTGGCAGGTGGCCATTGGTCTCGAGACGTTCAGTCGACGAGGCGGCTGTGAGGGCCCTCCACCGGGTCGGCGTCAATCCGTAGGTCCGCTTGAAGTGTCGCGTCATGTGGCTCTGGTCGGCGAAACCCGCCTCGGCAGCGACTTGCGCGAGTGACTGCCCGCTCTCGATCGCGGCTTGCGCGAGCGCCAGGCGGCGCAGCGTCCGGTAGCGGTCGGGGCTCGTCCCGAACGCCCATCGGAAGTGGCGGGTGATCGTGAAGCGGTCGGTGCCCGCGATCTTTTCGAGAGTCGACGCCGGCGTCTGCTCCCGTGCGTGGGCCGCGAGATACTCGCGTACGAGCTCGACTGCCCTGATGTCGACCGTGGCTCGGCGGCGGTCGGGGCAGTCACCGAGCGACAGGAGGCAGTCGGCGACCGCCACCGCGATCTCGGCGCAGCTCAGCTCGCTGATCGGGTCGTCGATGTCGGCGAGCAGGGCAACGATGGGTCGAGCCGTCGGCTTCGGCTCCTGGACGGGATCGGCGACGAACGGTAGCGCGCGACCACCGAGGGCGCCCCGGACGAGCTCGGGCGCGATGTAGAGGATCCGGTAACCGAAGCCGTCCTCGGTTCCTGGGCCGCCGTCGTGCGTCTCGTCGGGATGCAGGACATGCAGCTGACCGGGCAGGCAGACACGTTGCGAGCCGCGGTAACGAAATACCTGCACGCCGGCCGTCGTGACGCCGATCCCGTAGGTGTCGTGCCGGTGCGGATCGAAGCCGCGCGTCGAGATGTAGACCTCTGCGCGCTCGACGCCGTAAGCGCCAGGTCCGAACCTGATCGAGTCCGAGCGTCGGCCGCAGGATCGTTCAAGACGGTCAGCATCGGCGCCTCGTACCGTCGGCCGCATGAGTCAACGGTATCGCGGCGCCAGTGCCTGAGGCGCTTCCCGTCGCGGCGATTCGGCCCGCGGCGAGGCCTATAGGCGGATGAACCGCGGCGTCTCACACTTCATCGCGGGTTGGCGCACCGGGCTCTCTCGCCCCGTGCTCATTCTTCAAGCGGGAAACGCCCTCAACTACTTCGGTTACGGGCTCATTCTTCCCTTTGAGATCATCTATCTGCACCAGATACGTGGCTTTTCGACGTCAATAGCCGGACTGGTTCTCGCGGCGACCATGGGGACAGCCGCAATCGCCACCCTGCCGACGGGAGCGCTGCTCGACCGGCACTCCGCTAAAGCGATCGTGGTCGCAGGAAGCCTGGCGAGCGCCCTAGGCTACGCCGGCTTCGCCTACGTAGACCGTCCCTGGCAGGCCTTTGCCTGCTCGATTGTCAGCGGAGCCGGAATCGGCGCGGCAGGGACGGCCAACCGGCAATTGACCATCAGGTTGGTCAAGCGCGATCAGCGAGCGGCAGCCTTCGCGCTCAATCGCGTCGCGGGCAACTTCGGTCTCGGCGCCGGCGCGACCGTAGCCGGCTTCGTCATCGCATCCGCACAGCAGCTCAGCTCGTTCCAAACGCTCTATTTCTTCGACGCCGTCACCTACGCCGGTTTCGCGCTGATCGTGCTCGCTGCCGTACCGAGCCCGCGAGCCGAGACCGTCACAGCGACAGACGCCAACGGAACCGGCTTTCGCGCCGTCGCTCGAGATCGGCTCTTCCTCACTGTGATCGCAGCCAATATCGTGCTCGTCGTCGTCGGCCACACGTTCTTCTCCAACATCCTGCCGCCATTTGCAAAGACCCACACATCACTCGGCCCCGCAGCGATCGGGATCCTCGTCCTCGTCAACACGTGCTTCGTCGTCGTCGCGCAGATCCCGGCGGTGCGCGTCGTGGCACGGATGGAACGCACACACGCTTTCGCGGCGGCCAGCGCGCTTTTTGCGGTCAGCCTGCTCGCGGTGCTGCCAGCGACGCTCATCCCCTCGGAGCTCGCTGCGACCAGTCTCCTCGCCGGCGTTGCGATCGTCTTCGCAATCGGCGAATGCGTACACATTGTCGTTCTCGGGCCACTGGTCGCGGACATGGCCCCAGCCCATCTGCTCGGCCGCTACGTGTCTCTCTACAGTCTGACCTTCAGCATCTCCCTGGGCCTCGGCCCGGCGATTGGTGGCCTGCTCCTGCAGACCTCGCCAGACGCCGTCTGGTGGGGTGGCGCGCTTGCCGCGGTGGTGGCCGGAGCCGTCCTGCTTCGACTCGGCGGCCGCATCCCCGACCCGCTCCGCGAAGCACAGTCACGTTTTGCGTCGGCGCCAGAGGGCGTGTGAGGTCGCCATGCCGGTGACCGGGATCGACGGAGCCCTCGTCGACATCATTTCGGCCACGGACTTCATCGGCAAGCGCGTGGATGCCGAGGTCGTTGGTCAGGCACGCGCAACGGCGTGGCCGCCGGAGGCTTGGATGAGTACGAAGGCCCTCGTTTGCGGAGCCCAATCGGTGTCTCGGTGAGGATGCCGCTGCATTGCCGCAGCTGGCGCAGCCGGTCGAGGGCGTGCGGAGCGGGCCAGCCATCGCGGCGCGACACGGCAGGCGTGATGATAAGTCGGGACCAACGCCTCTTGACAGGCCTCCGACCTGGCGATTAGATGACCCTGAGCGAACAATCCTCAAATGCCAAGGCGGACGTTGTGAGCACGCAGAAGATCGTTGTGGGAGTGAGTGGGTCGGCGGCATCGGACGCCGCACTCGAATGGGCAATCCAGGAGGCAGCATCCCGCGGCGCCGAGATCATCGCGGTGCATGTGCTGAAGCCTATCGCCGCCTCTGGCGGTACGACAGTGAGAGACGTTCGCCTGCGGGAGTTCGACTACCTGGGCGACGAGGTGCGATCGCATGTCAAGAAGGAGTTGTTTGGGCCCCTGACCAGCAAGGACGTCAAGCATCGGATCATCGTTGTCGAAGGGCATCCAGCAACAGGGATATTGCACGTCGCCGACACCGAGGACGCAGACCTCATCGTGGTCGGCAATGGGCAACACAGCACGATGGAGGATCTCTTCCTCGGGAGTGTTGCTCACGAGTTGAGCCACAAAGCACGGCGTCCCTTTGCGTTGATTCCTTTGGCGATGCACTTCGAAGCTATCGGCGCCATTGGACGGGATCAACGAACCGCGCCTACGCCGAGGCAGACGTGGTCGGATCGGACCGGCGATCATATCGATGAGGTCGCAGCCGGCGCGGTAGAACTGATTCGGTAGCTCTGTCGACCGGCTCCTCGGTGCGAACGGACGGGTCGTATTTGCTGTGGCGTTCTTGCACCAGCCTGATCTGCCCAAAAGGTGTCGAGAGCTTGCGTCTCACCCCACCGTGGGGGCGGTCCGACTAGCCGCGGTGCGGCCGGATGCGGCGGTGGGTAATCGGGACGCCGCGCAACAACGACAGGAGGTGCACACGATGGATGCTCCAATGACATCACGGTGGCTCGCCGCAGCGACCTTCATCGCGCATCACCTTCGCCTTGCGGCGGCGTGGGTCGCGGCGGCTTCCTCGGCGGCAGGCGTCTACATAGCATGCGCCGTCAAGGCCGAACGAATGTCGCGTCGTGCGGCCTGGGGTGCCCTTGCTCTCTGGGAGCTTGGCAACGCCGTGGGCATTATTCGGGCGATGGTGGAGGGCCGTCAACGGCCGTAGACCGATGACCGCCATTCATGTCTCCCCACCGCGGCCCCGGAACCGACTGGCCGCGCTGCGCGGCGGGTGGTGCCGCTCCAGCCCTCGTGTCGGCTCGGCGGAGATGACGGGTTCCTATCCGCGCTCTGTGTGGACTGCGAGCCGAAGGTCCGGGATGGCGACGCGACGGTCACGAGCGGATTCCGACGCGATAGCCGACGTCTAAGGACGCGGCTCCGTAGCTTCCCGAGCCTACTAGTGGACCGTAACGGCTGAATGGTTAGCACGGATCCGATGGCTGGGGTCGGCGTAGCTCCATTTGATCGGCTTGGGGTTTCGATTGGTGGCGCGGATGTAGCGCATCAGCTTGCGGTGCAGGTCGGTGGTCGACGTGAAGATGCCCCGGGCGATGACGTCACGCTCCACCTTCTTGAACCACAGCTCGATCTGGTTGAGCCAGGACGAATAGGTGGGCGTGAAGTGCAAGTGCACGTTGGGATGCAGGCCCAGGAACTCCTCGACGCGGCGGGTCTTGTGGGTGGAGAGGTTGTCGAGGATGACGTGGATCTCGCGACGCCGGGGATGGGCTGCCGCCAGGCTGGCGAGGAAGGCGACGAACTCCTCGCTGGTGTGTCGTGCCGCGGTCCGGCCCAGCACCTCTCCCGTCCTGGTGTTGAGCGCCGCATAGAGCGACAAGGTGCCATTGCGCACGTACTCGAACCCGTGCCGCTCGGCGCGTCCCGGGGAGAGCGGCAGGATCGGGTCACGCCGATCCAGCGCTTGAATCGCGGTCTTCTCGTCGAGGCTGAACACGACCGCGTGTTGCGGCGGATTCAGATACAGCCCGATGACGTCCAGCGCCTTGGCCTCGAAGTCGGGATCGTTGGAAGCCAGGTACCGCTCCAGCCGATGCGGCTTCAGCCCCGCGCGGGCCCAGGCCCGAGCCACGCGCATGTGCGAGATCCCCAGTTGCTCGGCCAGCTTGCGCGAGCTCCACTGGGTGCTGCCGTCCGGGGGTGGCTTCCGAGTCGCGGCCAGGATGCGCGCCTCCAAGCGTTGCGACGCTGCCGTCGCCCGGCTGCCCTGATGCCTGCCATACAGGCCGGCCAAGCGCTCAGCGAGAAAGCGTTGCTTCCACCGGCTGATGTACACGGCACTGCAGCCCAGCCGCTCCTGGATCGCCGCGTACGACGCTCCCTCAGCGAGCAGCAGCACCAATTTGGCCCGCTGGCTGTCGGAGCTGCGCAACCGACGCGCTCTGGCCCGGCGGACCAACTCGGTGCGTTCAACGTCGGTCAAGACGACGGCTCCAGTGGATTCGAACATGCGCTCATGATAGCTGGTACGCTAATCAAATGAGCGTTACGGTCCACTAGCGTACTGGTCCTGAAATAGCTTTCGGTTTGGCGCTGACCAGGAGTGGGAGGCGATCCTTCCGTCCTAAAGACGGGTCGAATGTTGTGACCATCGGCCCTATCGCGACGCCCTTCGCTGCGATAGACCGGCAGAACTAGGAGCACAAGGGAGGCGCGAGATGTCCGCGATTGCCATGCCAGGCCGGCGAAGGCTTCGACGCATAACCCAAACGAAGATGCAGCGGTTCCACATCTAGTTAAGAGGAGTTTGGGCGATGCGGATCCAACGTGCCGCGCTTTTGATCGCTAGCGCAGCTGCCCTGGCAGCCTGCGGCGCGGCGACGACCCCATCAAGGTCACCGACGCCATCGACGGCACCGACGCGTTCCACGGCACCGACAAGCGGTTCCGGCGGGGGGACAGCGTCTCCCACACCGACACGTCCATCGTTCGAGCCGCTCCTCGTCGCATTCACCGACCACGACCCCGACCCGGGTGTGTTGATGCTGGCGAGCGGACAGACGACTGCTCCAATTCCATCGGGGCTCATCGTCGGCGGTTATCCGACATTGGCGATCTCCGGCCCGTTTGGCGCTCGAATGATTGGAACTGACGGCCAGCAGGTCGGCGGGCCGGGCGGACCGGTTTCAATCGTCGCGATATCGTCGGATGGCACCCTCACAACACTCGAGAAGAACGTTGTCGGTTCTCCGTCGGTGATCGGACGCGATGATGGTCAGGCATGGGCGTGGGCGGTGCAGACCGATGCGCCGGCCTGCGGATCGTCAACGGGAGCGGTATTCGACGTGTACACAGACGATGGCAACGGAGCGAGGAAGATCGTGAGTGCGTCGTTCGGCGCGGGGGTCACGCAGGTCAGTCTTGTAGCGTGGACGGCTGCCGGCATCGTGGCGCAGGGCGACAACGCGTGCGGCGGTCCTGCCGAACCATCGACGTTGGCGATCTCACCTGCGATCCTCATCGATCCTGCGACGGGCGCGGCCACTGGTCTCGCAGGTCGCATCGGAAGCGACTGCAATTTCGCAGACATCGTCGACGACGGGACTATCGTCTGTTCACTTGGTGGTTCGTCAGCAGCGATTCGAGTCATCGCACCCGACGGCACGCAGACCAACTACAGCATTTCGGGGTTGACCTCACGGCGATGCATCAATGGAGGGGTGCAGCTGTCAGCGGATGCCAGCTTCGCAGCGGTCTCCATCTTGTGCCCCACTGCATCGGGTACTCGGCTCGTCCTGCTGGATCTGGCGAGCGGCCATGTCGTGACTGTCACCGGTGCCAGCAACTTGACCCCGACGCTCTGGACGCCGGACGGCATCTTGATTGCAACCGAGTTGGGCGATCACAAGACCTACTCAGTTGCGACGTCTGGTGTGGCAACGCTTATCAATTCAACGTATGCAGCACAAACCTGCATCAACAGCTGCTAGTGCTCAGGTCCGCAAAGAGCTTGCGCATTGGGGAAGGTGCGAGGCTCGGGCGCACTTCAGGTCACGTCGAACTGATACGAAGCTCCACGCCACCTTTGTCAGGGACAGCGCGTCGCGCACCCAGGGCGGGCAGATGTCGCAAAGCGGACCCGCCGTCCTGCCAAATTGAGCTGGTTGGCTTGTCGTCGCTTTCGTTGGTGCGGCCCTGGGTCGCGTGCTCCGGCACAACCAGCAGCGCTGCGTGCCCTGAGTGGAGGAGCTTGGTCGACACGCTGCCGAGCAAGAAGCGTCGCACTGCGCCGAGATCGCGACTGCCCACGACGATGAGCTTCGTGCCGGGTCGCCGGCTTCCGGTCGCATTCAGAGCGTCGGCCGGGTCACCGACCACGACGGCCGTCTCGACGGTGCGGCCGGCGATCGTGTCCAGGGTCCTGGCGTACTCGAACAGGCTCTCGGAGTCGATATGTTCTCTATCGTCGGGACCGAGAAACCGATCCGCGGCCACCGACAGCTCTGCGTCGGCTTCAACCAGTTCGATGGGGAGATCCTTGTAGAGGTGCGTGATCGTGGCGGCGAACCGCGCCGCGCATCTGGCGCCACTGCTGTTGTCGAAGCCGACGATCACATGCGCCGGCGGCCAGGTACCTTCACCCCCCCTCACGATCAGCACGGGGCGATGCACGGAGTGCACGACATGCTCCGAGACGCTTCCAACCACGAGACGCCTCAGGCCGTTGAGCTCGCGGCTACCGAGAACGACGAGATCGGCCTCGACCATCTCGGCCACGTCCATCACGGCGCTGAAAGCCGGTTCGCGTGCGACGTGAAGGCTCCCGACGGTCGCGCCGAGCGCCACCACGCGATCCCGCTCGTCGTCGAGCAACCTTCGGGCGTCAGCTTCGAGCGAATCCCATGCGCTGTTCGGCCCGATATAGGGCGCATACGCCAGCACGCTAGATGGAGCGAATTCGTACGCCGTGACCAGATGAAGTGACGCCCCGGACCGTCTCGCCAGGTCCGCCGCGGCACCCAGCGCCAGGTGAGCAGCCGGGGTACCGTCGGTGGCAAGCAGGATGTTCCGAAGGCGGACAGAACGTTGCCCCAATCTCTCGTCAAGGCTGAGCACTTGCATCGCTCGAATCTCCGGTAATCACTGACCCGTAGGTCAAGGAAACCAGGCTGGGCCATCGCGCGACCACAGTCGTTTGTCACCTGATCGACCGGCGATTGACCCTAACTGGTCGTGCCGAGCGGCGATCCCGCTACGACCCGGATCCATCCATCGCGATGGTGTTCGGACAGTGCCAGGAGTGAGCGCGCGATTGGGGTGACGTCGCCGTCGGGCGTGGACCGGCACCTCGCCGTGTGGCGGCTGAAGTCCAGAATTCTGCACGCGTAGACTTCAACAGTCAGTGAATTAGGAGGCCAGCCTGTGTGGACGATGATCGTCAAGGAGTTCCGGCAGTTGAAGCGAGACCGGCGAACCCTCGCGCTGCTGATCGTGCTGCCCGTCCTGCTGCTCGTGGTCTTTGGCTACGCGGCCAGGTTCGACGTCTCCAAGGTCACGACCGTCGTGGTCGGCCCGCAGGCAGAGGCTGTCGCCGGCCACCTCCGTGCGCCGTTTGACGTCGTGGACATCGATTCGAACGGAGGGAGGTCTCTGGCTCAGAGTCGCCTCCAGGATGGAACGGCGGTGGTCGCGGTGGTCACCGGACAGACCGAGATCGTGGCGCTGATGGATGGAACCCAACTCTTCGCCGTGGAAGCCGCGCAGAGTGCGTTCGCGCACATGGCTCAGGCGGCCAAGGCGAATGGCGCGGCGGCACCTGCCATCGCCCTCCAGATCCTCTACAACCCGAACCTCACAACCTCCTGGATCATGATTCCTGGGCTCACGGGTCTGATCCTGCTCTTCATCGGCACCCTGATCACAAGCCTCGGGATCGTTCGGGAACGGCAAACGGGGACCATCGAGCAGCTCGCGGTCATGCCATTCAGGCCCTGGGACGTCATCTTCGGAAAGATCGTCCCGTATCTCCTGCTGGCAGCTCTGGATCTCATTGCGATCGTGGTCATCGGCATGCTGCTCTTCGGAGTGCCGTTCGTCGGCAACGTCGCCACCTTCGCGCTCGGCGCCCTCCTGTTCCTGCTCGTGACCCTGGGCATGGGTGTCCTGGTCTCAACTGTGTCGCAGAATCAGGGCCAGGCGATCCAGCTCGCCATCATGTTCGTCGTTCCCCAGATCCTCTTGTCAGGGCTGATATTCCCCGTCTCGTCGATGGCGAGCGGAGTTCAGTGGATCGCCTACGTCCTCCCGCTCAAGTACTTCATCGACATCAGTCGCGGGGTGATGCTGAAAGCCGCGCCACTGACCGCTCTGTGGGGGCCCCTGCTCGTTCTTGCAGGAATGGCGGTCGTCGTTCTCGGGTTGGCCGTGCTTCGGTTCCGACGCGACCTTGCGCCGAGCGCCGGGCGAGGACGCACGACGGAGGCAGATTCGAAGGCTGTGGCCGCATGACCTGGGGGCTCGAGGACGCGAGCGTTGTGTTCGGGTCGCGAACCGCTCTCGACCACCTGACCCTGCCGGTCGAGCCTTCGACAGTGAGCATCGTCGTCGGTGGGGATGGCGCAGGTAAGTCCACGCTCCTGCGAGCGCTGGTTGGACTTGTCCGTCTGAGCGACGGCGTCGCACGGCGACCTGCGAAGAAGGAGATCGGCTACATCCCCGCCACGGCTGGACTTTATGTCGACCTCACTGTCGACGAGAACGTGGCGTTTTCCGCCGGTGCGTACGGCGTGCGCGGACCCGAGTTGGCAAGGCGATCGACCGAATTGCTCGAAAGAATCGGCCTGGCGGACGCTCGGACCCGCCTCGGCGGGCAGCTTTCGGGTGGCATGCAGCGGAAGCTCGCGGTCGGGATGGCGCTCCTGCATCGCCCAGCCATGCTCGTGCTCGACGAGCCGACCACCGGAGTCGATCCAGTGAGCCGCGCAGAGCTGTGGCGGCTCATCTCCGGAGCCGCAGCAGAAGGCAGCGCCGTCGTCGTCGCGACCACCTATGTCGACGAGGCCCATCGCGCGTCAACCGTTGTCCTGTTGGAACAGGGACGGTCCATCGCGATCGGATCGCCATCGGACATCATTGCGGGCGTCCCCGGCAAGTTGGGCGTCGTTGAGTCGATGAAACGGCCGCAGGCGCTCTCCTGGCGTTGGGGCAAGACCTGGCGAGTCTGGGCTCCGTCGCTGGATCTGCCAACGGGGGCGGTATCCCGGCAGCCCGATTTCGAGGATGCCGTAATCATCGCCGCTCTGGCGGACGAGCAGAGGGTCTAGATCGATGAGTGCGCTCGCTGAAACCCGTGACGTGACCATGCGCTTCGGTGACTTCACCGCCGTGGACTCAGTGAGTCTCAGCGTCGGCGGCGGCGAGGTCGTCGGGCTCGTCGGTGCGAACGGTGCCGGCAAGACCACGCTGATACGACTCCTGCTCGGGCTCGTGCGGCCGTCGCAGGGCGAGGTCTCGCTCTCTTCGGTGCACCGCCGTCGATGGCGACGCGGCGCCGGATCGGCTACGTGCCGCAAACGCTCGGTCTCTACGACGACCTGACGGTCGAGGAGAATTGGACGTTCACAGCGTCCGCCTTTCATTCGACTCGTCTCGCGCTGGCGCCGAGCATCCGTGACGCGAGGGATCAACTCGTCGGGGCGCTCCCACTGGGTTTGCAGCGGCGGGTCGCCTTTGCCGTGGCGTTCTCTCACCAGCCTGAACTGCTCGTGCTCGACGAGCCCACCTCCGGGGTTGGGCCGCTCAGCCGGGCTCGGCTGTGGCAGGACATCCGGGACAGCGCCGAACACGGTACCGGCGTCCTGGTGACGACCCACAACATGGAGGAGGCCGAGCAATGCGACCGGCTCGTCGTCATGGCCGGCGGACGCGTCGTCGCCGAGGGCACGGTGGCCGAGGTGATTGGTGACCGTCATGTGGTTGAGGCACGGTGCGACAGCTGGCAGAAGGCGTTTTCGGCGCTCGACGCGGAGGGGCTCATCGTGCAGGTGCAAGGCGACGTCCTCCGAGTTCCCGCATTGCCCCAGCACGTCGTTGAGGTGCTGGCGCGGCACCACCTCCGAGGCGACGTGACGACGGTGCCCGCGAACCTCGAGGAGGCGTTCGTCAGCATCGTCTCAGCGGGAGCAGGCCGTTGAGCCGCTCGGGCCGCCGTCCCGGGTGGCCGCAGACGCGAGACGACATCCTGCTGGTCGCACGGCGTTCGTTCGGCGCCCGTGGGTACGACGCCACCTCCCTGCGGAGCATCGCCAAACAGGCTGATGTCGACCCCGCTCTCCTCGTCCATTACTTCGGTACGAAGGAGGCCCTGTTTATGGCTGCACTCGAGGTCGCCATGAGTCCGGTCTCGATG
>JBAPWO010000015.1:0-8582 GCA_049283735.1 Candidatus Dormiibacterota bacterium
AGGGTCAGTCGAACCCGCCGCCTTACGCCGCCAATTCGATCAGCGCGTCGATGACAGCGGACAGAAACGCATCACTACCGCCGTGGCCGGTGTCGTCGATGACCTGCAGCCGGCTGGTGGTCCAGGCTTGGGACAGCCGCCAAGCGGCCTCGAGGGGACCGCTGACGTCGTAGCGACCGCTTATGAGCACCCCGGGAATCCGGTTCAGTGTGGGCGCCTCGCGAAGAAGTTGACCGTCCCCCAGAAAGGCGGCGTTGCGCCAGTAATGAGTGACCAGACGGGCAAATCGGAGGCGGAATTCGGGGTCGTCGTAGCGGGGGTCGGGCTTGTGGTTGGGCGCCAGCGAAACGTGCGCGTTCTCCCAGGCACACCACTCCCGTGCGGCATGGTCACGGACCTCTGGGTCTCGATCGAACAGGAGGGTCGAGTAAGCGTCGACGAGCGGTACATGGCGCAATCCCTCCGGGACTGCTCCCGCGAACCGGTCCCACTCCCTTGGGAAGATCCGCCCGACGTCGCGGGTGATCCACTCCACCTCGCGCCGTGTGGTCATCGTCACCAGGGCCAGGACGAGCGCACGGACCCGCTCCGGATGCGCCTCGGCGTAGGCCAGGCCGAGGGTGCTGCCCCAGGACAGGCCGAGCACGGTCCAGCGCTCGATGCTGAGGTGCTCGCGGAGCAGCTCGATGTCGGCGATCAGATGCTGTGTGTTGTTGCTGCTCAGGTCGGCATCGGGCTCGCTCGCCAGCGGCCGACTCCGACCTGCTCCACGCTGATCGAAGAGCACTGCGTCGTAGAGATCCGGGTCGAAGATCCGACGCTGGTTGGGCCGGCAGCCCGATCCAGGTCCTCCGTGCAGGAAGACGGCCGGGGTGCCGCGAGGATTGCCGCAGCGCTCCCAGTAAACGTCATGTCCGTCGCCGACGGCCAGCATGCCGCTCGCGCTCGGCTCAATCGCCGGAAACATGCCCCGCATGCGTGGTTCCTCCGATTCGGATCGATGTCGGCGAAGTTGGCGGAGAGCATCCTTTGCACCCGGGGGCAGCTAGTCTGGACGTTGTCACCAATAACAGGAGTCCTTCGCATGTCCGAGATGCTCGCCAGCTACGTCGCCGGCGCGTGGTACACCGCCTCTGGCAAGGGGACGGCCGTCGCCGACGCCTCCACCGGCGAAACGGTCGCTCGGGTGTCGACCACAGGCCTCGACACCCGAGCGATGGTGGACCACGCGCGTCATGTCGGTGGTCCGGCGCTGCGGCGTCTGACGTTTCAGGAGCGCGCCGCTGCGCTGAAGGAACTGGCGACGTACCTCGATAGCCACAAGGCCGACTACCACGAGCTTTCGCTGGCGACCGGCGCGACGCGACGCGACGGGACCGGCGACATCGACGGCGGCATCGGCACGACGTTCGTCTTCAGCAGCCGGGCGAGACGCGAGTTGCCGGACGGGTATCTCCTCGTCGACGGCGACGTCGAACCGATCGGCAAGAGCGGCACGTTCGTCGGACGCCACGTCTACACGTCACTGCCCGGCGTCGCGCTTCAGGTCAACGCCTTCAACTTCCCGGTGTGGGGCATGCTCGAGAAGCTGGCTCCTGCGGTGCTCGCCGGCGTTCCCACGATCGTCAAACCCGCCACACAGACTGCATATCTCACGCACGCGGTGATGCGCGACATCATCGCGTCGGGCGCTCTCCCGGAAGGAGCTGTGCAGTTCCTGTGCGGCGCCGCGGGCGATGTGCTCGATCACCTTGGCGGCGAGGATGTGATCGCATTCACCGGGAGTGCCCGCACCGCAGCGGTGTTGCGGGGCAGCGACGCCGTGACCGCGCGCTCTGCACGATTCAACGCCGAGACCGACTCGCTCAACTGCTCGATCCTGGGACCGGACGCAATGGTGGGAACGCCCGAATTCGACCTGTACATCAAGGAGGTCTCGCGAGAGATCACCACCAAGGCAGGTCAGCGATGCACTTGCATCCGTCGAGCGCTGGTTCCCGAGTCGATGGTTGACGACGTGATCGCCGGTGTCCGCGCGAGGCTCGACAAGGTTGTCGTTGGCAATCCGCGCAACGACACTGTGACCATGGGTGCCCTGGTGAGCCTGCACCAGCGTGACGAGGTCCGCGACGCGGTCGCCGCACTGGGGCGCGCGGCCGAGATCGTGTACGGCGACCCCATGTCGGTCAATCCCGTGGATGCCGACCCGGATCGCGGCGCGTTCATGTCGCCGCTGCTGCTGCTGGCCACCGGCGACCGCCCTGAACCGCATGAGGTCGAGGCATTCGGCCCGGTGACCACGCTCATCGCGTACGCCGCGCCGGCCGACCTCGGTGCCCTGGCGGCGCGCGGCGGCGGCAGTCTTGTCGGCTCGATCGTCTCGTACGATGCCGACTTCGTCCGAGACGTGGTGACCAGCGCGGCACCCCATCACGGCCGTCTGCTCGTGCTCGACCGAGACTGCGCCGACGAATCGACCGGACATGGCACGCCGATGCCGCAGCTGGTGCACGGCGGTCCCGGCCGTGCCGGCGGCGGCGAGGAGCTCGGCGGCATGCGCGCCGTCAGGCACTTCATGCAGCGGACGGCGCTGCAGGGGTCGCCGGCGGTGATCGAGGCGCTCGCCGGCGGGTCGTGATCCCGGGGCACGCGCGCCGGCGCTGCCCGTAAACTCGCGGGCGAACGTCCCGCCCGGCGAGGAGGAACTGCGTGCGCGTTGCGGTGACCGGTGGCACCGGCTTCGTCGGCATCCACGCCGTTCGTGCACTCAAGGACGCCGGGCACGAGGTGGTCATCGTGGCCCGCGGCAGCAAGCGCCGCCCGAAGGGCGAGCGGGTCACGTTCGTCCAGGCCGATCTGACCAGCGCGCCCAAGCTGGCGGACGCCTTTGCCGGATGCGACGCCGTGGTGCACCTGGTCGCCGTGATCCAGGAGCACGGCCGTCAGACCTTCGATCGAGTGAATCGCGAGGGCACCGAGCGGGTCATCGAGGCTGCGAAACAGGCCAAGGTCGGCCACCTGCTGCACCAGTCGGCGCTCGGCGCCGACCCCGACCCGCGGTACCCGTACCTGCTGAGCAAATGGGCCGGTGAGCAGGCCGTCCGCGCCAGTGGCGTTCCCTATACGGCGCTTCGCCCCGGCCTCATCTTCGGGCCCGGCGACGGCTTCTTCACGCTGCTGACCCGGATGATGCGGCTGAGCCCGGTCATTCCGATCGCCGGCGACGGCAGGACCCTCTTCCAGCCGATCTCCGTGGGAGACGTGACCCGATGCATCGTCCTCGCCCTCGAGCGCGGTCCGGAGATGCGGCTCTACGAGATCGGCGGCCCCGACCAGATGAGCTACGAGGACATCGTCCGCACCATCAAGACGGCGCTGGGATTGCACCGCAAGATCGTCCACGTCCCGGTGCCGATGATGGTGCCGCCCGCGTTCATCATGGAGAAGATCCTGCGTCACCCGCCGGTGACCCGGGACGAGCTCCGAATGCTGGGGCGCAACAACATCACGCGCGTCGACTCGGTCCGCGTCGGATTCGGCTTCGACGCCGAGCGCTTCGCCGACAACTGCGACTACCTCCAGGACTACTGACCGTGAGCATCGACGACCGCCTCGCCGAGCTCCGCATCGTCATCCCGGAGACCACCGCTCCGGTTGCCAACTACGTCACCGCGCGGCGCACGGGCACCCTGCTCTACCTCTCCGGTCACCTCGGCAAGCGCGACGGCGCGGTGGTGACCGGCACGGTCGGCGACGACGTCGACACCGACACCGCGTACGACCTGGCGCGCCGCGCGGCCATCGATCTCCTCGGGACGGCGCGGGCGGCGCTCGGCACGCTCGACGACGTCGCGGTGGTCAAGCTCACCGGCTTCGTGCACAGCGCGCCCGCCTTCACCGAGCAGTCGGCCGTCGTCAACGGAGCGTCCGACCTGCTGGTCGCGGTGTTCGGCACGGAGCGCGGCGGCCATGCCCGGAGCGCCATCGGCGTCGCGCAACTGCCGCTCGGCGCCGCCGTCGAGCTCGAGGCGATCTTCGAGGTGATCGGCGCACCGGCGTAGGGCCGAACCGGTAGGCTCTGGGCGTGCGACCGTACAAGCAACTCGGCGACGTGCCCCGCAAGCGGCACATGCGTTTCGCCGATGACGGCCGGCTGGCATACGAGGAGCTCTTCGGGCGTGAGGGCTTCAGCGGGCCCTCCTCGCTCCTCTATCACCGCGGCATGCCCGAGGGCGCGCAGGACGTCAGCGAAGGCCCTGCTGACCTCATGACTCCGGAGCACGAGCAGGTGCATACCAACGCGCACCTCAAGGGGTTCGACCTCCCGTCGCAGGGCGACGTCATCACCGGCAGGCGCTGGCTGCTCGTCAACGACGACGTGCACATCGGGCTGGTCGCCCCGGTGAGCGCGCAGCAGGTGCTCTACGTCAACGGCTCGGCCGACGAGGTGCTCTTCGTGCACGCGGGCAGCGGCGCGCTGCACAGCCAGTTCGGACACCTGGCATTCAAACGCCACGACTACATCGTGATCCCGCGGGGCACGATCTACCGCATCGACTTCGACGATCTCGCCGACGTGCGGATTCTCTGCATGGAGGTGACCGGGCTGGTCGACGTGCCGGATCGCTACCGCGCGCGCAACGGCCAGCTCACCGAGTTTGCGCCCTACAGCGAGCGCGATTTTCACGGTCCGGACTCGCTCGAGACCAGCAGCGAAGGACCCGCCGAGATCTGGCTCAAGCGTTCCAACCATGTGAGCCGCTACGTGCTCGACCACCATCCCTTCGATGTCATCGGATGGGACGGGACGATCTACCCGGTGACCTTCAACATCCACGACTTCGAACCGCGTGCCGGCCGCTTTCACGTGCCGCCGCCGATCCATCAGACGTTCCAGGCCCACAACCTCGTGATCTGCTCGTTCGTGCCGCGCAAGCTCGACTGGGACCCCGAGGCGATCCATCTCCCCTATCACCACAGCAACCTCGACTCCGACGAGGTGCTGTACTACGTCGAGGGCAACTACGCGGCGCGGCGCGGTATCAGCCAGGGTTCGTTCACCCACCATGTCGGCGGACTCCCGCATGGCCCGCAACCGGGGGCGCTGGAGGCATCGCTCGACCGCCCGCGCGAGACCGACGAGCTCGCCGTGATGGTGGACACATTCCGGCCCTTGCACCGCACCGCGATCGCACGCCAGATCTACGACCGTGACTACCCCTTCAGCTGGCACACCGGCGGCGTCACCGGCACCACCAGCATCGCGTGAGCCGATCGCCATCCTTGAGTTGACGTGAGCATTTCGCGCTGGTCGCGCGCGCAGCTTCAGGACGGCGGATGGATCCGGCGCATGTTCATGGAGGGAGAGCGGCTGCGCGCCGAGTTCGGCGAGGAAAGCGTTGCCGACCTCTCCATCGGCCAACCTCTCGAAGCGCCGGAGGCGGTGGTGGAAGCGTTCGCCGCCGCGAGTCGCGAGCGATTCGTCGGGCGGTTCGGCTACATGCCGAATCTCGGCTACCCCGACGTTCGCGAACGCGCCGCGGAGGACGTCGACTTCCCGGGGATCAGCAGCGAATCGGTCGCGATGACACCTGGTGCGGCGGCCGCGATCGCCATCGCGATTCGCACCTTTGTCGATCCCGGCGACGACGTGATCGGCGTTGCGCCGTACTTTCCGGAGTTCCGCCTCTACTGCGAAACCGCGTCGGCACGATTCGTCCCGGTGCCGGTCGGGTCAGACCTGCGTCTCGACCTCGACGGCATCAACGGCGCGCTCTCCGCGCACACCGCCGCGGTGATCGTCAACTCGCCGTGCAACCCGAGCGGCCATGTGCTCGACGGCGGCGAACTCTCAGGGCTCGCGGCGGTGCTCGATGCGCACAACAACAAGCACGACCGCAAGGTGCTCCTGATCATCGACGAGGTGTACCGGCGTCTGACCTACCCGCCGCATCAGCGCATCGAGCCCTTCAGCGCCTACGAGCACACCGTGCTCGCGCGGTCGTTCTCGAAAGACCTCGGCGTCGCCGGGGAGCGCATCGGCTATCTCGTGCTGCACCCATCACTCGTCAACGCCGAGACCCACCGCGGTCTCGCCCAGGCGCTGCGCGCGCTCGGATTCGTCAACGCGCCGGCGACCGCGCAGCGCGCGCTCCTTCACCTCGACTCGTGGGAGATCAATGCCATCCCGTACCGCGAGCGTCGCGACATGGTCATGGATCGAATCCGGGCGGACGGACTCGAGGCGACCGAACCCCAGGGCGGGCTCTACCTCTGGCTGCGCAGCCCGTGGCCGGACACGCTGCAGGTCATCGATGCGCTCACCGCGCGTCGTGTGCTGCTGACGCCGGGGATCGCGTTCGGCGTGCCGTCCCACCTCCGGCTGTGTTTCAGCGCACCGCGTCGGAAGCTGGAAATGGCGATGACAGTGCTCGGCGAGCTCGCCGCGCAGCGACTTTCAGCCTGACCCGGGCGGAGTCAGGACGCCCCTCGGGAGTGCAATGATCTGGCGCTGACCAGGACGCGCTAATGAGGCACCACAAACGCCTGAACCTCATCTGTCTCTGCGTACTCCGGGGTCACCAGCGCGAACCCGTCACCCACAGTAAGGACACCGGGAGGTGACGCCAGCGAGATGGCGATGCTGGATTGAGAATCCACAAATGCAGGGAGCGGAAGTCGGGTCATGACCTTGCCCGTGTCCAATCGAAGTGAGGTCAACACGAAGGTCCCCGGCGGACTCGGTGGGCCCGGCAGCGGTCGGTACGCGGGAGTGGAAGCCGTCGGCAACGCGGCGTAGAGGAGGTCGCCGGCGGTGATGACGCAGGGTTGCGCCCCACCGGCAAGGCTCATGCAGCCCAGTGCAGGCCATTGCTGGCTCGCATTCTTCGCCGCCCAGTTGGTCGCCCACTGCGGACTGCCATCGGCTGCGTGCCTGCAGTCGATGCCGGCGTCGGTGACGACACAGATGCTTCCGGCACCGCCGACCGGCGCCACCGAGCCGACGACCCCGGTAAGGTCCCAGCGCACTCGACCGGTGAGGCCGTCGAGCACCACCATGTCACCGCCGGCTTCGAGTCCGAAGACGTTGTCAATCCTGGCGGGGCGCAGCGGGCCGGGAGGTGCGGCAATTCTTTTGGGCGCGTTGGCTGGAGGGATCAGCCCGATGAACGCGGCAACGGCGACTCCTCCGGGTGTCCCGGCATCGATCGTGTTCGAGAACTGCGGGTCAAGGTTCCAACCCGCCGGGACCTTCCACATCCAGCGCGTCGCGCCATTCGCGGCATCAACGGCAACCATGCTTCCGCCTTCGCAGGTGAGAACGATCGCGGTTGGCGTGCCATCGACCGGAGGGCCCAGCCCGATCACCACGGCGTTCGGCTGAAAACCCGGAGGCATGTCGTCAGGGCAGCCCCGTTGTGCGCGATCGCGCCACAACTGGTGGCCGGTCTGCTCGCTCAGACCGAGCAGCGTTCCGTCTTCCTCGGACACGACCACAGTCGATCCCGTCAGAAGCGCAGGAATCTTCTGCCCATCATCCGGGGTGCTCACGCTCCACCTCGCGCGACCCGTCGCCGAATCGTAAGCGACGAGCCCGTTGATCAGCGGAGCGACCAAGCCCGGCGGTTGCCCCACGTCATGCCCGATCGCGGCGAGGACCGTGGTGGCATCGGCCACGACGTCGAACAGCTTGGGATGGTCAGCCGGCGGTGCGACAGTCCAGTCCAGCCGCCCAGCCGTGACGTCGAAAGCTGTGGTGCAGCGTCCTTCTGGGCCACTCCCATAGGCGGTACCACCCACGACCGTCGAGGGACGGCCGATTGCGCCAGACCATACCGGCGCGGCGATACCAAGACTCTTGGCGGCAGGAGTCGCGGTAGCGCTGCTCACCGCGTTGAGGCGGGGAACAGAGCAGGACACCAGTGTCAAGACAGTGCCTGGCGGCTGACCACCGCAGGCGGCCACGGCGAGACTCGCCCCCAGGGCAAGACCGGCAGCGATCGAGGCGGGGCGCGCGGTCAAGGTGAGCACCTGCGCGTTTCCTTCCGCGCTTCCCGATTCGCCACCGAAGAAGCCATACGTGGAACCTAGCACCGAAATCACGCATCGACATGGCCGTCACCAAGGCGTCGGATTATCAACGTCGGGATACGCCGCACCGCGCACGACACGCGAGAGAGGCGGCGCCGCGCGTCCGTCAAGAGCAACGCCACGACCCAATGACGTTGACCGTTGGACCTGGCACGATCGTAGTGCCATTGGAGGTCTGGAGGATAGCGTTCAAAGTTCCCGACCGCCCATCGCCGCCTGTAACTGTTAAGACGCCTGAGACCGACTGCCAAAATACGCCGATCGCAAACATGGCTACCTTTGGCACATCGGGCGCCGTACCGAGCGGACGAGGCCACGGTGGCAACTCATACTTACCGGGACCAGCATAGGTGCCATCGATTTGGATCTCCAGCGCGAATGGCTGGTTGTCGCCAGCAAACCGGAGCACCTCGTCGAGCATCTGGCCGTATACGTCGCATGTTGAAGTCGTACCGGAAGTCGGCGTGGCACATTCGTTGTAGATTCCATCC
>JBAPWO010000016.1:0-39384 GCA_049283735.1 Candidatus Dormiibacterota bacterium
GGCGGCCATGTCCACCAGCGCGTCGGCACGACGCTGCGACGCCGACCGCGTTTCGCCCCGACTCATGCCGTGACTGAGCGCATCGATCGCGGTCTTCACCAGCGCACCGCCTTCGGCGTCGAGCTCACCCCGCAGGACGAACACGCCGCCGTAGGTCTGCTCGCACTCGAACCAGCGACGCTCGTGGGCGCGGTTGTCATCGGCGAGCACGCCATCGGGGTCGAGGCGCAGCCGGGTGGCCTGGGTGAGGGTGCGCATGGCCTCGGGATCGAGCGTCTCAGCCGCTCCGACCAGGATGCTCTCGAGCGCTGCCACCTGCCCGACGCCGACGTCCTCGGCGAGGTGGGCGATCATGGTCACGTTGCTGAAGGAGGCCCGACCGGCACGGGCGCTGTCGAGCGTGGCCGGCAGTTCGCCCAGCGTCCGCGCCAGGTGGACGCGGTACGCGGCCGCCTTGGCGGTCATCCCGCAGCGTCGCAGCCAGGACACCGTGCTCCCGCCGCTATCGTCCTGGGCTCCGCGAGCGCAATGGAAGCGATGCAGGCGCCGGATGCACTCGGCTTCGAGCCGATCGACGGCGCGCCGGATGTCGACGAGGTCCTCACCCAGGGCGTGCGTCGAGAAACCGTCGATGGACTCGTCGACGAGCGCGTCGACAGCATCCTGCAGACGGTCTCGTACATCCGGGATCGCGAACGCTTCCATCGGCACATTGTACCAAACACCTGTTCGCCACAGCGACGGACAATGTGCTTCCCATCACGTTACAGCCACTTCCGGCAATAACCTGTCCTGATCATCCGCAATCCCACAAGCGGGGAGGTCACCGGAGACGGCGAGTCGATCCGTAGGAGGGTCGCCTTCACATCCACGGGGCCGGGCGGCAATACTTCCCTCATGCGGATGCGTCAGCTTAGGGTTCGAGGATTCGCGGCTTTCGCCCTTATGCTGACCTTCGCCGGGTGCACGTCGGCGCCTCGGCCATCTCCGACGTCAAGCGCCTCGATCCCGGCGAAAATTCAAGCTAACGGAACGATCGCTCCTTGTCTTCCTGGTGACGTGAGCCTCACCACGACGGCCAAGCCAGTCGCCACGCCTGAGACCGCCGGAGTAGTGATCACCACGACGCTGCTCAACCGAATGGACTTCGCTTGCGCTCTTACCCAGCTGATATGCCCGCATGGTGATCTTTATGCGGAGGTGGTCAATGCGGGCGGCGCCCGTTGTGTGGTCGCCGGGGTTCGCCGTCGGCTGTCCACCTATGCCCGGTATAGCGCCGGACATCGTCGCATCGCATACGTCCGTCAGAGTGACCGAGGTGTGGAACTCCACCTATTGCGGGCCGGCCTACGCTGCGGGCCTTCGACAAAGGCCGCGTCTGGGATGTACCGCGCACGAGGGATATCCGACACTGTCGGCGTCAGCAGCCAGAGTGCAGCCTTCACCGTGCCATGAACCCTGGGACCGGCTCGCCCAGTGCTCCCGTGACAAAGGTGGACCACCGGCGTCTGGGCAACGATATACCTTTGGCGCACCAGCATCAGACGCAAGGCCAAGGTCAGGCGGCTAGGGTCACGCTCCAGGAATAGGTCTTCCCGTTTGAGATGTAGGCACCGGACAAGGTGCTGCCGGACAAGGTCCCCGTGAAGACCACGCCGGTGGCTGACCTGAGAGTGATCGTGCTGCCTATCAGATTGCCCTCGATGTCGAGGGGCCTGCCGGGCGGCGACGACAGCAAGAACGTCCCCCTCAAGCCCGTTGGGGTCTGCCTCAATGTGAGAGTACAGACGCCGTTGGACGTGCCACTACACAGCCCCGCCCACGTTCCGCTCAGGTCGAGAGTTGCGGGCGTGGTGGCTCGTGGCGTCGGCTGTGCGGGGCGGACGGCGCCTGTGGCAATCAATGACGCCAGGCCGACCACGAGGACGACCGCTCCGAGCGACAGCAGCGTTCTGTATCGGCTCATGCCACTCCTGATTATCGACCGGCGCCCTGACCCCAACGGGTGGCTAAGACCTGACGCTCCGTGCGAGTGCAGCTATTCGGCGCCATTACGAGAGTGCGGAATGAGCATGGAACTCTCCAAAAGCGTGAGTGATCCAAGAAGGTCGGCTGCGAAGCCGCCGCCGCTCAGGGCCGCTCAGCGATGTTCAGCTTGTCGACCCGCTACCCCCTCCGCCCCGATAGTCGAAGTCCGTGGCGAAGCCGCAGCGCTCGTGTAGATCCCAAAGGAGCGGCGGGTCGTTCACCCGTAGCTCGTCGGCGACCACCTCCTGGCCCGGTCGATCGAGTCCGGGGATGCCACAAGCGACCGGCGCGGACGCCTCCACCTGAACTTTCGCCGACACACTCACGAACGTGGCGGCCCTGATGAACCAATGCCGGGGAACATGCGACAAGCGAATTCGAGCGCGACGAACCTCATGCACGGTGCCGATGGCTGAAGCGAAGTTTTCCAGCGCCGTGCCTCCCGCCCGCCCGAGGAAGATCGAAGTCAGCGACCCGTATTGCGCGTCGTTGGCCTCGTCGCCAATGTACAGGCTGATCCGCCAAGGCGATCCCGGTTCGTCGTCGTCGTACCAGCCAGCCATGACGACGTCAAGATCGCTGAGGGTGACGTCGTCCGCCCGGCCCTTGTTCATGTGCCAGGAAAGGGCGAACTGACAGATGCCGTGCGTCGAGCGACCACCTGGGCGATTGCCGACGGTGCGACACGGGCAGATGGCGTCGCAGTTGCATGCTTCGAAGTAGCTTCCGCTCACATGCCATGAAGTCGGCGGCGATGACAAGGAGCTCACGCCGCCGGCCTTCGCGACACCATGTGCTCCGCCAACACGGCGGCGTCCTCGGCGACGCCAAAGAGCGTGGCTGACTTCCGTTTGCGTTGAAAGTGAACACCCATGAAATGGAGCCCGGAAACGATCGTGCTCGAGCCGTCGACCTGGATCGGGAATCCGGTTTCGTCGACGGCGTTGGATGCTGCGACCCAGCTTGTGTAGTCGGGTCGGAACCCGGTTGTAAAGATCACCGCGCCAACGCGGGCCAGATCAAGGCTCTCGGGCGGGTTGGCCTCGAACGCCTGCGGGTCAGGTATCGTGGGCGCCGGCACGGAACGGGCTGCGCAATTAGCCGCGATGAGATCCCGAACGTCGGCGTAGCGAGCATCGCCAAACGCGACTGATGCGTGGAGGTCGGGGGCGAAGTGGACGCGCCCGTCCTCGACGCCCGCGAATCGCCCGACGAGTTCGACCCCGAGCGCCTGGAGGGTCCGATAGTTGAGATCGCGCCCGCCTTCATGGCCCGTAAATTGCGGGTTCGAGACGAACCGAGCGCTCGGACTGGGCAATTCGGCGAGGCGAGTCTCGTAGAAGTCGGTGTCGAGAATCCAGCTCAAGACGTCACGCCCCTCGATTCGGCGAGGCACCCACGGAGCGCGGCCGCACGCGAGGTATACGCGTCGACCGGCCTCGAAGCACTCTTCAGCGAGTTGGCAGCCGGTCTGTCCGCTGCCCACGATCAATACATCCCCTTCTGGCAGCGCGTCCGGGTTGGTATAACCCTCCGCATCGATCGTCAGGACCGACTCCGCCGGCATCTGACGTGCCGCGGCCGGCCGGTATGCGCGCTGATACCCCCCAGACGCCAGCACCACCTCACGGGCTCGGATCTCGGCGTTCGACGTCCGAAGCGTGAACGTGCCGTCTTCGCGTGGTTCGACCGCCGTCACCGCGACGCCGATTCGGATCGGTGCGCTGAAGCTCCGAGCGTAACGATGTAGGTAATTGACAATCTCATCCTTCGCCATGAACCCATCAGGATCGTCACCGTCGTAAGGCGCACCCGGAAGGTGCACGGTCCAATTGGGGACCACCAAACGGAAGCTGTCCCACCTGCGCTGCCAGGATTCGCCTATGGATCCGCGTTCGAGTACAACGTGCTCAATCGCGGCATGTGTCAGCTCCGAGCTGAGGGACAGGCCAGCCTGGCCCGCACCGACGATCGCCACGGTCACTGTTTCAACCATTGGTGTCCCGCACGCGAAGAGTCTGCCTCAGAGATTCCCAGCGCGTTCGTAGACCAAGACGGCCGTGCCGTTCGTGAATGGTCTCGAGTCGACGAGCCTGAGACGCAGAGGCACGAGCAGGTCTTTGATCAAAGGCATCCCACTGCCCGATCTGTGACTCCTTCCATTCGGCTTTCATGAGGGTCTTGGAGAAGACGACCTTTGGGGTCCGTCCTCCTTGGTCATGCTCCCGACTCTCCTCGTCGGCGTCTCGTTCTTAAGACCGTGGGACGGCCCGACACCCATCGGTCTCCGTGCACTGGCACTCCTTCGGCGGTTCCGCTCAGGCGAGGTCGGCGGCTACGCACGCGGCCGCGAAGTCGGCCATTGACGGAAAGGTCCAGTCCGGTTCCACAGCAGTGTCCGGAGGCAGCGTGGCTCCCCAGCCGGCACGTCCGCTGCGCCGGTTGATCCAGACCGTCGAAAGTCCCGCGGCTTTTGCCGGAACGTGATCGTGGAAGAGGCTCTGCGCGACGTGGAGCAGCCGTTCGCGCTCGACGCCCATGCCGCGGGCGGTGTCGAGCAGCACCGCAAAGTTGCGCGCCGCCGGCTTGTATGAACCGACGTCCTGGGCGGTGATGATGGCGTCGAAGCGCACGCCCAAGCGTGCGTTGCTCCCCGCGAACGATTTCCGATCGACATTCGAAAGGATCACGAGCTTGTACAGGGTGGAGAGCGTCGCGAGCGCCTGGTGCGAGTCGGCGAACGCCGGCCATTCTGGGACGGACCTCGCGAGCCGCTCGCACTGCGCGGCGTCGACAGCCGCACCAGTGTTCTCGCCGAGCGCTCGCATCGTGGTGGCGAGGATCTCCGGGTACAGAGCGGCCGGCGTTCGCGCCTCCTCGCGCGCTTCCGCGGTCGCGAATCGCTCGAGGAGCTGCTCCGGCGTCAGGCTGACCCCGTGCCCTGCCGCCCACGGTGTGAGCACGGCAGAGATCCCCGATTCCCAGTCGATGAGCGTGCCGTAGCAGTCGAAGCTGAGCGCGTCGAAATCGGACAGTCTCATCGTCGCTGGAATGATGCCGGTCGCGACGACGACGCTGCAGGCGCGGTGACCCCGCATCTCGGGATGCCCGATCAGCGCGAGGCGCTACAGCGCGGCCGGTTTCTACGCCGCTGGGTCGGGTATGACGGCCCCGCGCCACAGGGCAGTCGCCCCGGGGGCGCTCACGCCTTGTTCTTCAACCGTCAGCAGCATCTCGTCGTTGACAACGGCCTTGCATCGCACGTAGTCGACGTAGGCGACGGGGTTTGTCATGAGCATGCCTTCAACAAACGATTCGGCTGCGCCCTTCCAGAATCGCTTCCAAATTCCTGATCGACTCACGCTCGATTCCCCTTGGTCGTCTGCGAGTTCACCGACACATGGATGTCGGGGATTCTTCCCTCTACTCCCACACGACCACGCGTAACGGGACTGGTGCTGTCGCCGCGGTCGGCGAGCAGGTCGGCCAACGTCGTCGAGGGGAGGTTGGGGAACGCCTCATGGAGCGCGGTGGCGTCGAAGACCAAGTCCGCCGTGTCCAGCTCGAGCGCGGCGCGAGCCTGGCGGGCCAGTTCGGGCTTGAACAGCCGCAGGGCCAGGGCCATGCCGCGAAGCGCGATTCGAGGGACATGCCGCGGTTTGCTGCTGCGCCCGGCGGCGGTCTGCACGCCCGCAGCGAGCTGATTGAGCGTGAGCTGCTCCGCGCCTCCGATCTCGATCATGTTGCCTCGGGTGGAGGGGGTGGCGACGACGTGGTCGAGCAGCGCAGCGACATCCCCGGCGCACACGAAGCCGATCGGATTGTCGCCTCGTCCGAACACCAGCGGTCGCCCCGAGCCACCGGCAGTTTTCTGGAGCAGTCCGATCCACGTCTCGAGGAAGGGGGTCGCGCGCACGATGGTCCACGAGACTCCACTGGCGCGGAGATGCTGCTCGGCCGCGAACTTCATGCGCGACAGCTCCATCGGGCTATCCGCCGCAGCCCCGACCAGCGACATCAGGACCACCGAAGCGTTGGCGGCGGCGGCTGCATCGATGAGATTGGCGTTCCCGTCACGGTCCACCGTGGCCGGTGATACGCCGCCCGGTCCGGCGAAGCCATGGATCGCGGAAACAACGGTGTCGACGCCCGTCATGGCATTGGCCACGTCGGCTTGGATGCGGACGTCACCCTCGACGACCTCGAGATTCTCACGGCCCCGGTCGGGCATGCGCGCGACGTCGCGACTGAGCACCCGCACCCGCAGCCCGCGGTCGAGCAAGCGCTCGACCAGTCGGGTCCCGACGGTGCCCGTACCGCCGGCAACGAGGATCATGCTTTGCCTTCTGGGCCGGGCACCACCGCCCGACGGACCGCGTCGTCGACACCTCCGCCGCCTTCGTCCACCGGCTCGAGATAGAAGCGAGCCCAGGATGCTTCTCCGTGCGCCACGCCGAAGATCACCACGCCACGCATGACGTGGGCTGATCCGTCGCGCCGGGTGCCGCGCATCTCCCACTCCGACCAGACGTTGTCTTTGTCGGCGACCCAGCGCACCTGGGCGGCGATGTCCGGTACTGCAGCGAAGATCTGCTCCCAGTTCTTGCGCACCTGGGCGCGACCCTGGAAGCCGCGGGCCGGGTGCACCGGGGTGTCGTTCCGGTAGTCGAGGGCAAAGCACGATGCGAGCGCCTCGAGATCGTGATCGTTGGTGGCGTGGCAGAGTCGCTCGACGAGCGCCCCCGGCCCCTCAGCTTCGTCCAGACTGGCCATTTGCCACGCCTCCAGGTATTCTGTTACAGTTTGGTGTAACTGATACAGTATCATGGAACTAAATTCTCCGCGAGTCAAGCCCAAGCGCCCGTACGATTCCCGGCGACGCCGGAAGGAGGCTCGCCGGACGCGGACGGGCGTGCTCGACACCGCCCAGCGACTCTTCCTCTCCAACGGATATTCGGCGACCACGATCGCGTCCATCGCCGAAGCGGCGGACGTGTCAGTCGAAACCGTCTACAAGGCGTTCGGTGGCAAGCCCGGCCTGGTCAGAGCGATCTGGGGCCGGGGACTGGAGGGCTCGGGACCGATCCCCGCAGAGCGTCGCTCCGACGAGATGCAGCTGCTCGAGACGGATCCGCGCCAGGTCATCCGGAACTGGGGAACCCTGTCCGCCGAAGTCTCGCCTCGAGCGGCGCCGATCCTTCTGCTCCTCCGCACCGCGGCCGCCGGCGACTCGGAGATGGCGACCCTCCTGCGGGAGGTGGATGATGCGCGCCTCACGCGAATGCAGCACAACGCCCGGCGGCTCCACGACCGCGGCGATCTGCGCGACGGGGTGACGCTCGCGCAGGCCCGGGACGTTCTCTGGACCTACAGCTCACCGGAGTTGTATGAGCTCCTCGTGCTTCGACGCGGCTGGGGGCTTGAGCGCTACGGCCGGTTCATTGCGGAGGCGATGATCGCCGCGCTCCTTCCTGAATAAGCAGTACCTGAACTCAGTGTGACCGCGATGGTCACGATGACCGCTTCACCAAACGACACGCGGTACGTTCGGGACCACCGTCGCGACGCAGCGTCAGAACGGGCCGTGAGCGCAGCTGCTGCAGTACGACATCGGTCGGCTCGAGCCTTGCCCGCGTTCACGCACATCGCCGCCGGGCGTTCCCACGTATGCGAAATGCTCGAGCTCGCGGCCGCACTGCGCGCATCGGGTATGGCCTCCGATCCATTGATACACAAAGGGCTGCCCGCCGACGAAGACGGTCAGTTGCGGCCACGGTCGAAACTGGGTGGCAAGGACCAGACGGCGCACGGCGTTGGTGGGGATCGACCCGAGTGCGAGGCTGTTGTCACGAATGTCCGCAATCTCCAGCTGGCCCGTCTCGGTGTCGCCGCCCAGAGCGATGACTTCAATCGCCGAGCCCTCCACACGGCCGGCCACCGGGGATTCGAGGTCCTTCAGGGTCACGTGGTATCGAGTTTCGCACTCGCTCGCGATCGGGTGATGTAGCGGGGTACGTCCGCAGCCGGAGCAACGCCAGCGGCGAGGCTGGCCGCGAGCTCGTCGAGTACCGAGGTGAGCTGGTCGGCGGACGTGGAGGTCAGTCCGGCGACGGTCTGCTCGGCAACCCGCCGCCATGCCGCCTTCAGCTTCGGCAGCAATGCCCGCCCCTGGTCGCTGAGTTCGACGATCGTGGCCCGCCCGTCGCTGAGGGACGAGCGCCGAACCACGAGGCCGGCGGCCTCGAGTTGCCGGACGCTGAGGGTGATGGTCGGCGGCTCATAACCGCTCGCAGCGGCCAGCTGCGCCTGGGTGCGCGGCCCGGCGCTCTCGAGCTCGAGAAGCACCAGCTTGTGACCCGGGTGAATGCCCAGCGGGGCGAGCGCCGCGATGGCGAGCTCACGGTGGCGGATACCGATGGCTCGGATCGCCTCGTTGAGTGCGTCTGCTTGATCGAAGTTCATGAGGACCTCTTGACTCCTAGATACTTAGGCGTCTAACCTTAGGCGCCTAAGTAATTCTACCGCCTGGCGCATCTCGGGCCAGCGGTACCCAACCCAAGAGGAGGAACTCTGTCATGGCCAGCACGACAACCATGGAATACACCACAGCCGCCGCCACTCGCTTGAGCCGGACCCGAGTCCTGGGCATCGGGGGCGCCGTGACCGCCGCCGTTGCAGTCTGGGCCGTTGCGGTGCCGCTCCTGGGCCTCCACCTGATCATCCGATTCGGCACCGGTTCCCCTCAGAGCATCGGGCTCGACTACGTCGTGGGTGCCAGCTTGATCGCGTCTCTGGCGGGCTGGGGTCTCCTCGCGATGCTGGAAAGGCGCAGTCCTCACGCTCGCCTGATCTGGACCATTGGTGCACTCGTGGTGCTGCTTGTCTCGTTGAGCCTCCCTTTCAGCGCAGGGACCACAGCATCGACCAGAGCCGCACTCGCCGCGATGCACGTGGCCGTCGCCGCAGTCCTGATCCCTGCCCTGCGCATCCGCTCAGCAAGGCGATAACGCCTGCAGGCGGACCGTGGCATTCCGCGCCTGAGGTTCTGTCAGACCCAGCGGTAGCATAACGACCACCCTGGCGCGGACTCAGCCGGGGAGGATCCAAATGAAGTCAACCGCTACGACAGGATCAGCGCCTGTGGAGCCGAGAACGGCGGTGTCCATTGCCGCGGAAACGCACGGATCCGGGGCGCAATCGTGACCGGCGTCATCCCCGTGCTGATCGCCACCTTCCTGGCGTCAGCGGTCGAGGCCATCGAGATGGTCACCATCGTCGTGGGGGTCGGGGCAACCCGCGGCTGGCGCTCGACGCTGCTCGGGGCGGCGACGGGGTTCCTGGTGCTCGCGGTGCTCGTCGCCGGCTTTGGTCTGGCGCTCAGCGCCATTCCGATCGCGCCGCTCAGGCTCGTGATCGGAGCGCTGCTGCTGATCTTCGGGCTGCAATGGTTGCGAAAGGGCGTGGTTCGTGTGGCGGCTCGGGGACTGGCCGGCGTGCAGTTGGACGCCCTGCAGGATGCCGAGGTATGGGCCGGTGCCGGTGTCGACTGGACGGCGTTCGTCCTGGCCTTCAAGGGCGTGTTGCTCGAGGGATTGGAGATCGCCTTCATCGTCGTCTCGGTCGGTGCAACAGCGGGTCAATTGGGAGTCGCGGTGACGGGTGGCGCGGCCGCACTGGTGATCGTGGGTGCTCTGGGCATTGCCCTGATCCGCGTGGTGGTGCGCATTCCGCGCAGCTTTCTGCAGCTCGTGGTCGGCATCCTGCTGAGCACCTTCGGGTCGTTCTGGGCACCGGAGGGTCTCGGAGTGAGCTGGCCCGGCGGCGACATGGCGATCCTCGGACTGCTGGCCGTCTACGTGCTCGCAGCGGCGATCAACATCGCGATCGAGCGCCGGGGTGCACGCCGCGGCGCAATGAACATCAGTCTGGGCGAGGCGACGAGATGATCCGCGTCCTATCGTGGCTGCGCGGCTTCGGCCGCTTCTGGTATCGATTCATCATCGGTGACGATTGGACGGTGGCGACGGCGGTTGTCATCGGCCTGGCGGTCACCGCCGCTCTCAACGCCGCCCACATCCCCGCGTGGTGGGTCATCCCGCTGATCGTGGTCGTGATGCTGCGGGTCACCGTGCAGCGGTCCAAGCGCCCCAAGGACCGACACGCTGTCAGGCGCACGGGATGAAAGCGGTCGTCTTCACCGACACCCGGTCGGTCACCGTCCGCGACGTGCCCGATGCGGAAATCGAAGAGCCAACCGACGCCGTCATCCGCGTGACGTCGAGCGCGATCTGTGGCACGGACCTGCACATGTACGACGGCAGGACCGGCGCCATGCCAGGCCTGGTATTCGGCCACGAGCCCCTCGGTGTGGTCGATCGCGTGGGGGCCGCAGTCGAGATGGTCAAGCCCGGGGATCGGGTCGTGATTCCGACTCACGTGTACTGCGGCGTCTGCGTGAATTGCGCCCGCGGCTACTCTGCCGCCTGCCTGCGGGTGCGTCCGGGCGGGTTCGGGGCCGCATACGGCTACGCCGGAATGGGCCCGTATCGCGGTGCGCACGCGGAACTGCTGCGGGTGCCCTTCGCCGACGCCAACTGCATCCCGGTACCGGGTGCACCGGGCGACGAGTGGGAAGACGATCTTGTATTGCTGGCCGATGCCTTCGTGACTGGCTGGCATGCGACTGTCCTTGCGGATGTGTACGCAGGTGCCACCGTCGCCGTCTTCGGCGCCGGCACCATCGGCCTCCTCTCCGCCTACAGCGCATTGCTCAAAGGCGCGGCGGAGGTCTACGTGGTCGACCACATTTATGAGCGGCTGGACAAGGCTCGCGAGCTGGGCGCAACTGCCGTCGATTTCCGGCAGGGCGACCCGGTCGAGCAGATACTCGAGCTTCGCCGGACTCGTGGACTTCCGTTGGGCGAGGAGCCGATGAGCGGCGTGCAGATCGGCATCGACGCGGTGGGCTTCCAGGCCATCGACCGTTCGGCGCCGCACGAGGAGAATCCAACCCAGGTCATCGATGACCTCGCCCGGCTCATCAACCCGACCGGGCACCTGGGCATCGCCGGCGTCTACGCGGAGAATGATCTCCATCCTGCGCCGGAAGGATCGTCCGACGGCCGGCTCACGGTGCCGTGGGCGACCTTCTTCTCCAAGGGTGTTTCGGTCAACTTTGGCCGCACCCACGACCGCCGCTACACCGTGCTCCTGCGCGACCTGGTGCTGTCAGGTCGAGCCCGGCCGGGCGTAGTCGTCACGCATCATGGTCGACTCGAAGACGCACCGGACCTGTACCGGGAGTTCGCTCAGCGCGCGACCGGAATCGTCAAGGCGGTGCTCCACCCGCAGCAGGGCTGACCGCGATGCGCTCGATCTGCTTGACATGCGCCCGCTCATGGCGAGCCAGCCACTGCGCATAGAACAGCACAGTCCGCTCGAGCAGCTTTCCTGCCCCGGTGACACTCGCCGCGCGTGACCAGCCTTCGCGTGGCAACGGTTCCAGGATGGCCAGTAGATCGGCACGCTGCGTCGCAAAGGCGCGCAACGAGGGCCGGAACTCCAGTTCGACATAGTCCGTCTTCTTGATCCATGTCCGGGGATTGACAGCGCGCAACGTCGGCGCGTCCTCGTTGATCGTCAGCATGATGCAGCCGCCCCAGACGTCGGCACACGCGCGGAGATGGGCGAGCACATCGTTTGCGGACCACTCATCGTGGCTGGAGCGGGTGCGCATCTGAGCCGGCGGCAGACCGGCCGTGTGCTCGGCGATGCGCGGCGCCGTCTCTGCGAGCTGGGACAGAACCTGCTCAATCGTCAGCGATCTGCTGGGCACGTGGCGACCGCTCAGATGTCGTCCGCCAACGTCTCTGCCAAAGCAGGGGTCACGGCATTGGGCAGCACTGTATTGACATAGGACGTGACCGCCTCTTTGAGGCCGACGTCGTGCCCGGCAGCCTCGGAGAGATACCAACGGTGGTCGAGCACCTGGTGGAATACCTCGGCGGGCTCGAGCCGGCCGCGAAGCTCAGCGGGGACCGCGGCCACGGTGGGCTCGAAGACCTCGCCGAGCCAGCGGCGAGCGGCGACCCTCTCCGAAACCGGCGCCCCGGCCGAAGCCTCCAGCTCGGTTCGGTACCGGGCAAGATCGCCGAGCAGTCGCCGCGCCTGGTTCTCCTGGACCTCGAGGCCGGTCAGGGCTCGGAGCGTGCGAATGTGATGGCCGGGCTCGACGACTCGGGGCTGAAGGCGCATGCGGTACTCGCCACCCTGCGCAAGCACTTCGACCTCGTCGACGTCGAAGCCGAGAACATTGAGCCGTTGCAGCCGCTCTTCGATCCGATAGCGCTGGTCGGGAGCGAAGGCGACTTCCTGGGTCAGCTCCGACCAGAGGCCGTCGTAGCGCCGGCGCAACTCCTCAGCGGCTCCAAGTGGATCCATGCGATGGACGAGCCCCTCAGCCGTGATGTCAAGGAGCTCGCCGGCGATGTTCTCCTCGGCCACCATGACGTCCTGGTTGCGCTGGCCGTCGCTCAGCTGCGGATGAAGCTCGCCGGTTTCGGTGTCGACCACGTATGCACCCAGGGCTCCGGCATCGCGGCGGAACAGCGTGTTGGAAAGTGAGCAGTCACCCCAGAAAAAGCCGGCCACGTGGAGCCTGATCAGCAGGTTCACCAGGCTGTCGAGGAGGCGGTCGCTCAGCGCCTCGTCAGCACCCGTCGCCCCCAGAACCCGGCGATACGGCAGCGAGAAGTCGAGATGCCGAGTGATCAGGATGGCGTCGAGCTCGTCGTCCAGCGACGTCCGCAGGAATTCCCCTTCGCCGCCACTGCCGCTGCCGGCGCGGCGATCGGTGACCAGCCCGGCGACCTCGACCACCGGAATGAACAGCCGGTCAAGTTCGGCGAGCAGCCGGTACTCACGCTCGGCCAGGCGGCGGGATAGTTCCTTGAGCGCGTAGATGGCCTCGCCATATCTGACAAATCGGACCACGTGGCGAGAGATCCCTCGCGGGACGTCGACCAGGCGCTCATGCCGCCAGGCGGCGAGGGGAAGGTCCCAGGGCAGGTCGAGGAAATCCGGATGGCCGGTGCGCCTCCGCATCTGGAAGTCGACCGCTTGCGGCATCAGTTATCGCCTCCGAGGTCCACTGCGCGACGGCAACCCCAGGCGCGATGCGCGTCCCTTTCCGCCGGCTTAGGTTGTCGCTGCAGCCGGCACGTTCGCCTCGACGAGCTCGCCCTGGATGGTGATCTGAATTTCGTTGCCGACCACTAGCCTGCCATCCATCAGCATGTCGACGTTGAGACCGAAGTCCTTGCGCATGATCTGCGTCTCCGCCCCATAGCCGATCCGGTGGCCCATGTTGGGGTCGTTGAACTCACCGTAGTTCACAACCGCGAGGGTCACCGGTCGGGTGTTGCCCTTGATGGTCAGATCGCCGGTCATCGTGTATCGGTCCGACCCCGCGTTTTCGATCTTCGTGCTTTTGAAGGTGATGGTCGGAAAGTGTTCAACGTCGAGGAAGTTCGACGTGCGCAGATCGTTGTCGCGGCGTTCGTTGTGCGTGCGAATACTCGCGGTCTGGATGACCACCTCCACGGACGAGGCCTCGGGATCTTCGACGTTGATGTCGCCCGACGCCTGCACGTCTGTGAAGTTGCCACGCACCGTCATCATGCCCAGATGCTTGACGGCGAACTCGACCTGCGTATGCATCGGATCCAGTTGCCAGACGCCCATGAGCAAACCTCCTGTCACGCGTGATCGTCGGCAGGGCATCGTAACGCTCGAGGCGGCACGCCGGCGTGTCTCGCCTGGGGCTTGATCGTCGGAGCCCACGCCTTCGGCTCTGATGCGGCGGTGACAATTCGCTGACCAATGGGACAGACGGGCCCGCGATGTAGAGACTGGCGCAATGAGCACCACGGTCGACCCGAAGTGGTTCACCGCGCCGCCGGGCCACTATCCGCTCGGCCCTCCCACAGCCCCGACCGATCGGTTCTTCGACATGGCGGCGGACCTCCTCTGTATCGCCGGGGTGGACGGGTACTTCAAGGTCGTGAACCAGGCCTGGATTGAGGCCCTGGGCTACGAGGACGGTGAGCTGCTCCAGAGGCCGTTCGTGGACTTCGTGCACCCTGAGGATCGGCGGGCGACGATCAACGCGTCATCCCAGGTCGCCGGCGGCTCCAAGCTCGTGCACTTCCGCAACCGCTATCGATGCAAGAACGGCACGTACAAGTGGCTTGCGTGGTCGGCGTCGGCGGCGCTCAGCGACGGATCGATCTACGCGGTCGCACGCGATGTGACCGACGAGGTCGTCGCCCAGGTCAACGTGCAACAGCACTGCGATGCCCAGAGGACGCGAGTGCTGGGCGTCATGTCCGAGAACGCCATCCGGCCCGTCTTCCAGCCGATCGTCAACATCACCACGCTCAAGGTCGGTGGGTACGAGGCGCTGTCGCGCTTTGACCTCGCATCGGGCGCCGGCGGCTCGCCCGAGCAGTGGTTCGCGGCCGCTGAAGAGGCCGGACTGCGTTCCCAGCTGGAGATCCACGCCATCCGCAAAGCGGTGGCGCACGCGTACCAGCTGCCGTCCGAGGCGTTTCTTTCTCTGAACGCCTCGCCTGTAACGCTGTTGCGCGAGGACTTCAGCCGCATGGTCGAGGCGCTGCACGGGGAATGCCTCGTCGTGGAAGTCACCGAACATGCTGCGGTCGAGGACTACGAGCCGTTGCAGCGCGCGATCGATCGCCTGCGACACCACGGGGTACGCCTTGCCATCGACGATGCCGGCGCCGGCTTCGCCAGCCTCAAACATATCGTGCACCTGCTTCCCGAGTTCATCAAGCTGGACCTCTTCCTGATCCGCAACATCCACGAGGATCCGGTGAAGCGCGCGGTGGTCGCAGGCATGCTCGGCGTCGCGGCGCAGATCGGTGGCAAGGTCATCGCCGAAGGGGTCGAAACGGCCGACGAGCTGAGCGTGCTGCGCGAACTCGGGGTCGAGTGGGTTCAGGGCTACTACTTCGGCCGTCCGGGTCCGCTCCCGGCCGCCGTCGCCGCCACCGGATCGCGCTTGCCGACGCAGCGTTGGTGACCTCGGCGGCCGCGAGGGCTGTCGTAGGATGGCGCCGTGCAGGAAGCAGCGCTCGCGGTCAGTTCCGGGGAGCTTGAGCAGCAGCTGGAGGGCCAGCGCAAGGCGCTGACCGGCTACTGCTACCGCATGCTCGGCTCGCCGTTCGAGGCGGAAGACGCGGTCCAGGAGACCATGCTCCGCGCCTGGCGCGGGTTCGACCACTTCGAAGGCCGCGCCGCGCTGCGTTCGTGGCTGTTCCGGATCGCCACCAACGTCTGCCTCGACATGTTGAAGGGACGGGAGCGTCGCGCTCGGCCGATGGACTTCGGCCCGGCGCGAGAACCTGTCGAGGCGAGCCTGCACACGCGCCCGGAGGTCACCTGGATTGAGCCGATCCCGGACAGCGCGCTTGCCGGCGAAGCCGATCCCGCCGACGTGGCCGTGGCACACGAGACGATCAAGCTGGCGTTCGTCGCCGCCCTCCAGCACCTGCCACCCCGGCAGCGGGCGGTGCTGATCTTGTGCGAAGTCCTGCGCTGGCAGGCCGGCGAGGTCAGTCAGCTCCTCGACACCAGCGTCGCATCCGTCAACAGTGCCCTGCAGCGGGCGCGAGCAACGCTGGCGGCGAGCGCCATCACCCCCGAGAACACCGTTCCACCCACCGACGAGGCGCAGCGCGCCCTGCTGGCGCGCTACGTCGCCGCGTTCGAGCAGTACGACCTCAACGCGCTCACAGCGGTCATCAAAGCGGACGCCCGGCAGTCGATGCCGCCGTACGACATGTGGCTCGGCGGCCGTGACGACATTCTCGCCTGGATGTTCGGGCCCGGGATCGGCTGTCGCGGCTCACGGCTCGTCCCGGTCGCTTCGACGAACGGCACCACCGCGTTTGGTCAGTACAAGCCGAGCGCCTCGGGGAGCGGCTTCGACCCGTGGGCGCTCCAGGTGCTCGAGTTCGACGACGGCGAGATCGTCGAATTCACGTTCTTCCTGGACACCGCTCGCTTCTTCCCTCTGTTCGGACTCCCGGCGCGCCTCGACTCGTAGGCAGCGGCCAAAGAGTCAGCTCAGCAGGATCCGCTGCAGCCCCACGAGGCACACCAGGTCACGGAGCTCGTCTGAACATCCGTGCAGGCTCACCGCGCAGCCGCGCTGACGACCCACCAGACGCAGCCGCGCCAGCGCATCGACGGCGATCGCGTCCGCGGCGAGATCGCCGACATCACAGACGGCGCAGGTGGCGTTGCGCCTGACGATGAGGTCACTGAGGCGATCGCAGAGCCCGGGAAGGTCAGAGCGCACGACCGGGCCTCGGACAGCGAAGGTGATCGTGATGTGCTGAGACACCGCTACTGGTAGGACCGCGCTACGCGCGAGAAATCATCGGAGATCGAGCGATGATTTCCTCGAGCCGGCGTCGTCAATACGGACGTGGAACGCAATATTGATACCAGGCCACACGCACATCACGAAGGAGCCGGCACAATGCCAAGAAAGGTCGTCGCCAGCACATACATCACCCTCGACGGCTACATCGACGAGCCCGGCAGATGGTCGTTCCCGTTCTGGTCCGACGGGCTCGCGCAGTTCAAGGCACGAGAGCTGTTCGCAAGCGACGCCCAGCTGCTCGGCCGTGTCACCTTTGAGGGCTTCGCCGCCGCCTGGCCCACCATGGAAGGCACCGGCGAGTTCGGCGAGAAGATGAACAGCATGCCGAAGTACGTTGCCTCGCGCACCCTGGAGACCGCGTCGTGGAATGCGACGATCATCAAGGGCGACGTCGCTGAAAAGGTTCGCGAGCTCAAGCAGGAGGACGGTGGTGACCTGCTGATCGGCGGCAGCGGCCAGCTCATCGACTTCCTCACCGGGCACGACCTCATCGACGAATACCGGATGATGGTCTACCCGATCGTGCTCGGCGACGGCACCAGGCGCCTGTTCGCGTCGGTGCCGCGGCGAACCTTGACGCTCGTCGAGTCGGCGACCTTTCCGAATGGCGTCCTTGTCAACACGTACCATCCTGCAGTCGCGAGCACGGGGTAGTCGAGACGGAGCAGCGCCGAGCACGCGCTCGACGACACGTGGCCGCTATGACGCCAGCAGGCCTGCCACGGTTGCGGGGTCGAAGTTGCCGCCGCTGAGAACGATCACGGTCGGATGCCCGGCGTTCCCGGACGGCACCCGCCCGGTGCGATAGGCGGCCAGCGTCAGCGCGGCGGTCGGCTCGATGGCGAGCTTCAACCGCGTCCAGGCCACGCGCAGGGCGTCTTTGAGCTCGTCCTCGGAAACCGTGACGATGTCGCGCACCAGCGCGTCGCTGACGATCACCTCGAAATTCCGGTTGCCGATCGACTTGGATTTCACTCCCTCGGCGAGGGTCGCCGGATCCGATGCAAGTGACTGAAGGGTTCCCGCGTGCAGGCTCTGGGCCGCGTCATTCGCGACTTCGGGCTCGACGCCGATGATCGCCGTCTCAGGCGAGAGCGCGGAGATCGCGAGTGCGATCCCGGAGATCTGACCGCCCCCACCCACTGGGACGACGACCGCGACCGGCGCGGCAAGGTCTTCGAGAATTTCGAGACCGACGGTGCCGGCGCCATGAATCACATCCCAGTCGTCGTAGGGATGGATCAGCCGCAGCCCCTGGGACGCCGCGATCTCCTCGGCGATCTCCTCTCGGTTGTCGTAGGTGACGCCGTCAGACACGAGCGTGGCTCCGAAGGATCGGATCCCGGCGATCTTCGCCGGGGTGACACCTTCGGGGACGACGATCGTCGCCTTCAGGCCCGCGGCCTGAGCAGCACATGCCAGCGCCTGTCCGTGGTTTCCGGAGCTGTGCGTGACCACGCCGGCAACATCCGGTTCACGTTCGAGGAGGCTCAGCACCGCGTTGAAGGCACCGCGAGCTTTGAACGAGCCTGTGATCTGCAGCGACTCCGGTTTGACCATCAACCCCGGCGAGATGTCGGTTCGCAACAGCGGCGTCCTGCGAACGTGGCCCTCGATGCGGGCTGCCGCCCGGCGGATCTCAGCGAGGTGCGGAACGGCAGGCGAGTCCTGTGCCACTCCGGGTCAGGACGAGACCGCGACGGGAATCTCCAGCGCCAGCTTGTCCATCTCGAGTTGCGCCGGAACGTCGACCGGATAGGAACCCGTGAAGCACGCAAAGCAGAAGCCGTTGCCGTCGGGCTGTCCCATCGCGCGGCGCAGGCCGGCGAGACTCAGATAGCGGAGCGAATCGGCGCCGAGCATCGCGCCGATCTCGCGCTCGGTGTGACCGGCTGCGATGAGCTCACGCCGCGACGCGATGTCGATACCCATGAAGCACGGCCACGCGATCGGCGGCGACGCGATGCGCATGTGCACCTCGCTGGCGCCGGCGCGGCGCAGCTCGTCGATGATGCGGCGCGACGTGGTCCCGCGCACGATCGAGTCGTCGACGAGCACCACGCGCCGGCCTTCGAGCACGTGGCGCATCGGGTTGAACTTCAGACGGATCCCGGCTTCACGCAGCCGCTGGGTCGGCTGGATGAAGGTGCGCGTGATGTAGCGCGACTTGATCATGCCCTCCGCAAAGGGCAGCCCCGCCTGCTCCGCGTATCCGATCGCCGCCGGGGTGCCGCTGTCCGGCAGGGTGATCACGATGTCCCCGTCCGCGGGCGCCTCGCGCGCCAGCTCGCGGCCCATCTGGCGCCGCGACTCGTACAGGGACTTGCCCATCATCACGCTGTCCGGCCTGGCGAAGTAGATGAATTCGAACGAGCACATCGCGCGGTGCGCGGCAGTCCTCTGGATCTTGGTGCTGCGCATGCCGGAGGCATCGACGGTCACGATCTCCCCGGGCTCGATCTCGCAGAGGAACGTCGCCCCGACGACGTCGAGCGCGCACGTCTCACTCGCCATCACGTATCCGGTGCCGCCGGGCGCGTCGATGTCGCCGAAGCGGCCGAGACACAGCGGGCGGATGCCGAGCGGATCGCGCGCGGCGACCAGCGAATCCTTGGTGAGGAACACGAGGCAGTACGCGCCCTCGACACGGGGCAGCGCTTCCGCGAGCGCCTGCTCCAGCGTGTCGGCCTTGGTCTGCGAGAGCAGTGCGCCGAGCACCTCGGTGTCGCTCGTGGTCTCGAAGCCGAAGCCCTTGGTGATCAGCTCGTCGCGCAGCTTGGTGGCGTTGACAAGGTTGCCGTTGTGCGCGATCACCACCGGACCGATCGTCGGATGCTCGACGGCCAACGGTTGGGCGTTGAGCAACCGCGCGCTGCCCGTGGTGCTGTAGCGCGTGTGCCCGATGGCGATGTTGCCCTTGAGGCCGTCGATGATCTCCTGGTCGAACACCTGCGAGACGAGGCCCATCTCCTTGCGGATGCGAATCTCGTGACCATCGCTGACCGCGATACCGGCGGACTCCTGTCCGCGATGCTGCAACGAGTACAGGCCGAAGTACGTCAGGTTGGCGACGTCCTCGCCCGGGTGGAACACCCCGAAGACGCCGCATTCCTCATGGAGATGATCGTCGTCGAAGGCGTCCATTCCGGCCTGATCACTCACGTTCTATCAACGCTCCTTCATGCATCCTGCGCACGTCGGCGAGTGACACGTCAATGCAACCGGTCACACCGACCCTCTCGCCTCCGACGGAGCCGAGACCACGGAAGGGGACCGAATGCCGCCCTGCCAGCTCGTGCAATCGCACAAGTGCCTCCCTGGCGAAGCTGATGACGAATCGAGATTGACTCTCACCAAACAGTATACCGGCCGCCGCCGTATTCAACCCCGCATCCTGCCCAAGCTCCTCGATGCCCACCCAGGCGCCTATGTCGCCCAGCAGACATGACTCGGCGATCGCGATCGCGATCCCACCCTCCGCGCAGTCATGCGCGGAGTGGAGCAGCCCGGCGGCGACGGCATCGAGGACGAAGCCGTGCACGCGTCGCTCGAGGTCGAGATCGAGGTGGGGCGGGGCGCCGGCGTTGACCCCGTGGGCGATCCGTTGGTATTCGCTGCCATCGAGCTCGGCTTCGACAGGCCCGACCAGCGCGATGAGGTCACCCTCGTCGCGAAATCCCGCGGTGCATCGCTGCGCGACGTCGTCGATGACCCCCACCATGCCGATCACAACGGTCGGATCGATCCCGGTGCCACCCGTATCGTTGTACAGGCTCACGTTGCCGCTCACCACCGGGATCTCGAGCGCCCTGCAGGCGGCACCGATGCCATCAATTGCGTCGTGGAGGTCCCACCACACGTCGGCGTGCTCGGGATTGGCGAAATTGAGACAGTTGGTGATTGCGGCCGGTTTTGCACCGGTGGCGACGACGTTGCGCGCCGCCTCGCACACGGCGATCATCGCTCCCAGCCGCGCATCGAGCGCGGCATACCGCGAGTTGCCGTCGGTCGCCAGCGCGAGCCCCATCGACGTGCCGTCGACACGCACCAGCGCCGCATCACCACCGGGAAGGATCAGCGTCGCGTCACCGACCTGATGGTCGTACCGCCTGTAGACGGACGCGCGGCTCCCGAGGTTCGGGCTGCCAAGGAGGTGGAGCAGTGCCTCATTGTGGTTCCACGGCGGCAACGGACCGGGTGCGGCGGAAGGTGCTGGGTGATCCGGGCGCGGACCCGGGGCACCACGCGGCGGTGCGCCGTCGACCAGGAGGTCGAGAGGCAGGTCGCAGACACGATCGCCTCCGTCGCGGACCACGAAACGCTGCTCGGCAAGGATCACCGCGACCACGTCGGAGTGCAGGTCCCAGCGCTCGAACACAGCCTGCAGGGATCGAACGTCATCCGGGCTGACGACGATCAGCATCCGCTCCTGCGACTCACTGAGCATCACCTCGTACGGGGTCATGCCCGTCTCGCGGCGTGAGGCGCGCGCGACGTCGACCTCGATACCGCACCCGCCGCGATGCGCGAGTTCCGCGGTGCTGCCGCAGAGCCCGGCCGCGCCGAGATCCTGCATCGCGATCACGCGCGGATCACCGGCGAGCTCCAGGCACGCCTCCATCAGGCACTTCTCGAGAAATGGGTTGCCGACCTGCACCGCGGGGCGGCGCGCGGCGCTGTCCGCGTCGAGCACCACCGAAGCGAAGCTCGCGCCGTGGATGCCGTCGCGGCCGGTGTCGGCGCCGACGAGGAGCACGAGGCTGCCGGGGCCGCTCGCGATGGCGCGCGTCAACCGACCCTGCTCGACGACGCCGACACACATCGCGTTGACGAGGCAGTTGGTCCGGTACGACTCATCGAAGTACAGTTCACCGCCGACGGTCGGCACGCCGATGCAGTTGCCGTACCCGCCAATTCCGGCCACGACACCGTCGAACAGATGACGCTGACGGGGCTCGTCGAGGGGACCGAATCGCAAGGAATCGAGCAGTGCAACCGGGCGCGCACCCATCGTGAAGATGTCACGGAGGATGCCGCCAACACCGGTCGCAGCGCCCTGGTACGGCTCGATCGCGCTCGGGTGATTGTGCGACTCGATCTTGAACACGCATGCAAGGCCGTGGCCGATGTCGACGACCCCGGCGTTCTCGCCCGGCCCCTGCAGCACGTGCGGCCCTCGCGTGGGAAGCGTGCCGAGGAGCGGCTTGCTTGTCTTGTAGCTGCAATGCTCGCTCCACAGCGCGCCCACGATGCCGAGCTCGAGGCGATTCGGTTCACGCCCGAGCGATGCGACCAGGTGCCCGTACTCCGCACGACTGAGCGCCACCTCCGCGAGGTCGGCGTCGCTCGCCACCGCGACCTGCAGGCTGGTCACGAAACGGCCGCAACCGGCATCGCACCATCGCGACTGACCATCTTCGCCACGCTGTTGAACAGCCGCATCCCGTCCGAGGATCCGAGCAGCGCTTCGCACGCGCGCTCCGGGTGCGGCATCATCCCGAGCACGTTGCGACGCTCATTGACGATGCCCGCGATGTCGTGCATCGACCCGTTCGGCGATGCGTTCTCCACCGCCGATCCATCCCGACGCACATACCGAAACGCCACTCGCTGCTCGCGTTCGAGGATGTCGAGCGTTTCATCGTCCGCAACGAACCGCCCCTCCCCATGCGACACCGGAATCTGCAGAACATCCCCGCGCGCACACCCCGCGGTAAAGACATTGTCGACTGTCTCGACCCGCAACCACGTCGGCACACACCGAAACTCCAGCGACGTGTTCCTGGTCAACGCCCCCGGCAAGAGATGCGCCTCGCACAGAATCTGAAACCCGTTGCAGATCCCCCACACCAGCCCGCCAGCATTCGCAAACTCAGCCACGGATTCCATCAAGGGAGCAAATCGAGCGACAGCTCCTGCCCGCAGATAGTCGCCATACGCGAACCCGCCAGGAAGAATTACGCAATCAGTGTCGTGCAGGTCGCGATCCTTGTGCCACAGCATGACGGCCTCATGTCCAGCCAGCTCCACAGCGTGCTTGCAATCGCGATCCGACCAGGTCCCCGGAAACACCGCGATCCCAAACCGCATCAGAACACCAAGCGTCGAAAGGTGGGGAGGGCAGGTGCGGAGGCGGGCCATCTCGAAGCCTGGGCTACCCCCCCCGGCGAGAGTGAGGGGCGGGACGCCAAAGGCGTTCCGCCCCCGTGCCCGCCGCAGCACATGCCCTTCCCACCCCCACGCAGCGCGATCATGACGCGGCGTCGGAAAGCACTCGGACTGACGAGATACGAGAGTCCTCGATCACGGTATTGCGCAGCAGCTGCTCGCACATCTGCTCGACTTGATCGCGCGCCGTGGCCTCATCGTCGGCTTCGACCTCGAGCTCGATGTACTTGCCGACGCGCACCTTGCGCACTCCTGCGAACCCAAGCCGATGCAGCGAATCGCGCACCACCAGCCCCTGCGGGTCGTTGACCACGGGCTTGAGTGCGACCATGACCTCGACCGCGAAGGTCATTCGGCGGTGATCCCCTCGATCTCGATACCGCAGATGCGCCGGGCGGCCTCGAGATAGCGCTGGGTCGTGCCGTGCACCACGTCGTCGGGAAGCGCGGGACCGGGATCGGTCTTGTCCCACCCCAGGGTCTCCACGTAATCTCGCACGAATTGCTTGTCGAACGAGACCGCGGGCTCACCCTCGCGCCATTCCGCAATCTCCCAGAAGCGCGAGGAATCGGGGGTGAAGATCTCGTCGATCAACGTGAGCTTCCCGTTGATGAAGCCGAACTCGAACTTGGTGTCGGCAAGGTAGATGCCAACGCTCTCGCATCGTGCGGCGGCGTAATCGAAGAGCCGCAGCGACGCCGACTCCAGCTCCTCGGCGAGTGACGGACCGAGCAGGCCACGGAGCTCGAGCCGCGAGATGTTGATGTCGTGGCCGTCGTCCTTCTTGATCGCCGGCGTGAATCTCGGCGATGGCAGCCGCGACGAGTCGCGCAGCCCCTCATGGAGAGGCTCGCCCGCGAGCGTTCCCTTGTCGCGGTATTCCTTCCACCCCGACCCGCTGATGAATCCGCGCACCACGCACTCCACGTCGATCCGTTGTGCGCGCGCGACGTGCATCGAGCGGGGCAGCCAGTCGCCGCGCACCGCCTCCGGGATCGCCTCCTCGACGTCCGGGAGCAGGTGATTCGGCATGATGCCGGCGGTCTGCGCGAACCACCACCGCGACATCTGGGTGAGCACGGCGCCCTTTCCCGGAATCGCTGTCGGCAGGACCACGTCGAAGACGCTCAGCCGATCGGTGGCAATCATCAGCAGGGTGCCGTCGGCGAGTTGAAAGGTGTCGCGCACCTTGCCGCGCCGGAACAGGTTCAGGTCGCCGACATCGGCGGTGCTCATCACTTGCATCAATTCATCCTCCCGCCGGCCAGGCCGGCCTCGAGCGCGAACGCGGGTGCAGACGCATCCGCTGCCGAACGTAGCGGTGTCGTCGTCGAAAGACCGAGACGGCGGTATGTCTCATCGATGTGAGCGAGGTACGGCTCGATGTCGAAGCAGTGCGCGATCGTCGCCTCCGAAAGAGCGCCGGCGATGTCGACGTCGACGGTCACGAGGTCACGAAACGAGCCCTCGCCGTCGCGCGCCCGAGCCGCAAGCGCCTGCACAACTCTATAGGCACGCTCGCGGGGCCATTCCGCCTCGACGATGAGTGCGGTGAGCACCTGCTGCGAGAACACGATGCCACCGTGCAATTCGATGTTCGCAGCCATGTTCTCGGGCTTGACGCGCAACCCTTCGACGATTCGCGTGGACAGACGCACGATGTAGGCGCTCAGCGCGCACGCATCGGGAAGGATCACGCGTTCCGCCGACGAGTGTGTGATGTCGCGCTCGTGCCAGAGCGCGACATCCTCCATCGCCGTCAGCGCGTACCCGCGAAGCACGCGCGCGAGCCCGCAGATCCGCTCGCACAGCACCGGGTTTCGCTTGTGGGGCATCGCCGACGAGCCCTTCTGCCGCTGCCCGAAGGGCTCCTCGACTTCGTCGACCTCGGTGATCTGGAGCAGCCGTATGGTCGTCGCGAGCCGTTCCAGCACGGCGCCGAGGAGCGCGAGCGAGGTGATGAAGGATGCGTGGCGGTCGCGCGCGAGCACCTGCGTGGCAACCGGGGCGGTGGCGAGCTTGAGCCCCTGACAGACGTGCTCCTCAACCTCGGGAGGGACGCTCGCGTGGGTGCCGACGGCGCCGGTGATCTGACCGACCGCGATCTCGGCCGTTGCGGCCGACAGACGCGTCCGGGAGCGACGCACCTCGTCGACGAAATTGGCGAGCTTGACGCCGAGGGTCAGCGGTTCGGCATGGACTCCGTGAGTGCGGCCCATCATCACCGTGAGCCGGTGGCGCTCGGCCTGCTCGACCAGCGCCCCGACGAGTGTGTCGAGGTCGGCGTCGATCACACCTGCGGCATCGCGGAGCTGGGTGGCCAGGGCGGTGTCGACGACGTCCGATGACGTCAAGCCGAGGTGGAAGTAGCGTCCGGCGTCGCCGACCGTCTCCTGCACGGCAGCCACGAACGCAGCCATGTCATGCCCCTGTTCGGCCTCGAGCTCAGCGATGCGGTCGGCATCGATCGACGCCCCCCGCAGTGTGGTCAGCGCTTCAACCGGGATCCGGCCGATCTCCGCCCAACCCTCACACGCGAGCAACTCGACATCCAGCCAGCGTTGCAGTCGCGATGAGTCACTGAAGATCTTTGCGATCTGCTGCGGGGCGTACCGGGGGATCACCTACGTTCATTCTATCGGGGTGAGCGATGGCACCTACCTCCCCCTGGTGATCGCGCACCGCGGCGCCTCGCGCGACGCGCCCGCGAATACGCCCGCCGCGTTCGAGGCGGCGATCGCGGTGGGTGCGGACGCGGTGGAGCTTGACGTGCGCCGGACCGCCGACGGAGTGCTCGTGGTCCATCACAACGCGTCCCGCCGCGGCGTTCCCCTGACGCTGCTGACCTACTCGGCACTGGTGCGCCTGAGCCGCCACGAGCCACCGCGACTGGACACCGTCCTCGATCTCTGTGCGGGCAGGATCGCGCTCGACATCGAGGTCAAGGAGCCCGGCTACGAGGCCGAGGTAATCGAGGCGGCGTCGAGGAGTTTTCCTCGGGAGCGGCTGCTGTACACCTCCTTCGAGGAGTCGGTGATCAGCACCATCCGGCGCCTGGATCCGAGCGCGAGGTGCGGCCTGCTGCTCGGGCCCGGCCGCTTGCGCAGCCGCACCCAGCGATACGAGGGGCTGCCGTTCGATCTCGCCGAACGGTGTGGCGCGGACCTGCTCGCCGTCCATCAGTGGCTGGCGCCGCTGCGCCGGCGGAGCCGGAGGGTCGCCGGGACCGGGCTTCTGGCGGAGGCGCAGGCGCGTGGGTTCCCGATGATGGTCTGGACGGTCGATGGGCCTCAGCGCCTCCGCGCCTATCTCGCGGACGGACGCGTGGCGGGGATAATCACTGACCTGCCCGGCCTCGCGGTCGAGACCCGCCGTGAGCTGGTAGACGGGGCAAAAGGGGAAGGGACGAGCACCCGCCGGGGTCCGGCGCCCGGGGACCAGGACGATATTCATGCCAGCCCACGTAACCGGACCAACTCGGCCGGCGTTGACTGATCGAGTGCGCCCGGTGATCCCGAGATGACGCTACCTCGGGCGTATGAGGACCAACTTGTCGAGCGTGCCAAACAGGACGCCGACGCCTTTGGGGAACTGTACGACCACTACTTCGGGCAGATCTACCGGTTCGTCTTCAGTCGCCTCCGAGACCAGGAGGCCGCCGAGGACGTTACATCAGAGGTCTTCTTCAAGGCACTCCGTGCAATCGGGCGATACAAACCCTCAGGCCACCCATTCAGCGCCTGGCTCTATCAGATCAGTGTCAACGCAATCAATGATCATTACCGCAGCCGCAAACCGACCTCGAGCCTCGACAGCGCAATCGCTGTCGCGGATCCGGCGCGCCCTGTTGACGACCGCGTCGTGGACAGCGCCGAGGCCGCGCGTGTCTGGGCGGCGATCGACGACCTCCCGCCCCAGCAGAGGGCGGCCATGACCCTGAAGCTCGGCGAGGATCTCAAGCTCGCCCAGATCGGCGAGATCCTGGGAAAGAGCGAGGGAGCCGTGAAGCTGCTGATCCATCGCGGGATGATCGGCGTCCGCCTGCGCCTCGGTGTCGTCGTGGCCCTCGAGGAGCAGACCTGATGTCCTGGATGGGTGGGTGGTTCGATCCCGAGCTCGAGGACCTCTTCCACGACGACCCCGAACTCCTCGAGACGGCGCGGCAGGTGCGCGCCGCGCGCCCCCGCTCCGAGCCCGATCCGCGCTTCCAGAACCGGCTTCGCGCTCAGCTCGTCGCCGAGGCTTCTCGCGGCTTCAGCGCCCGCGGCGTGCGCCGGTGGTGGCGTCTCGGACCGACCCACTTCGCGTGGGGCGGGGCGGTGGTCGGGGCGGCATTGATCACCGCGACCGTGTTCACCTTCGTCTCGAACCACACCCCGGACCAGACGGTCACGGCGTTCTCGCAACTCACCGCCCAGCACTCGGTCAGCCCGAACCAGGTGATCACGGTCGCGTTCAACCAGCCGATGGATGAGCATGCCGTCGAGGCCGGGGTCCAGATCCAGCCGGCGATCAAGGTGACCTACTCCTGGAAGAACAACAACCTGGTGATCTCGCCCGCGTATCACCTCTCCGCGAACACCCCGTACACGGTGACCATCGCCCAGACCGCCATCCGCGCGTCCTCCGGCGCGTTGGCCGTGGCGCCGATCAACATCACCTTCGGGACTGCGCCGACGCCGACTCCCGGCCCCGTGGTCCCGCCGTCGCTCAATCCCGTGGTGCTCGGTTCGAACGGAACCGGCGGCTCGCTGCTCTACGCGCCGGACGGCTCGCTGGTCAGCACCGTCGGTCTGCTTCCAGCGTCGGCGACAACCTCTCAGAGCCCAACGGTGACCGCTGCAGGGGCAACCCCGACGGCGAGCCCGACGGTGACACCCGAAGGCGTGATCACGCAGACGCCCGAGGTACCGGGATCGCTCGTCGAATTCCCCCGTTCGGGAACCCCAACCCAGCTCGGACCGCTTCCTCCCAGCGCGGCGGCATTCTCGCCCAACGGCGGCCGGTACCTCGCAAGCGCGGTCGATAACGGCAACGGCGGTTCGACGATCGTCGTCACCAGGAGCGACGGAACCCAGACCGAGCGGCTCGTCGACTCGCCAACGCCCGTGACCGCGCTGACGTGGGCGACGAACGATCGAATCATCTACACCGACGGCACCACCATCTCATCGGTTGACGTGTCCAAGGCAAAGGCGCAGTTGTACACGCATACCGGGTCGGGCACGATCACCGCGCTCGCCCTCGGTGGCGCATACGCTTACGTCTCGCCGGCCGCCGGCACCGGTGGCGCGCTGCTGAACATCAACACCGGGACCGCCCAGGTGCTCACCGGCGCCGTGAGTGACGTCGCGTTCAGCGGTGACGGCACGCTCGTGGCATGGGTCAACGAATCGGTGCACCCGGCCCGCATTCTCACCGAGAGCATCCCTCGGGGCGCGTCGACGCAAGCGACTCCGACGCAAGCGACTCCGACTGTGGTGTCGACGCCAGACCTCACCGCAACTCCAAGCGACGTCGCGCTCGATCTGACGGGCGACGAGGTCGCGTATCTCAGCACGGATTCGGCGGGCGTCGCTGAACTGGTGGTTGCCCAACTGGCCAGCGGAACGCCGCTTGCGGTCGAATCGCCGTCGAACGCCACCGAGATCACGCTGTCCCCGCCTGGCGACCAGGTCGCGTTCGTCTCGAACACCGCGGGCGGCGCGTCGATCGAACAGGCCCCGGTCCCGGGCGCCACGACGAAGCCGCACGGCCCGCAGATCCCCGCCGGCGCCAACCGCACCCTGCAGCAATTCGTCCAGGCGCAGGTTGGTCAGGGTGGCCAGCCCGATTTCGCCACACTCGGCGCGCTGAGCGCACCCGGAACGGACTTCTCGTCGAGCACGCCGCAGGACCTCAGCCGGGCGTACGTGATCAGCACCTACCTTGACCACGGTGTGGTCGGCGCGAGCATCGAGCTGATCGTCGATCCGAGCTCCGGGCATACCACCACGCGATTCGCCAGCGAGACGCTGCTCATCGCCCAGGGACCCAGCGGTGGATACGTGGTCACGTCGGCACACACCTCGCAGCTTCGTGACCAGTCCGCCGGGCCGCACGTCGTCCAGGTGAGCTCGAACACCGCGAACGGCGTCACCACGCTCCAGGTGAGCTTCGACAGCGACCTCAACCCGGGCAGCGTCGCGAGCGCCATCGCGGTGCTCTCCGCGTCCGGGACGACACTGCCTTCGACGGCTGTCTACAACCCCGATACGCGAATCGCCACCGTGACCATCGACAACGCTCCGGCCGGGACATTGACGCTGGACATCGCGACCACGCTCGCGGACTTCAAGGGACAGACGCTCGTCCAGGGCTTCACGACGAACGTCGAGGCCAATTCCTAGCCGCGCGCTTCCGGTCTGAAGCACCACAGCGTCGCGCGAACCGGTATGCGCATGGTCCCGTCCGCGGCGGTGCACGCCGCCAGCGCGCGCTGACACCCGGTGCGAATGTCACGGAGCATCGCATCGGATTCGCTCACCAGCTGGGCGGCGATCGGCCGGTCGCCGACCATCGCTGCCCAGTAATGCCCGATACCGTCGAAGCGCACCACGTCGTGCAGCGTCACCGGATCCCAGCGCGCGCTCTGCATCGGATCTGGGCCGGCGAGACAACGCGCCAGGAGCTCGGAGTGGATCCCGGCGACATCGCGCAGTGCATCGACGAGCGCGATCTCGTGCAGCGGAGGCTGCGCCGCATCCCACGCGAGGAGCGCGGCGCGTCCGGTGGGGCGGGTGGCGCGCTCCGCGGTATCGAGCAGCGACGCGCCGTCCCAGAAGCCGAGGGTGCAGAGTGACCCCACCCGGTCGCATGACGAATCCGCAAGCGCGAACGTACCGCCGATCGCCAATTGCGTTGAGGCGGCGCATCCGGTTTCGGACACGTCGCTGAGTGCGCCCTGGAGGAGGGCGGCGTCGGTGTCGACGAGCACGACGGCTCCCTCACTCGCGACCGCAGTGCCCAGCGCCACGCCGAGCGTCCCGCCGTCGCACATCAGGTCGCATACGGTCTCTCCGGGCTGCACGCCGAGCGCGCCGACCATCTGCTCGGCAAGCGGTCGAAACACGGCGCTCGCGTACAGCCGCCCGAATCGCGGCTCCACACTCGCTAGCCGGAAACGGCGATGGCCGCGGCGATGGCCGCGACGCGTGCGGGGTCGCGCACGACCCGCCGCAACGGTTCCTGACGTTTCGCCCATTCGTCGGCCGCCGCCACCAGGTCGGGGTGTTGCTCGATGAACGCGGTGCTGTACGCACCGGCGCGAAAGTCTGGGTCGTCGATCACGGCGAGGTGGTACGCGATGTTGGTGTGGATACCGGTGATGATGTACTCGAGGAGCGCGCGGCGCATCCGATCGAGCGCCATGCCGCGAGTCGGCGCGTAGGTGATCAACTTGGCGATCATCGGGTCGTAGTTGGGGGAGACGAGCCCGGGGCTCACCAGCGAACTGTCGACGCGCACACCCGGGCCGGCTGGTTCGTGGTAGCCGGTGACCTGACCCGGCGAGGGAAGGAACCCGCGCGCGTAGTTCTCGGCATTGATCCGGCACTCGACGGCGTGGCCGCGCGGAACGACCTGCTCCTGGCGCAGCGACAAGTGCTCGCCGGCGGCGATACGCAATTGCTCAGCCACGAGGTCGATGCCGTACACAAGCTCGGTCACCGGGTGCTCGACCTGCAAACGCGTGTTCATCTCCAGGAAATAGAACTCACCGCCGCGGTAGATGAACTCCACGGTTCCAGCGTTGACGTAGCCGACCGCCTTCGCGGCGGTCACCGCCGCCTCTCCCATGCGCGCGCGAGTCTCCGCGTCGATGACCGGCGACGGCGCCTCCTCGAGGATCTTCTGGTGTCGTCGTTGAATGGAGCACTCGCGCTCGCCGAGGTGGATGACGTTGCCGTGCGTGTCCGCCAGCACCTGGATCTCGATGTGGCGTGGCTCCTCGAGGTACCGCTCGAGAAAGATCGTGTCGTTGCCGAATGCGCGCTGCGCGGTGCTCTTCGCGGTGTCGAATGACGCGCGCAGTTCATCTTCGTCGCCGGCGACGCGCATCCCGATACCACCACCGCCGGCGCTCGCTTTGATGAGCACCGGATACCCGATGCTCCGAGCGACGTCGACGGTTTCGTCGATATCACCAAGCGCACCCGTCCCCGGGACGACCGGAACTCCTGAGCCGCGCATGCGCTCGCGGGCGGGCACCTTCTCGCCCATGGCGGCCATGGCGTCGGGCGGCGGTCCGACAAAGACGATGCCGTTCTCCTCACACGCCCTCGCGAGCTGCTGATTCTCACTGAGGAATCCATACCCGGGATGGATCGCCTCCGCGCCGGTCGCGCGAGCCGCGGCGATGATGCGGTCGATCACGAGGTAGGACTGCGCGGCCGGGGCGGGGCCGATCTCCACCGCTTCGTCGGCGAGCAGGACGAACGCCGCGGTGCGGTCGACCTCACTGTGCACCGCCACGGTTCGCACACCGAGGTCGCGGCACCCGCGGATGATCCGCAGCGCGATCTCACCCCGATTGGCGATGAGCACCTTGTCGAACATGGATGACTCCTCAGCCGGTGCTCACGCGCCGATCTGAATCAGCGGCGCACGCGGTCCCACCACGACGCCCTCCTTCACGTACACCTCGGTGACCGTGCCCGTGCGCGTCGCGGTGATGTCGTTCTGCATCTTCATCGCCTCGAGCACGCACACGACGTCCCCGAGCGCGACATGATCGCCCACCGTGACGTTGACCTTGAGCAGCAAGCCCTGCATCGGCGACACGACCGTCCCTTCGCGAACCGCCGGCGCCGCCTTGGCGGTCGGCGCCGCGACCGCCGGGGCGCCGGCATCGACGCCACCGGTGATGCGCACCGCATAGCTCTGTCCGTCGACCTCCACGGTGAGCTCACGAACCGGGAGCGCATTTGAGTCTTCGCCCTGCGGCTCACTGGCGGGGGCGTCGGCGACCGCGAGCGGTTCGGACGACCGTGCCGCCGGTGCGGGCTCCGGTTCGTCCCCGAGCCGTTCGGCGACGGCGTCACCGCGGACCAGGTTGAGGTAGGCATTCGGAAAGAGAGCGTAGGTGACCATTGCGGGCGGATCCGGCTTCGCGTATCCCTCGCGGATGAGCTCGCGGCGGGTCGTCTCCATCGCGGGCTCGAGCAGGTCGGCCGGGCGGCAGGTGATCGGCTCTTCCCGGCCGTTGACGAGACGCCGGACTTCGCGGTCGATCGGTTCGGGAGGCTCGCCGTAGAGGCCGAGGCAGTAGTCCTTGATCTCCTGGCTGATGGTCGCGTAGCGGTCACCCTCGACCACGTTGTAGACGGCCTGCGTGGCCATGATCTCGGTGAGCGGCGTGATCAGCGGTGGGGATCCAAGCTCGGCGCGGACCTGGACGACGTCCGCCTCCACCTCGGCGAGCCGTCCGAGGGCGTTGCGCTCGCGAAGCTCGGCAATGGCGTGGCCCATCGCGGAGGGCGGGAGCAGTCCGCGCAGCGCCGAGGTGTCGAGACGGGCCGCGAGCGGGTCGATGACGTCCGCGTAGTGGACCAGCTCCTGTTCGAGCACCAGCGCGGCGGCGGCGATACGTTCGAGGTCGAGACCGGGATCGACCTCGGTCCCGGCGAACCCCGCCACCAGCGCCTCGGCGCCGGGCATCGATGCACCGCCCGCGAGCGGGGAGAGCGCGCAGTCGGCGCGATACGCTCCCGCGATCGCGGCAGCGTGGCACGCCAGTGCGGCCATTCCGGTCTGCGCCGAGATCGAGACCGCCACCGGGACCCCGGCGGCCTCGCGGACCACCCGCACCGCCTTCGCGGCGGCGGCCGCACCCAGGACGCCGAGCGGATCGTGCAGGCAGATGGTCGGGTACCCGGCATCGACGAGCCTTCGGGCCACGTCCCCGAGGCCGTCGAGGCCGCGCCCGGGCACCTCGTTGTAGACGATGACGCCTTCGGCCTGCTTCCCGGCGGCCGCGATCGCCGTCGCGCAGCGTTCGAGATTGCGGACGTCGTTGAGCGGGTCGTAGCAGCGAAAGATGTCGACTCCCGCCGCGGCGGACGTCTCGATGAAAGCGTCGACAAGGTCGTCGGGGACCTGACGGTGTCCGACCAGCGATTGCCCGGCGATCAACGCCAGAAAGGGCGTGATCGGCGCGGCGGCGCGGATGGCACGCAGCCGCTCGAACGGATCCTCAGCGAGAAAGCGGAGCGACGCCTCGAAGGTCGAGCCGCCGAAGACGTCGAGAGCGGCAAAACCGCAATGGTCGAGGGTCTCGGCGACCGGCAGAGCGTGGCGTAGGCGCAGTCTGCTGACCATGAGCGACTGCTGCCCATGGCGGAGCGACGTCTCCACCAACTCGAGGCGGGGCATTGCCGGGCATTCTAGCCAGCGCCAGGGCGGTGGGCCGTTGACCGGACAACCGTCAGCCGCCGGCGCCCGCCGCTACGAGAAGGTGAATCCCTCCGGAAGTTGCACCTTGGAGCGCATCCGCGCGCGTTCCTCCTTGATGCGGGCGGCAACCTCCGGATCGAAGAGACCGATGATCTCGGCGGCAAGATGGCCGGCGTTCCGAGCACCCATCGGCCCGACCGCGACCGTGGCGACGGGGATGCCCGGCGGCATCTGCACGATGGACAGGAGCGAGTCGAAACCGGCGAGCGGCGTTGCCGCGAGCGGCACGCCGATAACCGGCAGCGTGGTCAGCGAGGCGAGCACACCGGGAAGATGAGCGGCGGCTCCAGCGCCCGCGATCAGCACCTGCAGCCCACGATCTGGCGCGGCCAGCGCGTATGCGCGCACCACGTCGCCCGCCCGGTGCGCCGACATGACGCCGATCTCCCACCCGATCCCGTAGCCGTCGAGGACCTCACCGCAGGTGTTCATCACGGGCAGATCGGACTCGCTGCCCACGACGATGCCGACACGTACCGCCTTGGTCACGAATGCACGCCTGCGGTCACCGACTGCCCGATATCGGTGCGGGTCTGCATGCCGTCGAAATGCACGCGCGCAAGATTGCCATACGCACGCGCCCGCGCGGCCTCGACATCAGATGCGACGGCGGTGACGCAGAGCACGCGACCTCCGGCGGTGCGCAACACGCCGGCGCCGTCGCGCGCGGTTCCCGCGTGAAAGCAGAACACATCGTCATCCAGCGTCTCGATCCCGGTGATCACGTCACCGCGGCGAACGTCGCCGGGGTACCCCGCCGCCGCTGCGACCACGCCGATCGCAGTCCCGGACGCGGCGGCCGCAATGCCGGCCGGCCCCTCGCCTCGGGCACACGCGGTGAGCACGTCGAGCAGCGGCTCGTCGAGGAGCGGGAGCACCACCTGGGTCTCGGGATCGCCGAAGCGGGCATTGAACTCGAGCACGCGCACACCGTCGGGCGTGAGCATCAAGCCCGCATACAGGCATCCGACAAATGGAGTGCCCTGCTCGCGCAGCGCGTCGATGCACGGCCCGAGCACGGTGCGCGTCACCTCCTCGACGAACGAACTCGACATGGCGTCGGGAGGTGGGGCGACCGCGCCCATGCCGCCGGTGTTGGCGCCCCGATCGCCATCGAGGATGCGCTTGTGGTCGCGTGCGGGAACCAGGGTGCGCACGTTGCGTCCGTCACTGAGCCCGAACACGCTCACCTCGGGGCCCTCGAGCAATTCCTCGATGACGACCTGCCGTCCCGCATCGCCGAAACGCAGCTCGGCGAGGCACTCGTCCAGGGCTCGCTCGGCCTCATCGACACGGCTGCAGACGACCACGCCCTTGCCGAGCGCGAGCCCGTCGGCCTTGACCACGCAGGCTCCGCCGAGCTCGGCGACGAACGCGCTGAGGCGGGTGCGATCCTCGGCTTCGCCTGCACACCAGCGCGCCGTTGGGATACCCGCCGCGTCCATCACGCGCTTCGCGAACGTCTTGGACGACTCGATGCGCGCCGCAGCGGCCGTCGGCCCGAAGACGAGCACGCCGCGTGCGCTGCACGCGTCGGCCACGCCCGCCGCCGCGGCGGCGTCGGGTCCGATGATGACCAGATCCACCCCGCGCTCCGAGGCAACCCGGGCGACCGCGAACGCGTCGGTGACGTCGATGGGGACGTTCTCGGCGAGGTCAGCCGTGCCGGCGTTGCCGGGAGCGACGATGATCGCCACATCGGGCGAATCGCGACGGCACGCCCAGGCCAGCGCGTGCTCGCGTCCGCCGGATCCGACGATGAGGACCCGCCCTATTCCCATTCGATTGTCGACGGGGGTTTGCTCGAGATGTCGTACACGACGCGGTTGATGCCGGGCACCTCGTTGACGATGCGCCGGCTGATCAAGCCGAGCACGTCGTACGGAACCCTCGCCCAGTCGGCGGTCATGCCGTCCTCGCTCTCGACGATGCGGACCGCGACGACGTTCCCGTAGGTCCGGTAGTCACCCATGACCCCGACCGACGAGATCGGGGTGAGGATCGCGAACGACTGCCAGACCTTCCGGTAGAGGCCGCTGCGTTTGATCTCGTCGATGACGACCCAGTCCGCGGCGCGCAGGGTTTCGAGGCGCTCGCGGGTCACCGCCCCGATGATCCGGATCGCCAGCCCCGGGCCGGGGAACGGCTGACGGAACACCATGTCCTCGGGAAGCCCGAGCGCAAGTCCCACGTTGCGAACCTCGTCTTTGAAGAGATATCGCAGCGGCTCCACGAGCTCGAACCGGAGGTTCTCGGGGAGCCCGCCGACGTTGTGATGGGTCTTGATCTTGGTCGCGTTGTGGGTGTCGTGCGAGGTCGATTCGATGACGTCCGGATAGAGCGTCCCCTGGGCGAGAAAGTCGATCTCCCCGAGACGTGTCGCCTGCTCCTCGAAGACACGGATGAACGTGGCCCCGATGCGACGGCGCTTCTCCTCGGGGTCGACGACTCCGGTAAGCGCGTCGAGAAACTGGTCGGTGGCGTCGACGTGCACGAGGCGGATGTGCCGCTGGGTGCGCATCACGTCGACCACGCGGTCGCCCTCGCCACGGCGGAGCAGGCCGTTATCGACGAAGACGCAGGTCAGCTGGTCGCCGACCGCGCGATGCACGAGCGTGGCGGCGACCGCCGAGTCGACCCCGCCGCTGAGCGCGCAGATGACCTTTCCCTCGCCGATCTGGCGGCGCAGCGCGTTGATGGTCATGTCGATGAACGACGCCGGCTGCCACGTACCCGCGCAGCCACACACGTCGATGAGGAAATTGCGCAGGATGTCGCGTCCCAGGGGCGTGTGCGCGACCTCGGGATGGAACTGGATGCCGTAGCGGCGCCCGGGGCCGACGAACGCGGCGCACGACGAGTTGAGCGAATGCGCGATCGCCCGGAAGCCGGTCGGGAGCTCGGTGACGACATCGCCGTGTGACATCCACACCGCGAGCTCGGAGGGAAGCTTCGCGAAGAGCCCGGCGTCCTCGTCGACGGTCACCGACGCGTGGCCGTACTCGCGACGTTCGGCGGGAGCCACGGCACCGCCGAGGTTCACCGCGAGGAGCTGCATGCCGTAGCAGATGCCGAGAATCGGAATGTCGAGGTCGTAGAGGGCAGGGTCCGGGTGCGGGGCGCCGGGTTCGAACACAGACGCCGGTCCGCCGCTGAAGATGAGACCGCGCGGCTCTCGCCGGCGGATCTCCTCGGCGCTGATGGTGCCCGGGACCAGCTCGCAGTACACCTTGGCCTCGCGCACGCGGCGCGCGATCAGCTGACTGTACTGGCTGCCGAAATCGAGGACGAGGATCGTGTCCTGCGCGACCTGCACAGGCGTGCGCGCCACCGCGCCTGCATCAGTCGCGACAGTCATCACCGTCCTCCCACCGCTCCTTCAGACCCCCATGCCGACACGCTGCTCGCGCTGCTGCACCTTGCCCTCGGTCTTGATCGACGGAGCGATCACCATCTCGGTTTCCTGGAACTCGGCGATCGTCCGCGCGCCGCAGACGCCCATCGCCGTTTTCAGGGCGCCGACGAGGTTCATGCTCCCATCGTCGACGTGCGCCGGTCCGAAGAGGATCTCGCGCAGCGTTCCTTTGATACCGGTCCGGATGCGCGTGCCCCGCGGAAGGTTGGGGTCGGGCGTCGCCATGCCCCAGTGGTTGCCGTGACCCGCGGCCTCCGCGGCCGACGCGAAGATCGAGCCGATCATGACCGCGTCCGCACCGCTGGCGAACGCCTTGGCGACGTCGCCACCGAGACGCATCCCCCCGTCGGTGATGATCACCACGCGCTCGCCGCTGCGGCGGAAGTGGTCGTCACGAGCGGCCGCGCAGTCGCTGGTGGCGGTCACCTGAGGTACCCCGACACCGAGCACGGCGCGGGTCGTGCACGCGGCTCCCGGGCCGACGCCGACGAGCAACCCCTTGATGCCCGTGTCCATCAGCTCGAGCGCGGTCGCGTAATCGACGCAGTTGCCGGCAACCACCGGAATGTCGACCGACTGGGTCAGCTCGGAGAAGGAGAGGTGCTTGTACGACTTGCTGACGTGGCGAGCCGTGAGCACGGTTCCCTGCACAACCAGCATGTGCGCTCCGGCTTCCTGGACGATCGGGGCGCGCCGCTCCGCATGCGCCGGGACCGTCGAGACCGCGCAGGCCACGCCGGCGCGGGTGATCTCCTCGATGCGCTGGCCGATGAGCCCATCCTGCACGGGCGCCGTATAGATCTTCTGCAGGAGCGTGTTGATCTGGTCGACCGGCGAATCCGCGATGGCGGCGAGGACCTCGGCCGGATCCTCGTAGCGCGTCTGCACGCCGTCCAGATTCAGGACTGCGAGCCCGCCGAGGTGTCCCATCTCCGCTGCGAAATGCGTGTCCACGACGCCGTCCATGGCGGCGGCGAGGAAGGGAATCTCAAGTGTGGTGCCGTTGACCGCGAACGAGACGTCGATTTCCGCCGGGTTCACGGTCACGCGACCGGGGACCAGGGCAACCTCGTCGAACCCGTACGCGCGCCGGGCCCGCTTGCCTCTGCCCAACTCGAACTCCATCTGGAGATTCTACAGGAGTGACCTGGGAGTCCGGCCTTGCGATCGCACCATCTTGTGGACCGTGGTGGGTACAGCCACCACATGTGGTGGTGGCACTGAACCTTCCCGGCCCGCCCCGGCCCCGCGACCTAGGGGTAGATCCCGCGCACTCGGGTGGCCTCGGCGACCTTGGTCACGGCGATGCGGAAGGCGGCGTCGCGGAGCGTGATCCCGTTCGACAGCGCCTCACCCCTCACCTGTTGATAGCTCCGGGTCATGACCTCGCGGAGGCGGGAGTTCACCTCTCCCGAGCCCCAGAAATACGCCTGGATGTCCTGCACCCATTCGAAGTACGACACCACCACACCGCCGGCATTGGCGAGGATGTCCGGGAGGATGAGCACGCCGCGGGCATTGAGCGCCGCGTCCGCATCGACGGTCAGTGGAGCGTTCGCACCCTCGGCAATCACCTTCGCGCGGACTCGGTCGGCGTTGCGAAGGCTGATCTGTGCTTCGAGTGCGGCGGGGACGAGCACTTCGACATCGAGCGTCAGCACCTCGTCACCGTCGATCTGTTCCGCTCCTCCGTAGTCGGTGAAGTGCCCACCCTCCTCCTTGAGGTGGCGGAGCGCCACCAGATCGAGTCCCTCGGCGCGGTACAGGCCGCACGTGCTGTCGGAGACGGCGACGACCGTCATCCCCTCGGCGGAAAGCAGCTCGGCGCTCACACCGCCGACCTTCCCGAATCCCTGGATTGCGACGCGCGCGCCGGATGGATCCATTCCCGCGTCGCGCATGGCGAGCACCGTGACCATGGTCAGGCCGCGCCCGGGTCCGGTGAACCGACCTTCGGAACCACCGATCGCCTGTGGTTTCCCGGTCACCGATGCCGGCACCGAGAACCCCGCGTGCATCGACAGCGTGTCCATGATCCACGCCATCACCTGCGGTCCGGTGCCGAGATCGGGCGCGGGAATGTCGCGATCCGGCCCGACGATGAGCGAGATCTCCGTGGTGAATCGTCTGGTCAGCCGCTCCAGCTCGGCGAGGGAGAGCGCGTGCGGGTCGCAGATGACGCCCCCTTTTGCGCCGCCAAAGGGGACGTCGGCGACCGCTGTCTTCCAGGTCATGTACATCGCCAGCGCTCGGGCGTCGTCCAGGGTCATCGAGGGGTGGTAGCGCAATCCCCCTTTTGCCGGTCCGCGGGCGATGTTGTGCTGCACGCGAAAGCCCGTGAAGACTTGAAAGGAGCCGTCGTCCATCTCCACCGGGAAATGCACCACCAGCTCGCGTTTGACCTCGCGCAGCACCGCCCGCAGGGAATCGTCCAGCCCGATGGCGTCGGCGGTTGCGTCGAACTGCCGCTGAGCAATGCTCAGGGCGGAGCGCTCATTGGTCCCGGACATGCGCAGGCCGCACTATACGCAACAGGGGCGTGGTTTAGGTCGGTCGAGACACCCCGGATTAGCACTCCAACGCGTCGTGTAGTTGCCTGCCCTGGCAGCAACGTGATGCGCAATCATTGACAATCACGATCGCAACCAGCATGCTATGCGCGAACGACAGGAGGTTTTGGACACGTCCTGTCACAAACAACAAGGAGGCCCATAGGATATGGCCAGGACCAGACGTAGGAGAGGCGGCGTCGAGAAGGCCGTCAAACGCACCGTGAGGCGCGTAGGGACGACCGCTCGCCGTCGCGCACCCG
>JBAPWO010000017.1:0-23205 GCA_049283735.1 Candidatus Dormiibacterota bacterium
GGCCAGGACCAGACGTAGGAGAGGCGGCGTCGAGAAGGCCGTCAAACGCACCGTGAGGCGCGTAGGGACGACTGCTCGCCGCCGCGCACCCGCCGCTGGTGGCGATCTCGGTAAGGCGGTGCAGAACCTCGTGAAGGCATTGCCCGTCGGCGAGTTGGAAAAGCGACTCGCGGGCCTTGAGAAGATTGTCGCGCGGCTCGAAGTGAGCCTGCGTGGTGCGGCCAAGCGCGCGACCACCGCGGTTCGGGGGAGCAAGCGCACCACTGCCAAACGCGCAACCGCAAAACGCGGCACCGCGAAGCGGGCAACCGCCAAGCGCGCCACCGCCAAGCGCGCCACTGCCAAGCGGGCAACTGCGAAGCGGGCGACTGCCAAGCGCGCCACCGCGAAGCGCGCCACCGCGAAGCGGGCGACCGCCAAGCGCGCCGGCACGAAGAAGACCACCGCGCGCAAGACCACCGCGCGCAAGACCACCGCGCGTAAGACCGGGGCGCGCAAGACCGGGGCGCGCAAGACCACGGCTCGCAAGACCACGGCTCGCAAGACCACGGCGCGCAAGACCACAGCCCGCAAGCCGGCCGCTCGGAAGACCACGGCTCGCAAGACCACGGCGCGCAAGACCACGGCGCGCAAGACCACGGCCCGCAAGCCAGCCGCGCGCAAGACCACCGCTCGTAAGACCACGGCGCGCAAGCCGGTGACCCGGCGTCGCGTAGTCCGCAAGCCCGTCGCAGCACCGCCCATGGCGGCACCGGCGACCCCGACCCCGAGCTGAGCCGACTACCCCTCAGCCAACAAACCCTTCGTAGCTCAGGAGGCCTCCGGCCGGTGCCGGGGGCCTTCTTCGCGTCATGTCGCAGCGACACCTCGAAGCGTCGCGAGGCGCCCCGGCTCGCCGGCGAGCACGTGACCGACCACGCTCGCGGCGCGCTGCGCGCCCGGAGCGTCCACGTCCAGGTGGGTGACGCACCGGAGTGTATGCGGACCCATGGAGCTCACCAGCACGCCGTCCTCGCGCATCCGCTCCGCGAGCTCCGCCGCGGGCGCAAGCGTGTCGAACATGACGATGTTGGTTGCCACCGCGGGCCGCCGCAGTGTCGCACCGGGACACCCGGCGACGGCGTCGGCGATGACCCTCGCATTGGCGTGGTCCTCCGCCAGCCGGTCGACGTTGTGTTCGAGGGCGTACAGACCCGCAGCCGCGATGACGCCTGCCTGGCGCATGCCGCCGCCGAGCCGCTTGCGCCACCGTCGCACCGCCTCGATGGTCGGCGCATCGCCGGCGACCACCGACCCGACAGGAGCACCGAGCCCCTTGCTGACGCAGACCGTGACCGTGTCGCACTCGTCCACCAGATCGGCCGGGGGCACGCCCAGCGCCACCGCAGCATTGAACAGGCGCGCTCCGTCGCAGTGCACACGGAGCCCCTGCGCATGCGCGGTGCGCGCGGCACTGTGCACCCGGGTCACGTCGACGGCGGCGCCCCCTCTGCGGTTGTGCGTGTTCTCGATGCACAGGAGGGTGGACACGGGCTGATGGATGTCCGGCGCCCGAACCGCCGCGGTGATCGACTCAGCATCGGGAACGCCGTCGAGACTCTCGAGGACGCGGAGCTGGATGCCCGCGACAATCGCCGTGCCTCCAACCTCGTAGACCACCAGGTGCGCCTGCGCATCTGCGATGACCTCATCGCCCGGTCGCGTCTGCGCGGCGACGCACGCGAGGTTGCCCATGGTCCCGCTCGGCACGAACACGGCTGCGTGCTTGCCAAGCCGTCGCGCCATCTCTTCCTCGAGGCGCCGGACCGTCGGATCCTCGCCCCAGACGTCGTCACCGACTTCGGCGTGCGCCATGGCCGCCCGCATCCCCTCGTCGGGAACGGTCAGCGTGTCACTCCGGAGGTCGACGATGCCTGGCGCTGACATTGCTCTTGCTCTGCATGACCTGCGCATCCTGAACCATCGACGGCGTCGCTCGCGCCGCCGGTGCGTCATCCGGGGCGCGGGCCATGCACGTCCGATCGCGTCCCATCCGCTTGGCCTGGTAGAGCGCGTCGTCGGCGAGGCCGAACAGCTCGGCGGCGTCGTCCGTGTCCTCGGGGTACGCGGCAACCCCGATGCTGACGGTCAGACGCAGCGGGACGCGACCGGGAAGGTCGACGTCGGTCGCCGCGACCGCGTGCCGGATCTTCTCGGCGACCATGAATGCCTCTCGTGCGGAGGTGTTCGGCATCACCACCACGAACTCTTCGCCACCGTAGCGCGCGGTCATGTCCGCGCGCCGGACGTTGCCGGCGACGGTCCTGGCGAAGGTCGAGAGCGCAAGGTCACCGGCAGGGTGACCATGCGAGTCGTTCAGTGCCTTGAAGTGGTCGATATCGAGCATGAGGATCGCCAGCGGCGCTCCCAACCGCTCGGCGAGCGCCACCTGTTGTCCGAGTGAGTCGACCAGGAAGCGATGGTTGTAGAGGCCGGTGAGATCGTCGACGGTGGCCTGGCGCTGCACGACCGCGAGAAAGCGGTAGCGCTCGAGCGCAAGTGAGATCTGCTCCGCGGTCGATGCGACCAGGTCGGAGTCGCCGGCGGTGAATGCGCTGTCCTGACCGGCAACCGCGAGGACACCGTGCACGTGCTTGCCGAGCCGGAGCGGAGCGACGCAGAAGTCGCGAACATCGAGTCCGGCCTCGGGGGCGATCGCGGTTGCGCCGAGGATGATCGCGCCGAGCCCCTGGTACCGATATCCCTCGCCGAGGGGTCCGCGTCCTTCGAGGAAGCCGTCGAAGCTGACGCGACGCCCGCCGTCGGCGACCGCGAATGGATCGCTCATCTCCGAAGCGTTCACGACAATCATCGCCAGGTCCACGTCCATCGATCGACGCAACTCGGCGCAGACATTGGCGAGCGCTGCCTCCAGGGGCTGTGCGAGGCTGAGCTCCATCGCGATCGTGGCTCGGCTCGCGGTGACGCGCATCGTCGAACGGACCTGAACGCGCATCGCCTCGAAGCTTGCCCCCAGCCTGCCGACCTCATCCACGGACCCCGCGAGCACGGGTCGATCGAAGTCGCCGCTCCCCAGTGCCGCGACCGCGCCGTCGAGACGCTGCAGAGGCCGGCGCAGATCGATCTGCACGACGATCACGATGAAGAGCATCGCGACCAGGATCACCGCGAACAGCAGCAGTGCCGACTGCCAGCCGATGGGCGGACCGGAGAACGGCGTCATCACCACCAGGGTGAGTCCGCCGCCGATCGATGTGGACGCGACGGCGAACTGGTGGGAGTCGACTGACACCACCGTCGGCGTCGACGATGAGATCACGGCGGTGAGCGCCGGAGTCAGCGCGTTGACGCTGCCCGCAGCCGCGAGCGTACGGTCGCGACGGACCAGGAGCAGGCCGACCCGATCGGCTGCGCTTGCGACGTTGCGATCGATGGCATCGATCAATGCGGCGGTCAGCGGTCGAGCGACGAACGCGACAGCCGACGTCCCCGGGACGTGTGACGCGGCGACGAGCCACGCCGAAGCACCGGACGTTGCGGTCGTGCTCGTGCCGGCGGTGGCCGCGCTGACGATGCTGCGCGTCGAGGCGTCCGAGAGAACGGTTGCCCGCTGCACCGCGACAACACCGCCGTCGGCCTGCTCGACCCCGAGGATGTCGTCGGTGCCGATCACCGACGCGTCCTCGACGAGCGTTGCCTGCACCGCCGCCGGCATGATGACGTGGCCGGCGGCGAGCTGGCGGCCAACGCCGGCGATGAAGGTCGCCAGCGACGCGCGCTGGCCGTCGATGAGATTGGAGGCGATCGACACCCTCTCCGCCGCGCTGTTCTCAGCCTGGCTTCGCGTGCTGGCGGCGGCGAGCAACAGCGGCACAACCGCGATGGTCAGGCCCGCGACGAGAATCACCGCCGCGAATTTAAGCGAGAACGATGCACCCCGCCAGATGCCGATCGACCACCGGACCCCTCGCATCGACTACCGCTCAGCCCGATCGTCGAACCAGGACGAGGGACAGAACCGCGATGGTCGTGACCACCAGGATCGTTGAGAGGGCGATGACGTATCCGGCCCCGGGACCGCCGGCGGTCGCGATCACAGGGCGGACCGCGGGAATGGTCAGAGACGGGGGTGCAAGCACCGGTGGCCGCGGGCCGGCAGGGGACTCCCGGCCCCTGGGCGGCGCTACCGCGAAGGATGGGGTCCGCAGTGACGAGGCGTTGCCCTGCCGAGCGGTGATCGCAGCGTGGGCAGGCGCGGATCGTGGCACCGGCGTCGATACAGGTTCCGGGAGTGCGGCCGGCAGCACCAAGGGTGGCGACGTGCCGGCCTTCGGCGTTGGAGCCCGCCGCCGATCGCGGCCATTCTCATCGTTGCAGGCGTCACGCGAGCGCCCGTGGTGGCACCGATGATCGCGGTCACGCTGTTCATCCCCGCGCGCCGGTTGTCCTGCTGCGGCGCGATGCACCGGCGTGTCCGGCGCGGCGGCCAGGACGTCCGCCGACCCGGACAAGATCGAGAACGTCGACGCACCGGCGAGCACGATCAGGAGCGCGCGGCCGATCATCAAGTCACTCCGCGACGATCCTACGGCCGCCCTCGGTGGGACTTGTGACCGAAATGTGACACTTTTCAGGTGCCCGTCGTCGTCATCAATTTCACCGACGGTGAGGTCGTTCTTGCCGACGCGCCGGAGATCACCTTCGATCTCGCGATCCTCGACGCGGAGATCCGTTCGATCAACCCGAACAGCGAGCGCGCACTCTTTCCGGTGAGCGCGATTCGCCAGATCCTCGTCGGCGATCCGGAACCGGCTCCGCCGGAGGCCGAGGTGGCCACCTGGGACCGGGCGGCATTCCACTTCATCGATGGTCCCGTGCTGCGCGCGTCGATCCGCTCCGACGCTCATCTCGGTCGATATGGCGGGGTGTGGCGGATCGTCGAGCCCGATTCGGCCGAGCTCCGCACCATCGCCGTTCCCTATGCGGCCCTGAAAGGCGTGTATCAGATCCGTCAGTGGGACAGCCGTCCGGCCGGCGAACGCGACGAGCACGCAGAGCTCGATCAGCTGGCGCGGGTGCTCGCGGAGCGCGAGCGGACCATTGCGGGAGGCGGCGCCGTCCCGACGCGGCGACCGCTGCTGTCGCGGATGCGACGCCCCCCGGATTCGGCCTGATGCCGGTCCTGTCGCGCGTCTGTCGACAGCGCAGAACCGCCTCAGAGCTCATGCTACCGTCCCGGCTGTGACCACCACGCTGGTGCGTGGCGAGCCCGACGTCAGCGGCGCACCCCCCTCGCTGACGAGCCGCCTCCTCACCCTCAAAACCATCGCGTCCCTCGGCATCGCCGTCGTCATCGTCGGCGTCGCGCTGTGGCGCGCCCAGATCGACTGGGGCGCGGCCTGGGACAACATCCGCCACGCCAATCCGTTCCTCTACCTGGGAGCGCTGGCGGTCTACTACGCATCGTTCGTGGTGCGATCGATCCGCTGGCACGTGCTCCTCAAGAACGCCGGCGAGGACCGCCCGGCCAGATCCCTGATCGGCATCGTGATCACGTCGTTCTTCGTCAACTGCGTGGTGCCGGCGAAGATGGGCGACATCTACCGCGGGTATCTCGCCAAGCAGAAGCTGGAGGTCCCGGTCAGCAAGGCGCTGGGCACGATCATCGCCGAGCGGCTCATCGACCTCATCGTGCTCATGGCGCTGCTGCTCGCGGCGGGCGCGGTCGTGTTCCGCACCAAGGCGCCGGGGATTCTCATCCCATACGTGGTGATCGGCGTGCTCGTCTGCCTCGCCGGTGTCGCTGTGATCCTCGTGATGCGCGCGGGCCGCGGTCAGCGGATCCTCCGCCTGCTCCCGGAAGCGGTCTTCCACCGCTACGAGAGCCTGCGTCTCGGCACCGTCGACTCGTTTGCGCGGCTGCCCGCCCTCCTCGGCCTCACCGTGCTGGTCTGGGCGGCCGAAGGCGCACGGCTCGGCCTGGTGGTGTTCTCGTTGCACCTGGTCGGTGTCCATCTCGGTCCATCGCAGTTCCTGCTCATCGCGCTGGTGGCGGCGTTGCTCACCACCGTCCCGTTCCTCCCCGGGGGGCTCGGACTCGTCGAGGCGGGGATGATCGGCGTGCTCATCACCGTCGGCGGCGTGACCAACTCGGCCGCGGTGTCGATCACCCTGCTCGACCGGAGCATCAGCTACGGCAGCCTGGTCGTCATCGGGTTCGTGATCTTCGTCGTCACCCACGTGCACGTTCCCCGCGCACACCGGGTCGCACCCCAGGGGTGAGAGCGCTCGTCACCGGCGGCGCCGGCTTCATCGGCTCCCACATCAGCGACGCGCTCGTCGACGCCGGTCACGCCGTGACCGTGATCGACGACCTGTCCCGGGGCAGGCGCGAGCAGGTCAATGCGGGTGCGACCTTGGTCGAGCTCGACATCACGACGTCGGAGCTTGCGACCGCGTTCGCCGAGGCACGTCCCGACGTGGTCTTTCACACAGCCGCGCAGATCGATGTCCGCGAATCGGTGCGCAACCCGCTGCACGATGCCGAAGTCAATGTCGTCGGCACCGTCAACGTCCTGCGAGCGGCGATCGACGCCGGCGCGCGCCGGGTCGTGTTCGCGTCGAGTGGAGGGGCGATCTACGGCGACACCGAGGTGATCCCGACACCCGAGGATCACCCACGCCGTCCCGAGTCTCCGTACGGCACAGCGAAGCTGTGCGCCGAGGAATACGGCGGCACCTTCAGCCGGCAGGCAGGCCTCGAGTTCGTGGCGCTCCGCTATGCCAACGTCTATGGACCGCGCCAGGATCCCCACGGTGAGGCGGGCGTGGTCGCCATCTTCGCGACCCGGCTCGTGCACGGAGAACCGGTGGTCATCAACGGCGATGGAACGCAGACTCGCGACTACGTCCACGTCCATGACGTGGTGCGTGCCAATATCGCGGCCGTGGATGGGCCGACCGGCGTCTACAACATCGGCACCGGCGTCGAGACCGACGTGAACACGCTGTACCGGATGCTCGCGGCTGCGTCGGGAGTCAGCGCCAGTGCCGAACACGGTCCCGCCAAACCGGGTGAGCAGCGCCGTTCGTGCCTCGACACCACGAGCACGCGCGAGCGCCTCGGCTGGAGCGCGGTGATCGGTTTCGACGAAGGCGTGCGGTCGACGCTCGAGTACTTCAGGAGCGCGGGCTAGTCGTCCAGCTGCGAGCGGGCGCGCTCCAGGTTCGCTGAGCCGCGACTGCGCAGCGTCGTTCCGGCGTCACGCAGCGCATCGTCTGCGGCGTACCCGGGCGCTTCCGCCAGCCGCGCCGACCAGCCCAGCTCGTCGACCGCAAGCCCGAGCGCGGTCCGCGCCTCGTCGAGCGGAGGGTCGACGGGCACCGCGGCGATCCTCTCGAGCGCCTGCGCACACCCGTCCAGCATGCGTCGGATCGCGTGCGGCGCACTCGCGTCGTCGCCGGATCCCGGCGCTCCATCGAGTGCCTGCGCCGCCTCGGTCGCGGTGCCGAGCACCGCCACCAGGACTGCACGCGGGTTCACCTCGGCGGTGGCGCCCGCTCCCATCATGCGGTAGGCGCCGAGCAGGAACAGCACCGCCGCCAGCGCGGCGATGACGTAGATCGCCGTAACAGCCGGTCTCCGCCGGTTACTTGTAGCGGAAGGTGATGCGCCCGCGCGAGAGGTCGTATGGGCTCAGCTCGACGCGCACGCGGTCCCCGATGAGGATGCGGATGTAGAACTTGCGCATCTTCCCCGACGTGTAGGCGAGCACATCCTGCCCCGTCTGCAAGCGCACCTTGAACATCGCGTTGGGCAGCGGCTCGACGACCGTCGCGTCCATCTCGATGGTCTCTTCCTTGACGTCGACCTGGGCGGTGCCGTCGGTGACGTCCCGTCTGCGGACGGGGCCGCGCCGGCGGGTACCACCGGGACGGGGCGGGCGTCGTGCCAAACAGGGTCTCCTCGAAGCTGATCGGGCGGTTGGCGAGCGTATCACGGAGCCGTTCCCTGGTAACGTCATCTCGATGGCGGCCCGAGATCGATCCCCGTTCCTCGATGCGTTGCGTGAGCGCGTGCTCGTCTTCGACGGCGCGATGGGGACCAGCCTTCAGTCCGAGAACCCCGGCGTCGACGATTTTGGCGGTGCCAAGCTGGAAGGATGGATGGACGGTCTTGCCATCCATGCGCCGCAGGTCGTCGAGCGTGTGCACCGGAGCTTCCTCGACGCCGGCTGCGACGTCATCGAGACCTGCACGTTCCAGGCAACCCGCCCGCGGCTCGAGGAGTGGGGGCAGGGCGGGGTCACCGTCGACCTCAATGTGTCCGCCGCCCGCCTCGCGCGAAGGATCGCGGACGAGTACGCCGTCGACGGCCGCCCGCGTTTCGTCGCCGGCAGCATGGGCCCCACCGGATTCCTGCCCGCGTCGAGCGATCCGGCGATGAGCCGGCTCGGGTTCGGCGACCTGGTGCCGGTGTATCGCGAGCAGGCGGCCTCGCTCATCGAGGGCGGCGTCGACGTGCTGATCATCGAGACCCAGCAGGACATCCTCGAGACCAAGGCGGCGGTCTTCGGCGCGCGCGCCGCGGCCGCCGCGGCGGATCGCCCGGTCGCGATCATGACCACGGTATCGCTCGACGTCACCGGGCGGATGCTGCTCGGCACCGACGCCGCCGCGGTGCTCGCCGTCCTCGAGTCCCTGCACGTCGACGTCATCGGGTTCAACTGCTCGACCGGTCCGGAGCACATGCGTGAACCGATCCGATACATCACGTCGCACACCGCGCTGCCGGTCGCGTGCATCCCCAACGCGGGGCTGCCGATCAACGTCGAGGGCCGCGCGCACTACCCGCTCGAACCGAAGCCGATGGCGACCGAGCTGTCGAGCTTCGTCAGCGAGTACGGTGTCAGCGTCGTCGGCGGGTGTTGCGGCTCCACTCCCGAGCACATTCGCGAGCTGGTGGCGCGCGTCGGCGCGGCGTCGCGCGCGCACCCGACGCCGGATGTCGAGCCGCGCCTGGCGAGCAGCATGCACGCCATCGATCTGCGCCAGCAGCCCGCTCCACTGCTCATCGGCGAGCGGGTCAACGCTCAGGGATCGCGCGCGATCAAGCGTCTTCTCCTCGCCGACGACTACGACGGCATCCTCGGCATCGCCAGGACGCAGGTGGAGGGCGGCGCCCACGCCCTCGACCTCTGCGTGGCGGTCACCGAACGCAGCGACGAGGCGGAGCAGATGCGGACCGTCGTGAAGACCCTGCAGATGAGCATCGACGCCCCGCTGGTCATCGACAGCACCGATGCCGATGTCATCAAGGCGGCGCTCGAGGTGTACCCGGGCCGGGGCATCGTGAACAGCGTCAACCTCGAGAACGGACGCGTCCGCTGCGACGCAGTGCTGCCGTCGGTGCGTGACCACGGCGCCTGCGTGATCGCGCTGACCATCGACGAGCAGGGAATGGCGCGCACCGCGGAACGCAAGGTCGAGATCGCGCGTCGCATCCATGACCTCGCCCGTGATGAGTTCGCCCTGACGCCCGACCAGCTGATCTTCGATGCGCTCACCTTCACGCTCGCCACCGGCGAGGCCGAGTGGATCGACTCGGCGCACGAGACCATCGAGGGCATCCGCGCCATCAAGCGCGAGCTGCCCGGCGTGCTCACCGTCCTCGGTGTGTCCAATGTCTCGTTCGGCCTCGCGCCGCACACGCGCCCGGTGCTCAACAGCGTCTTCCTGCACCATTGCGTCGAAGCCGGGCTCGACGCCGCGATCATCAATCCGACCCACGTCGTCCCTTACGGTGAGATCGAGCCACAGGCTCGCCGTCTCGCCGAGGAGCTGGTGTTCAACAGCGCACCCGACGCGCTCACCCGCTTCATCGCGCATTTCGACGACGGTGCCTCGGCGGGCGGCGCCGGTCTTCCGGAAACAGCCGATCCGTATGAGGGGATGTCGACCGTGGAGCGCATCCACGCGCAGATCCTCCACCGGCGCAAGGACGGCATCGAGGATCAGATCGACCTTGCGTTGCACGAGCTCGACGCCGTGACCGTCCTGAACACGGTGCTCCTGCCCGCGATGAAGGATGTCGGCGACCGGTTCGGCTCCGGCGAGCTCATCCTGCCCTTCGTGCTGCAGAGCGCCGAGGTGATGAAGCGCGCCGTCGCGCATCTCGAGCAGTACCTGGAAAAACGCGAGGGCTACACCAAGGGCAAGGTGGTGCTCGCGACCGTCTACGGCGACGTGCACGACATCGGCAAGAACCTTGTCAACACCATCCTCAGCAACAACGGCTACACGGTGTTCGACCTCGGCAAGCAGGTGCCGCTCAACACGATCATCGACAAGGCGCTCGAGGTCGACGCCGACGCGATCGGGCTCTCGGCGTTGCTGGTGAGCACGAGCAAGCAGATGCCGGCGTGCGTGAAGGAGCTCGACGAGCGCGGCCTGAGCTACCCGCTGATCATCGGCGGTGCGGCGATCAATCGCGGATTCGGCAGACGCATCCTGTACCTCGACCAGGAGCGCGCCTACGAACCTGGGGTCTTCTACTGCAAGGACGCGTTCGAAGGGCTGGAAACCGTTGATCAGCTCCTCGATCCGGATCGGCACGACGCGCTGCTGTCGCGCGTTCTCGAGGAGGCACGCACGCATCGGGTGCGCGAGCAGGAGAAGCTCGAGCGCCGCAACGCTGCCTCGGCCGGTGCCGCGGTCATGCCGGCGCGAAGCACGGTCCGGCGCAACGCCCCGATACCGACGGTGCCGTTCTGGGGCGCGCGCGTGCTCCGCGACATTCCTATCTGGGACGTCTACCCGTTCATCGATCGCAACTCGCTCTACAAGATGAGCTGGCAGTTCCGTGGTGTTCGCGACCCCGCCAAATGGGACGAGCTGCTCCGCAGCGAGCTCGAGCCCCGTCTGCAACGCTCGATGGAGGAAGCGGTGCGCGACGGCTGGCTCAAGCTCGAGGCGGTCTACGGCTACTGGCCGGCGCTCGCCGACGGCAACACGGTGGTCGTGTACGACCCGGGCGACATCGATGCCGAGCTGGGCCGATTCACGTTCCCGCGTCAGTCCGAGCAGCACCGTCTCTGCCTCGCGGACTACATCCGCCCCGCCGAGGATGCAGCCGACGGTGAGCGCGACGTCATCGCGCTCCAGGTGGTCACCACCGGGCCCGGCGCCTCCGAGCTGTCCAATCGCCTGCAGGTCGACGGCTCGTACGACGACATGCTCCGGATCCACGGCTTCGCCACGCAGATGGCCGAGGCCACGGCGGAGTATGTCCATCACCGCATCCGCCGTGAGCTGCGCCTCGGCGAGGACCAGGGGCGCCGCTACTCGTGGGGGTACCCGTCGTGCCCGGACCTCGAGGACCACGAGATCCTGATGCGGATCGTCCCCGCTGCGGAGATCGGGGTGATGCTCACCGAGGGGTATCAATTCGTGCCGGAGCAGTCGACGGGCGCCATCGTGATGCACCACCCGGAGGCCCGCTACTTCGCGGTCTACGGCGGCGCGGCGATCGAGGACGATGCCCCCGGGGCGCCGGAGCCGCTGCTCACCACTGTGGGCGCATAGCCAAGACCGTCACGACCGTGTGACCGCACCGCGGGGCACCGAGGGCAGAATCGGTCAGGAGCTCATGTCTGACGCTGATCTGTCCGGTCCGATGCCAGCCCTGCGCCGGATTGGATCGCGGGGCACGCTGCTGTCGAGCAGGGCGACCCTGATTGCGGCGGTGTGCACGGTGCTGGTCGCTGTCGCGCTCGCAAACTGGATCGTGCAGATTCCAGGAAACGCCGCGCACACGGATTTCGCCGCGTCCTACGCGAGTGCAGCGCTGTTTCGCGAGGGTCATGCCGCGATCATGTTCGACCCCGCCGCGCAGTCAGGCGTGCTCCATGCCGCCGGCGGTGGCGCCTCGTCAACCACCTCGCCCGCAGCCCTGACGCCCGCGGCGATTCTCGTGCTGGTGCCGTTCACCGCGCTCCCGCTCTGGCTCGCGAGCCTGCTGTGGTCGTTGCTGCAGGTGGTGCTCATCGGTCTCGCGGCGCTGGTTGCGACGCGGGCCGCCCCGTGGCCGGAGCAGACGTCCAGGAGCACCCGCGCGATCGTCGCCGTCGCGGCGATGTGCGGGGGCGGTACGTTGATGCTCCTCCCGCTGAACCAGTGGGATGGCGTGGCTGCCGCGGCTCTGGCACTCACCTATGCGGACCTGCGTCAGGGTCACGATCACCGAGCCATGCTGTGGCTCACCGTCGGCCTGCTTGTTGGCAAGCCGCACCTCGGGATCGGGATTGCGCTCTTCCTGGTGGCGCGGCGCCCGCTGTCGATCGTCTCGGGTGCCATCGCCGCGTCGGTCGTCGGCGGGATGACGATCCTGTTGGTGCCGCTGGCGGCAATTGGTCAATGGGTCGGCACCATCGTGCATGTCTCCGGCCTGTATCCCGCATCATCGACAATCGGGATGAGCGGCCTCGTGGGCTCGTTCCTGGGAGCCGGCGCAATCTCCACCGCATTCGGATACGCGCTCGCCGCTGCCGCTTCGCTCGGCTGTGTCGTCCTGGGGCGACAGGCCCGGAACCGGTTGCGCGGACACGCGACCGGGATGGATCCGCTCTTTCTCGGGGTGACGCTGCTCAGTCTGTTGATCGCACCGCACGTGTTCCCCTACGACCTGGTCCTGCTGATCCCGGGATTCATCGGATGCGTCGCCTGGGCGACGGCCAGCGACGCGGGCGCATCGTGGCCGGGCACGCGTGCCCTGTTGGCGCTTGGCGCATGGGCCACGGTCGCGCTCATCTGTTTTGCGATGATCTCGCCGCCCGGGAGCTACCGACCGATCGTCTTGCTCCCCATGTTCCTGCTGGGCTGCGCGCTCGCCTGCATTGCCGCGGTCAGTTCCTACTCCACGTAGCGCCGGATGCGGTCGTCCTCCTCACCGTGCTCGCTCTGGTAGAGCACGCACGACTCCGGCTCGGACACGCACGGCGGCACGGGATGGCGGCCGGTGAACTTGTGGGTCCGCCGGTCGACGTGGCAGTCAGCCTTGTAGCGGGTCAGCAGACCGAACGGACCGGCGCTCTCTCTGATGATCTGCTCGAGGTACGGGCAGCGGCGGCCACGCGGTCGCGCGGGCGCCGACTGGCGCTGCGGCTCTGGCCGGCCGCGAGGCGGCGGCGGTGGTTCTGCTCGCATCGTCCCCTCGAGTGTAGAACTCCTTACGGGGCGAGCATCGACTGGATCCGCGAGGCGAGTTCCTTGATCTTGAAGGGCTTGGCGAGCGTCTGAACGTTGCCGTATGCCTCGAGCTGCGGGGCCGTCGAGGAATTCACCAGCGCGCTGACCACCAGCACCTTGGGATCACTGCCGTGATCGGAGCGGATCCGTTCGAGCACCTCCCTGCCCGAGAGGTCCCCCGGCAGCATGAGGTCGAGCAGGACGAGGTCCGGCTGGAACTCCACGAACGCCGCAAGGCCCTCGTCGCCGCTCTTCGCCACCTTCACCTCATAGCCCTCCATCGTGCAGAGCAGAGATTCGATGTCGGCGAGCGCGTAGTAGTCCTCGATGATCAGGACTTTCTTCATGGCGGTACTCGTCGCTGGGCTCATTTTGGGGATGCGGCCGAATATAGCACGGGCATTTCGGCCACCCTCGGGGGGTGTGACCAAGCCGTCACCGCGCGACGCATCCTCGGCACACGCCGCACCCACGCTCAGATGGATCGGTCGATCAGCGTCCCGGTTCCGAGCCCACCACCGCAGCACATCGCCTGCAGGCCGTAGCGCCCGTCGCGCCGCTCCAGCTCGTGGAGCAGCGTGGTCATGAGCCGCGCCCCACTGGCGCCGAGCGGGTGGCCGAGTGCGATCGCTCCGCCGTTGACGTTCACGCGATCCATGTCGGGATGGTGCTCCTGCTCCCACGCGAGCACCACCGGGGCGAAGGCCTCGTTGACCTCGAACAGATCGATGTCGTCGATCTTCAAGCCGGATTGTTCCAGGAGCCTGGTCGTGGCCGGGATCGGTCCGGTCAGCATGGTCACCGGGTCGACTCCGACGACCGTCTGCCCGGCGATGCGAGCCCGGGGGGTGATCCCGAGCGCAGTGGCCCGTTCCAGCGACATCAGGAGCACGGCCGCGGCGCCGTCGGTGATCTGCGAGCTGTTGCCCGCATGCAGAATCCCGTCGGGTTTGAATGCGGGCTGGAGCGAGGCGAGCGATTCTGCGCTGGTGTCCGGACGGATGCCCTGGTCCTGGCTGATCACCCGGCCGTCGCCGTTGGCTCCCACCACGACCGGTGCGATCTCGCGGTCGAACCGGCCATTCGCCTGAGCCCCACCGGCGCGGCGCTGCGAACGCGCCGCGAACACATCCGCCTGCTCGCGGGTGATGTGCCACATCTCGGCGATCATCTCGGCGGCGAGGCCCTGGGGGACCAGGTTGTAGACCTCGAGCAACTCCGGCGGGAAGGGCGTCCCCGGACCCTGGAACACGGTCGTGCCCATCGGCACCCGGCTCATGCTCTCGACGCCGGCGGCGATGGTGATGTCGCACACGCCAGACTGGATCAGGTTCGCGGCAAAGTGGATCGCCTGCTGCGACGAGCCGCACTGGCGGTCGACGGTGGTCGCCGGCACCTCGACGGGAAACCCCGCGGCGAGCACCGCCTGGCGCGCGACGTTCACCGCCTGCTCGCCCGTCTGCATCACACACCCGAAGATCACATCGCCGACCATCGCGGGATCGATCGCTGCCCTGCCGGTCACCTCGCGCAACACGTGCGCAGCGAGGATGACGGGATGCACGTCGCGAAGATCACCGTTGCGCTGGGTGCCGCGGCCCATCGGGGTTCGCACCGCTTCGACGATCACGACGTCAGTCATGTTCACCTGTTATCTGGTCGGGCCACCAACGTTAGCAGCGGGAGCGACGCCGGCCGCGGAAGCGACGAAACCGGCGAAGAGCCGGCGCGCCCAGTCGCGCTCGAGATAGAGCTCCTCCGGGTGGCACTGCAGTGCGACGACAAACCGCCGCCCCGGGTGCTCCACGGCCTCGACGAGCCCGTCATGCGCACGAGCGGTCACCACGAGGTCGCGACCGAGATTGCGCAGCGCCTGGTGATGCATGCTGTTGACATCGACGATCTGCGCGCCGGCGATCGCGCGCAACCTGGTATCGGGAGCAATGTCGATGTTGTGCGTGAGCTCCTGACGAGAGCCGTCCTGGGAATGGTTGTGCTCGGTCGCGCCCTGCGTGCCGACGTCCTGCCACAGCGTTCCCCCAAGGGCGACATTGAGCACCTGCGCGCCCCGGCAGATGGCGAGCACCGGCTTGTCGGCGTCGAGCGCCCACCGTGCGAGCAGCATCTCCGCGCGGTCGAGCTCCTCGTCCACATCAACCGCGCAGTCGGCACGCGTCTCCTCTCCGTAGAGCGCCGGATCGACGTCAGGACCACCCGGGAGGCACAGGCCGTCGCAGAGATCGAAGAGCTCGCGCAGTCGCGACTCGGACAGCGATGCGCTGATCCCGAGCGGAGCGCCGCCGGCGCCTGCCAGTGCATCGAAGTACGCGCGGTTGCGCGCGAGGTCCGCTGAGAGACCCTTTTCGTGGAGCACGCGCAGGGTGATGCCGATCACCGGGGATCGTGTCATGACAGTCCTTAATAAGACTAGGACGTGAAGCTGAATCGTCCGATGTGCAGCCAGGGTGACAGCACCCCGGACTCGCCCTCGCCGAGCTCGAGCCGCCGCTCGCGGCTGACGTTCACGACGTTGGCGAGGGCTTCGACGATGCTCTGGGTGAAGCGCAGGTCCTTCACCGGCCGCGTGATGCGGCCGTTCTCGATGAGAAACGTCCCCTCGCGAGTCATCCCGGTGATCACGGTTCGCAGCGGGTGCACGTCACGCACGTACCAGAACCTCGTGACGTACAGGCCGCGCGATACCGACGCCACCATCTCGGGCCACGGGGTCTCGCCGGCATCCATCGCGACGTGACGGGGAAGTGGCCCCCACGTGTTCGGCTGGGGGAGCGAATGACCCGTCGAAGCGACGCCGTCCTGGAGCGCGGTGGGGGTGTCGTAGACGACCGCAGCGCAGACGCCGCGATCGACCAGCGTCACCGGTTGGGTCGACACGCCCTCGTCGTCGAACGGGAACGGGAAGATGTCGGGGGTGCGGGCGTCGTCGCGAATCGTGATCCGGTCGCTCATGAGCTGCTCGCCGATGCGCATGAAACTTCTGTGCTCCTGCACCGCGAGCGCGCTGAACCCGACCCAGGCCAGGTGTTCGAGCAGGTCGGTCACCGCGTACGGCGAGAGAATGACCTCGTAGTCGCCGGGGGCGATCGCCGTCGCCCCCTGGTTGCGCTCGCAGGTGTCCACGACCTCCACCGCAAGGTCGCTGACATCGAGCGCGTCGATGTCGGCCGAATGCCGAGACGCGTAGCCCCCACCGTCGCCCCCACGGGCGACGGACACGAGGTTCGCCCGAGTCGTGGTCGCGGACCGGCGCAGCCCGGCGCTCGTGACGATCGCCGTGGTGGTCGTCGTCGTGCTCAGCGCCCCATAAGCGTTGAGACCGTGAGCGCCGGCCACGCCGGTGATGACCGAGACCAGCCCGGCGCGTTGCTCCGGGGTCGCCGATGCGGTCGCATCCGCGAACGCGACAGCATCGACGCCACCTGCCGGCGTCGGTCGCGGCAGAGGCGACACACCCGACGCGGTGGTGACGCGCCGGCTCTCCTCCGCCGCGGCGAACGCCAGGGCGATGGCCCCCTCACCATGGCCGCGTACCTCGCCGACACCGATGCGCCCTTCGTCGATCAATCGAACCCTGATGTGACGGAATGCCTCGCCGACGCTCTGATGGATCTCGTTGCCGGCAAAACGGGTCAGTTCGCTGCGCGAGTCGGCGATCACCACCTCCGCCTCCCCGCGCGCGAGGGAGGCCAGAGCCCCGTCCCCCAGGGCGAGCAACTCGTAATCGGCGATCATCGCGCCGGCTCGACCCGAACATTCCGGAAGCGACACGGGGCTGCGCCATGGCCGACGTGCATCAGCTGCGATGGCTGGCCCTTGCCGCAGTTCACCACGCCGAACATCTGCCACTCGGACGGCCCGGCGACCGCGTCGCACGACCCCCAGAACTCGGGCGTCTGACCACTGTAGATCGGGTTGCGCACCAACCGGGTCAGCACCCCATCGACGATCTCCCACCCGTTCTGGGTGCCGAACTGGAAGTTGAGGCGGCGGTCGTCGATGCTCCAGGACCGGTTGGTCTCGAGGTACACGCCGTGCTCGGTGGTGGCGATCATCTCCTCGAGGCTGGAGGTTCCCGGCTCAAGGTTGATATTGGTCATGCGGATGATCGGCAGCCGCGACCAGCCGTCGGCGCGCATCGCGCCGTTGCTCACCTGGCCGATCGCCGCCGCGGTCTCGCGCGACGAGAGGTACCCAGTGAAGATGCCCTGGTCGACGAGCACGGAGCGTTGCGCGGCGACGCCCTCGTCATCCCAGCCAAACGTGCCGAGCCCAGGCGCCCGCGTGGAGTCCGCGGTCATGGTCACCTGCTCGCTCCCATAGCGAAAGGTCCCGAGCAGGTCGGGCGTCAGAAAGGACATGCCCGCATACGCGGCCTCGTGTCCGAGCACGCGGTCGAGCTCGGTCGGATGGCCGCACGACTCGTGGACCTGGAGCGCCGCCTGGGTCGCGTCGAGGATGACGGTCATCCGCCCCTCGGGACACGGCGCCGCCGTCAAGAGTGCGACCGCTTCCTCGGCGATCCGCTCAGCGTTCCCGGGGAGGTCGAACGCCTCGACGGCCTCCCAGCCTGCACAGATCTGATGGCGTCCGAAGCTGTTCGGAAAGCTCCGCGTCTGCACCTCGTCGTCGCTGGTGGCGGTCGCATCGAGGCCACCACCGGATTCGATGATCGTCTGGTCGAGCACCGCCCCTTCGCTGCTTGCGAAGTGCCGGACCTCGCGAACGAATTCGAGCGAGCATTCCCGGACCCGGATCTGGGGAAGGTGGGACATGGCCAGGTCGGTGCGCATCAGCAGACCCACCTTGTCGTCCAGCGACACCGCGAAGGGGTCGCGAACCACCGGCGTCCGGTATTCGCCGACCAGAGCCGGGGCGGGAGCCAGGCGCACCGGACTGCGATTGACGCGCGCTGAGGCTTTCGCGATGCTGACGGCGTGGAGGGCGGTCTTCTCGACGCTCGCCGCGCCGAGATCGTCGACGCCGGCGAACCCCCAGGCCCCACCGGCGATCACGCGAATGCCGATGCCCTCATCCTCGAACAGCTCCACGGAGGCAACCACGCCGTTCTTGACGGTGAGCCGCTGCACCGTGCGATTGATGACCCTGCAGTCGGCATACGAAGCGCCGGCAGCCGACGCTGCATCGAGCGCTCGTTCGCTGAGATGACGCACGAGGGCGGAGTATAGGGGCCGTCAGGCCGCCGGCCGCGGTGGCCTACCCGGCGCAGTTTGCCGCGGTGCAGTACCAGGCGGCGGTGTCGAAGTCAGGGATGAAATCGTTTTGCACGACGCCGTGCAGGCTCGACGAGTAGGTGTTGACGATAACTTGCTGGAACAGCGGGATCGCCGGTAGCAGGGTGGCCAGGCGCTGGTCGGCGAGCGCGTACTCGTGCGCGCGCGCGCTGAGATCGGCGCTGGTGCGAGCCTGATCCAGGTCGCTGTCGACCTGGGCGTCGTTGAGCCCACTGAAGTTCATGCCAACCCCGAGATTCGCGCTCGAAGGAATCGAGTCCGCATACGGACAGGCTCCGCCGCAGTCACCGTGCCAGGTCGACGAGTAGGTGTCGGGCTCACCGGGAAGCCCAGGGCCGACGGTGTAGAGCGCCATGTCGAACGCGTGGGTCGCGAGCGGGCCGTCATCGGCAAAGGCGCCGAAGAATTTCGCCGCGACGAGGTTCGGCTCGAAAGCAGACGGCACGTTGATGCCGATCTTGGCCAGATCAGCGCGGATCATCGACTCGACGGTCAGGCGCACCGGATCGTCGCTGGTGGTTCCGACGTTGACCACGATGCACGTGCCGTCCTTGGCGGCGCGAAAATCCTGGCCGTCAGGGGCCGTACCGCACTTGCTCGCCCGCGTGTCGCCGGCCGCGTCGAGCATCGAATTCGCCGTCGCCGGGTCGAAGCCGGTCGTGGGGACGCCGGCGCCGCTGAGGTAGGTCGCTCCGAGGCTCATCCAGGAGTCGGGTGGCACGGTCGTGATTCCGGGCGCGACGGCCTTCACGATCGCCTGCCTGTCGATCCCGAGGAGGATCGCCTTGCGGATCGTCGGGTCCGACGTGTCCTCGTTCTCATCGGCTGCGGGGTTGTCGCACTGGCCTCCGTCCGCCGCGCAGAGATTGAACATGAGGACCTCCGCTCCGGAGCCCGCCACCGGGTCGACGGTCAGCGGAACCGCGTGCGCATGCACCGCCGCCTCGAGAGACGGCAGCACCGCCAGTCCGAGATTCAACCCGACCTGGACCGCGCCCGAGCGCACGTCCTTCTCCTCGGTCGCGAGGTCGGGCTCGATCCTGAAGACGATCTTGTCCACGTGCGCCAGGGCGGTCTGGTTCCAGTAGTCGGGATTGCGCACCTCCACGACCTGGGAGCCGGGGCGGTCGCTCGACATCACGAAGGGTCCGGTGCCGTCGAGCGCGGTGCTGAGTGTCGCGGTGCCCTTGAACGCGGCCGCGTTGCCCGTGCCCTTGGTCAGGTCGAGGCTGGTCGGGCTCGACTCGAGGTTGCCACCTGCGGCGAAGAGCGGGTCGAGCACCGCGGCCGGCAGGATCCCGTCGACTCCGCTGCCAAGCGCGAGATACGGACCGTACTGCGATCTGAAGTCGACGACCGCCGTCGAGCTGTCCATCTCGGTGCACTTGATCACCTGGTTCCAGCCCACCGTGGACGCAAGCGGCGTTGGGCTCGGTTTGCCGAGCGCGCCGTAGGCGAGCCAGTGGAACTCGAAGGTATCGCACACGTCGTGCGACGTCAGGGAGCTGCCGTCATCCCAGCGCACACCCTGCCTGAGGTGCCAGGTGACACACATCGCCGCCTTGGTATCGGCGCAGCTGCTGGTCTGGACACCGCCGTCGGCAACGGTCGGTACCGCGGTCGCCAGGTCAGGGGTCCAGTAGTCCGCCTCAGATGTCGAGGTCGATGTGGCGGCCGACGATCGATACCAGAGCAGCCCCTCCTCGACGGGCGCCGCGATGACATCGGCAAAGGGGAGATTTCCGGTGATCCCGTCATCGAGCAGGGTCGTCGGCGCCTGCCAGACCCCGACCGTGAGGACCCCTCCCTGGGCGGCGGTGCCGCCGGGGAGGCTGGTCGGCGATTTGGTCGGGGGTGACGGCGTGCAGCCGGCGAGCACGACGGCCAGGACCGCGACCGGCGGCATCGCACGACGCCATCGCTTGCGGGTCGAGGGCACGGGGAGGAAGCGCGCTGCACACACGAGCGTGCATTGTGCCCCGCCCGTATAGTGGAACCGGAGTGGTCGATGGGCTAATGGGGACATTCGCGGCTCGGGCGGGATCTGGAGACACGCCATGAGAATCGGCCCCGGGAGACTTCCGCGCAGACGCGACCCGAGACGGCGATTTCGCAATCGCCTGCTCGTCGGGATGGTGGGGGTCGCGTTGCTGCCGCTGGTCGCCTTCGCGGTGCTCGCGGTGTTCGAGCTCGACACGGTGGCCAAGAGCACTGCCAACGCCACCGAGACGGCAATCCTGCAGCACCAGCAGACGCTTGCTGATTCGGCGCTCGACGCTCGCGCCTCCAACCTCGACGCGAGCATGACCGACATCGACAATGCAGTTCAGGAAGCATTGAGTGGCGCGCTCACGAAGGCCATGAGCGCGATCCCCACGACCGCGACCCTGCCGGCCATGAAGAAGCTCACGCCGCTCGGCCCCTCCTTCGGCTATGTCTCCGGCGGCGGGAGCACGTTGATCCTGCCCGTCGGCACAAGCACCGACGCACGCTTTGTCAGAGCCAGCGAAACTCCGGCTGTCGAGTTGCAGGTGGCGGCGATCCTCAAGAACCCGGTCATCAACGCGGTGTGGTTCCAGGACGCCAAGACCGGAGCGCTGCGTGGCTACCCGGTGTTCACCCCGACGAGTGGGTCCGAGAACCAGGGGTACGACCCGGTGTCCCGCTCCCAGGTTCTCAGCAACTCCGAGGGCGGCATCGTGGCCGCCAGCGCACCGAACGACTGGATCCAACAGGGCGCTCCGGGCCGAAGCACGGACGGACCGTTCTGGACGGACCCCTATTCGCTGCTCGAGGACGGCACAACCGGTGTGAGCGCCTGGTATCAGAACCCGTCCTTCATCCAGGTCGGGGTCGACGTGTCCGTGCAAAAGCTGATCGCAGCCTCCCCCCTCGTCACCGCGGTGCCGGCGAGCTTCGCTCCGCTCGTCATCAGCGCGACCGGCCGGGTCCTCTACAGCTCGCCTCAAGCCATGGTGGATTTTCCAGGCGCCGTGTCGAACTCCGTTTTCACGGTTCCACAGACCCCGCTCCTGAGCTCGCTCCGCCACATCGAGTCCACGGGCGCGGCACCGGACTCACCGCTGACAGGGAGATTCGACAAGGCGAGCACTGACCTCTTCACGGCTCCCGTCTACAGCGCCCACTGGATCGTCATCAACCCGATCCCGGTGAGCGCCCTCGAGCCAAACCTCAGCGCGCTCACCCTCGGCGTCAACGACAGCGTCCACCGCCTGTTCCCGGTCACCGTGCTGCCCGTGCTCATCCTCCTGGTCGGCCTGGCGTTCATCGCGACCACGCTGCTGTCGCGCCGCATGTATTTGCCGGTGCAGGCCCTCACCGACCATGCGGTGCTCGAGGAGCGGACCCGCCTCGCACGGGAGATTCACGACACGCTCGCCCAGCAGTTGACCGGCATCGTGCTCGAGCTCGAGGCTGCGGACACGCTCCTGAATCGCGGATCGGAGGGGCGTGCCAAGTCGTCGGTTGAGAAGGCCCGCGAGCTCGCCCGAGGCGCGCTCCAGGAGGCGCGCCGATCGGTCTGGAACCTTCGGCCGGCGCCCCTGTCGGCCAGCGGCCTCGTCGCCGCGATCGGCCACGAGGTCGAAGCATGGGAGGAGCGCACCGGCATCCCCGCGCGGTTCAAGGCGCGCGCGGTGCCGGCGCACCCGGCGCTGTCGCCGACCGCCGAGGTCGCGCTTCTTCGCATCGGCCAGGAGGCACTGTCCAACGCGGCCCGGCACGGCAAGCCCGAACACGTCGACGTCGAGTTGCGCGCCCACGCCCAGGAGTTGGTGCTCTCAATCCGCGACGACGGGGTCGGATTCGATCCCGCGGCCAGTGCGCCGCGCGAGGACTGTTTCGGTCTCGACGGAATGGCCGAGCGAGCGCGCAATGCGGGGGGCACCCTCACAGTGGTGAGCGCACCCGGGCACGGGACCACGGTGACCACCAGGCTTCCGTTCACCGAGGCCGTGGCTGAGGCGGTGAGCGCGTGATCAGCGTGCTCGTGGCCGACGACCATCCGGTGGTTCGGGATGGTCTCTGCACGATGCTCGAGCTCGAGCCGGACATCAAGGTGGTCGGGAGGGCATCGGACGGTGTCGAGGCCGTCGAGCAGGCGCGCCGGACCCACCCGGACGTGATCCTCCTCGATGTCCAGATGCCGGTGATGGACGGCATCGAAGCGCTCCGCAAGATCCGCGCTCGCGACCCCGAGGCTCGCGTGATCGTGCTCACCACCTATCGCAACGAGGACTACATCTTTCCCTCGCTCAAGGCAGGCGCGCTCGGCTACCTGCTCAAGGACGCGACCCGTGAGGAGCTTGCCGGCGCCATCCGCGCGGTCGCCGCGGGGGAATCGCTCCTGGATCCGCAGCTGGTCAGCGCCGCCGCGGAGCACATGCCCTCGATCACCCGGCGTGAGCGTGACGTGTTGCGACTGATGGCCGACGGCAAGAACAACGCGGAGATCGCGGTCCTGCTCTTCCTCAGCGAGAACACGGTGAAGACGCACGTCAGCAACATCCTCGAGAAGCTCGGCTGCAAGGATCGCGCCGCCGCGGTGCTCCTGGCCTGGAGACGCCACATCATCTAGGCACCCATAGACTGTCCCGGCAATGGAATCCGTGGGCATCGGGTTGCTCGGACTCGGCACGGTCGGAACCGAAGTCGCCAGGCGTCTCAT
>JBAPWO010000018.1:0-1985 GCA_049283735.1 Candidatus Dormiibacterota bacterium
GCTTTGTCGGTATCGAGATCGATATCCGTGTACGGATGGCCGTTGCGAGTGAGAAATTCGCGCAAGCGGAGGGTCTGTGCGGAGTGGCGGGAGCCGAGAAGGATGAGGCTCCCGTAGCCGCGGCTGATGAGTTCGAGGCGGCGGAGGATGAAAGCGCGCATGAAAATTTCGCTGAGCTCGGCGTCTTTCGCGATGAGCGAGCGGAGGGCGTCGCCAGTGAGTTCGACGAAATCGCCGGGTTCGATGACGCGTCCGCGAACGAAGATGCGGCGGCCGGAAATCATGGTGAGTTCGCCGGTAAAGCCGCCCGCACGATGGACGGTGATGGGGCGTTCGCCGGTCAAGGCCCGGCTGCACAACTTCCATGCTGCCGGAAAGGATGACGAAGAAAGGGATGTTGGTGTCGCCGAGATCGAAAAGAATTTCGCCGCGGTCACCTTAGAGACGGTCTCGTAAAGACGATCAAGGTCGGCCACCTGTGAGACGTCGCCCTGAACTCCAGAAACGTTGGTGCCGATTGCCTTCACGGCCTCGTCGAGCTCCTTCTGGCGACGGCCCGTTATGAAGACATAGGCACCTTCTTCGACGAAAAGTTTTGCCGTAGCGAACCCAATCCCTTCTGTTCCGCCGGTGATGACGGCGGTCTTGCCTTCGAGCTTTTTAGTCATCGCTTTTCTCCGTTGTTACTGGGCTGAAACCCTCCAGCTCCGATGCTTCACGTTCAATCACTTGAGTCCAAGCACCGCCTGGCCGAGGTGATAAGAGAGATGATTGGTGCGGCTGAGCAGGATGGAGAAGCGATTACGCGAGGGATCTTTCGCAAACTCTTTCTCCGACACGGCAGAGTGACGCTGGAGCCAGTCGGACGGCGACATTTTTTCGAACCCTTTCGACAATTCTCCGTTTACGGTAATCCATGCTCGGCGAATCTCTTCGTGCGAAGGAGTGACGGTCTGCGACTTGTCAGGATTAATGACGAAGGCAACGTCAAACTCGGGATAACTTCGTTTTCCCAGCCCGAGCAGCGGCAGCCTCGCGTCGTGAATGGCTGTCAGATGTCCCCACAAGTAGAGCAGCCTGTTTCTGCCAGGCGCTATTTCCTGCAGAACCTGCTCGGGCGAGAGGGCTCCAAAAAGCTTGTCCGCCCGATCGACTTGGGCTTTCCATGCTTTCAGCCCGAGAGCTGTATAAGAGCCTTCGTTTCCCATGGTTCCTTCTCCTCTCAACGACTGCCATCTTTTCCAGAAGGCGCGCCACACCCATTCGTGGCAATTTGATTCGAGCCGTCGCAGTCGGCGATCATTTCTATCGGCTGGGATGGAGGCACCCGTCGCGACCTACCGAATCCTTTTCAAAACAAGCCCGCGCTATCCTGTACATTGGCCCGGGCCACTTCGACAGTATTCAGAGCTTCTCTAAACAACTTGATCCTTCCGTTCTCGGCAACCAGCCGCGAAAAGAAGAGTTGATGAACAGTTCGTCCCGTTTTGCTTGATACCGCAGTGGCCTCGAATTCTGCAAAGACTTGGTCAGGAGTATCGATCAGCACCTTGGTATTCTCGAATTGGAAACCGGGATAGATGTCGAGCACGGATTGGAAAAAGCCGGCGATCGCGTCTCGGCCCGTGTACTGCGTAGGAAGTCCGAACGTCGCAAGATACGGCAGCTCAAAGGCGCCGTCTTCCGCAAACATCTCCGCCGCCTTCTTCGGATCTCTGAACGAGAAGGCGGTGTATTCAAGCATGAGTTCCTTGGCGTTTTTCATGTGTATTCTCGTGTCTCTGACAATCAGTTAGTCGGTATCGTCTATAGGGTTCGGGGAACCCTCGTCTGCAATGAGCCGCAGCCACTACTGCATCAGGGCTGAGGCTGTCCGCGTTTGGTTGCGGCGTGATCCGCACGGATCTTTGGAGCAGATACACGACGAGGAATTGGAGGACAGCAATAAAAAGCGGCCCAGCGCATTTCCCAAGATCATGCTCAAA
>JBAPWO010000019.1:0-13150 GCA_049283735.1 Candidatus Dormiibacterota bacterium
GTCCACCACGATGCGGGCGGCGATGACGTCGGCGCGGGTGACCGCGGTGAAGCGGCGCCGGTTGCGGTCACGCGCCTCGATCTCGGCGCTGGTCTCGTCGACCTGGCGCAGGCTGCCCTCGACGATCAGCTCGGCGTCGCCGGAGCGCAGCCGCACATTGACGCGCCGCCCCACCGCTGCCTGCCAGTCGGCGTCGGTCAGCAACGGCCGCTCGGCGCCAGGTGATGACACTTCGAGCGAGTAGCGGCCGGCGATCGGGTCGTAGGCGTCGAGCACAGCGCCGACGACGTGGGACACGCGTTCGCAGTCGTCCAGGGTCACCCCGGTGGCCGAGTCGATCACGAGGCGCAGCACGCTGCTCCGCCCCGGCCTCCACTGCAGGTCGACGAGCTCGAGGCCGAGGTGGCGCAGGGACGGTTGGACGAGCTCGGTCAGCTCCTCCGTCGAGACCGTATTCATGTGTTCACCGGGTGTCCTCAGGCGGCGCGAGCCACCCTCCGCGGCATTCCCGGCGTGGGCGGTTCGCCGGCGCGCGCCGCCGACGCCTTCTGCCACGCCACCAGGAGCGTGCTCGCATTGAAGATCGAGCTGTACGTCCCGGTCACGATCCCGATGAGCAGGGCGAGCACGAAGCCGGTGATCGTCGAACCACCGAACAGCACCAGCGCGAGCAACACGAACACCACGGTCAGCGACGTGTTCAGCGAGCGCGTCATGGTCTGCACCGTCGAGAGGTTGATCACCTGGTCGAAGGTCAACCGGGGTCCGACGCGCAGGTTCTCGCGTACGCGGTCGAACACAACGATGGTGTCGTGGATGGAGAAAGCAACCGAGGTGAGCACCGCGGTGACGAAAAGCGAGTCGACCTGTCCTAGATTGGAGAAGTGCCCGAGGATCGCCCAGATCCCGGCGAGCACGAATACGTCGTGGAGCAGCTTGAAGAATGCGCACGCGCTGAACCGCCACGGCGAGATCGCACGTTGCCGTCGGAAGGCGAACGCGAGGTAGACCGCGATGGCTCCGGCGGAGACGAAGATCATGATGATCGCGCCGGTGACGAGGCTCGCGGCGATCGTGGGCCCGACCTGCTGAACGCTGATGTCCTGCTGGTGCGTGGTGCTGTTGATGGCGATCCCGAAGTTGCTGCTCAGCGTGTTCTCGATCTGCACCAGCTGCGCGCTGTCCGAGGGCAGCGTGGAGATGGCGAAGTGGCTGGCCTGATTGCCGGTCGTCCCTTCCGCCTGCACCTGCGGGCGCAGGCTCGCGAAGTCCCTGTCCATGACAGCGGCCACCTGCGCCTGGGTCGCCGCCTTGGCCAGGCCGACGTCGATGACGTTGCCGCCCTTGAAGTCGATGCCGAGGTTGAAGCCCCAGAACAGGATCGCGAGGATGCCGGGGATGATGACCGCGAGCGATCCGGAGAAGTACCAGTTGCGATTCTTGACGATGTCGAAGCGCCCCCGGGGCGGATGCTCGGCGAACTCCTCGTGGATCTCGGTGTAGAGGCGCGGGTCGCGTCCAATCCGCCAGTTGAGCACCCAGGCGAACAGCGAGCGGGTGATCGTGATCGCGGTGAAGAACGACACGATGACGCCGATTGCGAGGGTGATGGCGAACCCACGGATCACGTCGGTACCGAAGAACGCGAGGATCGCGCACGTGATCAGGGTCGAGATGTTGCTGTCACGAATGGCGGGAAATGCCCGCCGGAAGCCGGTCTCCACCGCCAGGGGCACGCTTCGCCCATGGCGTAACTCGTCGCGGGTGCGTTCGAAGATGAGCACGTTGGCGTCGACCGCCATACCGACGCTGAGGACGAAGCCGGCGAGCCCCGCGAGCGACAGCGTCACCGGGATCAGCTTGAAGAGCGCCAGCACGATCGCCGCGTAGACAAAGAGCGCGACGGTGGCGAGCAGTCCCGGGAAACGGTAGTAGCCGATCATGAAGATCACGACGATCAGGAGGCCGATGCCGCCGGCGACCAGGGAGAGGGTCACCGACTGCTGGCCGAGCGTCGCGCTGACGGTCGTGCTGGCCACCGTGGTGATCTCGGCGGGCAGCGCGCCGGCGCTGATCAGGTTGGCGAGCGTGGTCGCCGAATCCGAGGTGAACCCGCCGGTGATCTGGGTCTGGTTGCTCTGGCCCCCACCGGTGACGGCCGGCGCGGTGAGCACGTCGTTGTCGAGGAAGATCGCGATCTGGGCGAGCGGGCTGGTCGGGTTCGACTGGTAGACGGCGTTCGCCGCGTTGGTGATCTTGGACCACTCACTCGCGCCCGCCGAATTGAAGTTGATGTCCACCGTGATCTGACCGGTGGTCGAGTCCGTGCCCACCGTCGCCGAGTTGACGTCGGTGGCGTCGAGGTTGTCGTCGATCTTCCAGTGGTATCCGGTCGGATAGAAGAACGTGCTCCCGAACTGGGCGGGGTCGTAATGCCCCTGCTGGTCCTTGATGAGCGTCGCGCTCGGGGGATTGGTTGCCGCACCAGCGACGGGCGTCGCGAAGTACAGCCTCGAGGTGGTGCCGATCGTGTCCACGGCCTGCTTGAGGCCGACCCCGGGCAGCTGCACCAGGATCTGGTCGTCGCCCTGTGCCTGGACGCTTGCCTCGGAGACGCCGAGCGAGTTCACGCGAAGGTCGAGGATCGGGATCGTTGCCTGCTGCGCCTGGGCGAGGGTGGCTCCATGCGGAGGTCCGTTGCGGCAGTCGATGTTGGGATTGTCGAGCCCGTGACAGATCTCGATGGTCAGCTCGGTGCCGCCCTGGAGATCCAGCCCTTTGTGGATGTAGAGCTGTCGCCCGAGGAACGTGGGCACCGACGTCAGCGTCTGGCCTAGTGGCTGGTGGACCACCAGGTAGCGGTAGATCAGGCTGTAGCCGTCGATGAAGAAGGCGCCGACCACCACCAGGAGGACAACGGCCAGGCGGAAACGCGTGATCCTGAACACCGGTCGTCCAGTCTACCGGGGCACCGAGCGAAGCCGGCCATCCCGGTCCGCCCGGAACGCGGCGAACCGGCCATCCCGGATCGCCGCTCGGGCCCCATCCATCAGCCGCGCCAGGTGGGTGATGTTGTGGAGGCTCACCAGGCGGTGGGCCAGGATCTCGCCTGACTGGAAGAGGTGGCGGAGGTAGGCGCGCGAGAATCCCATGCAGGCTGCGCATGGGCATTCGGGGTCGATGGGACCGAACTCGTCTCGAGCCGCGGCGTTGCGCAGGGAGAGGCGGCCGTCCGGCGTCAGCGCGCTGCCGTTGCGCGCCAGCCGGGTCGGCATCACGCAGTCGAACATGTCCACGCCGAGCGCGATCGCGGCGAGAAGCTCGGAATCCGTGCCCAGCCCCATGAAATAGCGGGCGCGGTCGGCGGCAAGCTCGGCGAGGCTCGCCTCGGTCATGGCAAGCATGGTCTCGACGGGCTCCCCGACCGAGAGACCACCGATCGCCACGCCGTCGAAGCCGAGCTCGGACACGAACCGCGCCGACTCGCGCCGGTCCCCGGCGTCGAACCCTCCCTGGGCGATGCCGAAGAGCAGCCGTCCGTCGCCGGGGTGCGCCGCCCGGCAGCGCTCGGCCCAACGGTGGGTGCGCTCGGTCGCTTCCCGCGCCGTGGCCGCTGATGTGCCGTGCGCAACCGGGTGATCGAGGCACATGAGCACGTCCGCGCCGAGCCTCGCCTGGTTGCGCACCGCCTCCTCCGGGGTCACCCGCAGCCGCGAACCGTCATACGGCGAGACGAACGTGGCGCCGTCGTCGTCGACTTCCGCGACCTCGACCAGGCTCACCAGCTGATAGCCGCCGCTGTCGGTGAGAATCGGATGGTCCCAGCCCATGAAGGCATGCAGCCCGCCGGCCCGCTCGATGAGGTCGATGCCGGGTCGCAGCGCGAGGTGATACGCATTGCAGAGCAGGATGTCGATGCCCGTGGCACGAACCTCGTCAGGGTGCAGCGCCTTCACCGTGGCATGGGTCCCGACCGGCATGAACGCGGGAGTGCGGACCGGGCCGTGCTCCGTCGCCAGCGTTCCGGTGCGTGCGTCGCCGTCGACGGCATCGATCGCGAATGCGGGCGTCACCGCGACCGCCAGCAGAGCATGCAGTCGCCAAGGGAGAGGAAGCGATATCCCGCGCTGAGCGCGTGCGCGTATGCGCTTCGCCAGCGCTGGTCACCGATGAATGCGGCGAGCAGCACGAGCAGCGACGAACGTGGTTGATGAAAGTTGGTGAGCAGACCGTCGACCGCCCGAAAGCGATGTCCCGGATGGATGAAAAGGCTGGTGGACCCGGATCCGGCGCGAAGCGTCTCGGCGTCGCGCGCGCAGGTCTCGAGCACACGGACGACGGTGGTCCCGACCGCGATCACGCGCCCACCGCTGCGCTGCGTCTCCTCGATCGCCGCCACCGTGGCGGTCGGGAGCACATATCGCTCCGTATGCATGGGGTGGTCCTCGACACGGTCGGTGCGGATGGGAGCAAACGTCGCCAGCCCGACATCGAGGCGCAGCGTCGCCCAGCCGATGTCCGCATCGCGCAGCCGCTGGATCATCGCTGCGGTGAAGTGCAGCCCTGCGGTCGGTGCGGCAGCCGAGTCCGGGGTGCCGGTTGCGTAGGTGGTCTGATACCGCTCGGGGTCGTGAAGCTCTCGGTGAATGTAGGGAGGCAGCGGGGCGACGCCGGCACGCTCGATGGCGGAGTCGGGGTCCGCGGTGTCGAAGATGACGGTGCGTCCACCTCGGTGCACGGATGACACCGCAATCACGGTGGCTCTGAGATCGGCGCCGATGTGAACGACGGTGCCCGGGGCGGCGACGCGCGCCGGGCGAGCCAGGCACTGGTACTCGCCGCTGTCCTCGCGCGCCAGGATGAGCAGCTCGACGTCGCGCCCGCCCTCATCGAGACCGTGGAGACGCGCCCGCCGGACTCGGGTGTCGTTGACGACCAGAAGGTCGCCCGGTCGGAGCAGCGCCGGCAGCTCGCGGAATGCACGGTCCTCGAGGCTGTCGCCATCGGGCAGGACGTGCAACAGGCGCGACGCGTCGCGCTCGGCGAGGGGCTCCTGCGCGATCCGCTCCGCGGGGAGCGGGTAATCGAAGTCGGCGGACCTCAACGGTCGAAGAGCGCGGTCTGCGCCTCCGCCGCCCCGGGGGCGCCGGCCGGCACGGACAGACCGAGATGCTGGTAGGCGGCGGCAGTGGCAAGGCGGCCGCGCAGGGTTCGAGCCAGCAATCCGCGTCGGATGAGGAAGGGTTCGACGACGTCCTCGATGGTGTCCGGGTCCTCCTGGACGCTCACCGCGATCGTCTGGACGCCGACCGCATGGCCGCCGAGGGTCCCGCAGAGCACGCCGAGCACGCGACGGTCGAGCTCGTCGAGCCCGATCGAATCGACGCCGAGGACGTCGAGCGCCGCGGTGGCGACGGCGACGTCGATGCGGCCGGCGGCGCGAACCTGTGCGTAGTCACGGGCGCGGCGCAGCAACCGGTTGACGATGCGCGGGGTCCCGCGAGCGCGCCTGGCGATCATCGCCGCACCCTCGGGGTCGAGATCGATACCGAGCAGGCGAGCCGATCGATTGGCGATGGCGACGAGGTCGTCGGTGTCGTAGAAGTCGAGGCGGAACGTGACCCCGAAGCGATCGCGAAGCGGGGCGCCGAGCGCGCCGGCCCGCGTCGTGGCGGCGATCACCGTGAAGCGGTTGAGCGTGAGCCGGAGCGTCTGCGCGCCCGCTCCCTTGCCCGCGACAAAGTCGAACGCGAGATCCTCCATCGCCGGATAGAGCGCCTCTTCGACCGCGCGATTGAGGCGGTGCACCTCGTCGATGAAGAAGACATCGCGCTCCTCGAGGCTCGTCAGGATCGAGGCGAGCATCCCCTGGTGCTCGAGCGCCGGGCCGCTGGTCAGGCGGATGTTGACCCCCATCTCGACGGCGATGATCTGCGCGAGGGTCGTCTTGCCGAGCCCCGGCGGGCCGTACAGGAGCACGTGGTCGAGCGCGTCACCACGCTGCCGGGCCGCCTCGATGAGAATGCGGACCTGGTTCTTGATGGCCGCCTGGCCGACGAAGTCGTCGAGCGTGCGCGGCCGGAGCGCGGTGTCGGCGACACGCTCCGCCTCGAGCTCGTCAGGGCTCACCACGCGCTCGTCCGTCATCGGCGGGCACCCGCGGTGTCGAGCCGGCGCAGCGCCGCGCCCACCAGGTCGGCAACGTCGTGACCGTCGCCGTCGATGGCGATCGCTGCGACCGCGGTGCGCGCTTCCGCCTCGCGGAACCCGAGACCGACCAGCCCGGCGATCGCCGCGGCGACCGCCTCGTTCTCGCCCGTGGCGGCTGGGTGATGCGTACCCGGTGGCTCGAGCGAGCCGACCTTGTCGCGCAGCTCGAGGATCACGCGTTCGGCGGTCTTGCGTCCAATGCCCGGGACGGTCGCAACCAGCGCGATGTCGCCCTCGGCGATGGCGCGGACCAGGGTCGGAAGCTCCGCCCGTCCAAGGATCCCGAGCGCAGCTTTCGGGCCGATGCGCTCGACGCCGATGAGCAGGCGGAAGAGTCGCAGCTCGTCGTGGGTGACGAAGCCGTAGAGGCGAATCGCGTCCGCGCTGACGCTGGTGTGCACGTGCAGAGTCACCTCGGCATCGCGCGCCGTGTGCAGCGTCGCGATGGTGCGCAGATGGCAGAACACCTCGTAGCCGACTCCGCCGGTGTCGACGACGACGTGGTCGTCCCCCACCTGCACGAGTGCGCCACGGAGGAGCGCGATCATGGAGCGCCGCGCAGCAGTGCGGCGCGCGCACGGGTCACCGCCACGTCGAGGGCGCTCTCACGGTGGACTCGCGACCGAGACGTCAGGGCCCCGAGTCGCCCGCGATGATGGTGGCACACCGCAACCGCGCATGCGTCGGCAACGTCGTCATGTCCGGGAATGTCAGGCACGCCAAGGAGATTGGCGACCATGCGCGCAACCTGCGGCTTGCGCGCCGCGCCGTACCCGCACACCGCCTCTTTCACCTGCGTCGGTGTGTACTCGGCGACGGCGACCCCCTCGCGAGCGAGCGCGCAGAGCACGACGCCGCGCGCTTCGCTGACACGCATCGCGGTGCGCCGGTTGGTCGAGAAGAATAGCTCCTCCACCGCGGCGACCTCCGGTCGCAGGGACGTGCACGCTTCGACCACCAGATCGAAGAGGATCGCGAGCCGCATCGCTTCACTGGTCTGCGGCACCGTCTCGATGCACGCCGCGTGCAGGAGTACGAGGTGCCCCGGTGCGCCGTCGACGACAGCCACGCCGGTGCGCGCCAGACCGGGGTCGATCCCGAGCACTCTCATCCGCGTCTGCGGATGTGATGATCAGCCGACAGCGTCAAGGACGTCGTCCGGTATCTCGGCGTTGGCATACACCTGCTGGACGTCGTCGTGCTCCTCGAGTCCGTCGAGCAGACGGATGACCTGGCGAGCCTGTGACGCATCGAGCGCCACCGAGGTGGTGGGGTTCATGGTCACCTCTGCCGAGTCGACCGGGTAGTCATGCTCCTCGAGCGCGCGCCGGACCTCCTCGAATCGAGACGGGGCGACGGTCACGACGACCTCGTCGCCTTCGACGCCGACGTCGCCGTCGTCCCCGACATCGACAACATCGAGCAGTTCGACAGCGAGCTCCTCGGGATCGCGTTTGCCCGCCTCGATGCGGATCACGCCCTGTTGATTGAACATCCAGGCGACGCTGTTCGCTTCGCCGAGCGTGCCACCGGAGCGGGTGAACGCGTTGCGGATCCCCGCGACCGTGCGGTTCCGATTGTCGGTGAGGGTGTCGACCATCACCGCGACGCCGTGGGGACCATAGCCTTCGTAGCGGACCTCCTCGAGCTGCGCGCCATCCTTGCCGCCGGCGCCGCGCTGGATCGCCCGTTCGATGTTGTCCGCGGGCATGTTCACCTCGCGAGCCTTCTGCATCGCCAGGCGTAGCCGGAAATTGCCTTCGACATCAGGGCCGCCTTCGCGGGCGGAAACGGTCAGCTCGCGCGTGACCTTGGTGAACGCCTGGCCGCGACGAGCATCGACGATCGCCTTTTTGTGCTTGATGCCAGCCCATTTGCTGTGACCGGACATGGATCCTCCGAGACGAACAGGTGTTCCGATTCTAGCGCAGCTCGGAACCCAGTCTAGGCCTCGCGCTCCTTGCCGTCAGCGGCCGACAGGTCTATGGTTGAGGGTAGTATCGGCAATCAGACGGAGGTAGTCATACCGATGTTGAGAACCGTCTGGCAGCGTTTCCGGCACGGCCGAGCGGAGGGTTGAGGCCCGGCTGACGGGCCCCCGCACCGCACGGCCATGACGCCCCCGTCGAGGTCGCTGGGCAATCGGCGTCCCCCGGGACGGCCCGGATTTGGGTGAGTGCGCGTTGTGCGGGTGAGGAGTTCGTACCGGGCGTTTCCGAACCTGGCACCGGTTGCGGTGCCTTATGAGGCCCGGGAATTTTTACCGGGCTGCCGTATCAACTACGGTGAATTCAATCAAGGGGCCGGCTCAGTCCGGCCCCTTTCCTTTTGCCTGGTCAGCGCAGGTGGTCGCCGGCGTCGCGAGGTACGGGGCGCGAGACCGCCGGGTCGCCGACCCAGCTGAAGCGCAGCAGCCTGTCCGCGGCGTGCCGCAGTCCTACGCGTGGGCTGACGGCGATGGGAGGTGTTCCCGCGCGCTGATCGATGTGAATGCGCGACGCGGGGTCGAGCAGGTCGATGCCGTCGTCAGCTCGAGTGATGCCCAGACCGCGGCAGAGGTTGCCCGGCCCGCGGAGCAGCGCAGCGCCGGTCACGCCGCCGCCGCGTCGACCCGCAACTGTCGAAAGACCCTCCTCCACAGCGGCAGCACGGAGGAGCACCGCGCCGGCGACACCGTCTGGCTCCGTGACCACGTTGGCGCAGTGGTGCATGCCGTAGGTGAAGTACACGTAGAGGTGCGCGGCGGGGCCGAACATCACGCTCGACCGGGCAGTGGGGCCACGGAACGCGTGTGACGCGGGGTCGCTGGTGCCGAGATACGCCTCGGTCTCGACGATCCGCGCGACCACGCCGTCCGACGTCTCCGCATCAACCACGAGCGCGCAACCGACCAGGTCGCGGGCGACCTCCTGGGTCGGGCGTGCGAACCACTCGCGTGATGGCGCGGCTACCGGCGAATCTCCGCATCGCAACGCTGAGCGAGCGCCGTCGCGATTGCTTCCTGGGCGCGCTGGGCCTCGTCCCCGGTGAGGGTTCGATCGGGCGCCCGGAACGTCAGCCGGAACGTCCAACCCTTCCTGCCCTCGCCAAGCCGGCCGCCGCGATACTCGTCGTACAGCTCGGCGTTCTCGAGCAGGGGCTCGTGCGTGTCGCGGATGGCGTCCATGGCGTCGCCGGCGCGCCGGTCGGTGGCAACCGTGACCGCGAGGTCCTGCACGATGGCCGGAAATCGAGGTGGCGGTGCGTACCGGACCCTTCGCGGCGGCGAGGGAGCGATCACGTCGACGCGCAGCTCTCCGACCGCGACGCGTCCTCGGATCTCGAACGCGGTGGCGGTCTCGAAGGACAGCTCCCCCAGGATGCCGACCGTGTCGCCGCCGAGGCACAGCGCCGCGCTTCTCCCCGGGTGGAGCCCCGCTTCCTCGGAGGGCTCGGCGCGGAGCGTGGCGCCGGCGAGGTCGTCGGTGATGCGGTCGAAGACGGACTGCACCCGTCGTACCTCCTGGGCGGCGTCCTCGGCGGAGCCGCTGGCGACGTGCACCGCGACGCTGACCAGCAGCGGCTCGAGCGGCAGGGCGGGGAGTGCGAGGTCGGCGTTATCGGGCGTCGAGCCCGGCGCCAGCCCCACTCGCTCGCCTTCCCAGAACGCTCTGCCAAGCTCGAAGAGCATTACATCGCCGCTGCCACGGTTGACGTTGGCGGCGAGCGCGGCGCAGAGCCGGGGAAGCTGGGAGGTGCGCATGACGCTCCACTCGTCGCTGAGTGGATTGCGCAGTGGGATCGGTGTCCGTCCGCGCCCTAGGCCCGGCAAGGTCGTCGCGTCGAGCGGGCCGACGAAGGCAAAGGTGATCGCCTCGTCGAAGCCGGCGCCGATGCACACGTCACGGACCGCGTCCTCGAGCGGCGGCGGCGGCGCGGTTCTGGTGACCGCGACGCGACGACCCGGGAGCGTGCTCGGCACCCGGGAGTACCCGATCATCCTGCCCACCTCCTCGACGAGGTCCTCCGGCAGGGAAACGTCGCGCCGGAAGTACGGGGGCATGACCGTGAGCGTGGCGCCGTCCTGCTCGACCGCGAAGCCGAGTTGCGCGAGCGTCGTGGCGATCTCGGTCGCATCGATGGGGATCCCGAGCAGGTGGCCGGCGGCGCCCGCCGTCAACGCGATCGGACCCAGCTCGGGGAGCGGCCGCGGCCACTGGTCGATTGCGCCGCCGAGGACGTGGCCTCCCGACAGCTCGGCGATCAGGGCCGCCGCACGATCGAGCGCGACCGGCGGGAGGCGGTCGCTCAATCCCTTCTCGAAGAGCGTCGAGGCGTCGGTGCGGAGCCCGAGCCGCTTTGACGTCGCCCGGATGGTCGGCCCATCCCAGGTCGCGGCCTCGAGCAGCACCGTCCTGGTGGAGTCGGTCACCGCCGTCGAGCTGCCACCGATGATCCCGGCGATGCTCGCGGGCACGTTGCCGGCGCAGACCACGATGTCCTCGGAGGAGAGCACGCGGTCCGCGCCCATCAGATCGATGACGTGCTCGCCCGGCTTCGCCCGCCGGACGACGACCTCCCCGGTCCTGCCACCGCCCGCCTCGACAAATCGATCGAGATCGAAGGCGTGGAGTGGCTGGCCGAGCTCGTGGAGCACGAAGTTGGTGATGTCGACCACGTTGTTGATCGGCCGCAGTCCGACGGCGCGGAGCCGCTGGCGCAGCCACCCCGGCGACGGCCCCACAGCCACGCCCTCGATCACCCGGGCGGCGAAGCGCGGGCAGCCCTGCGCGTCATCGATCTGGACCCGGGCGCGCAGCTCCGCCGACGTGGCCGACAGGAGTTCCTCGGGTATCGATGCCGGGGGCTCGTTGAGCGCTTCGCCGAGGGCTGCCGCCAGCTCGCGCGCGATGCCCACGTGGCACAGGCAGTCCGGCCGGTTGGTGGTCACGTCGAGATCGAGGACCGTGTCGAGGGCGAGGACCTCGCCCAGCGGCTGTCCCGGTCTCCCGTCGTCGAGAATCAGGATGCCGTCGGCGTCCTCCCCCACCCCGAGCTCGATCGCCGAGCAGAGCATCCCCGGTGACTTGTGGCCACGGATGCTCTTGACGACGAGGCGATCGTCCATGGCGGGTGGGCGCGTCCCGGGTGGCGCATAGGGCACGAGGTCGCCGGCCTTGACGTTGGGCGCCCCCGTCACCACCCGGACCGTACCGGGCACGACGGTGAACGGCGCCAGCGATGCGGGCACCTCCCCGCCGAGGTCGAGGTCCGCGAATTGCAGGTGGGACGATCCGGGAACCGGCGCGACCGAGGTGATCCGCGCGACCACGAGCCCCTCGCCGCCGGGCTCGACCGCCCCGACCTCGGTGCCGGTGTCGACGAGCGCCTTCACGATCGCCGCGACGGGGGCATCCAGTGTTGCGTAGTCGCGCAGCCAGCGCAGCGAGAACTTCATGGTGCGGTCTGCTCCGCCGGGGTGTCGATCACCGTCTCGGGGACCAGGAACCGGACATCGTTGTCGTAGAGGAGGCGCATGTCAGGGATGCCCCACGCGAGCATGGCCGCGCGCTCGATGCCCATGCCGAAGGCGAAACCCGAGTAGCGCTCGGGGTCGACCCCGCCGTTGCGCAGCACCTGGGGATGCACCATGCCGCTGCCGAGGAGCTCGAGCCACCCGCTGTATTTGCACACGCTGCAGCCGGATCCGCCGCACACGACGCAGGCGAGCTCGAGCTCCAGCGACGGTTCGGTGAACGGGAAGTGGTGGGGGCGCCACTGCAGGGCGGACCCCGCGCCGAAGAACGATCGCGCGAAGTACTCGAGGGTCCCCTTGAGATCGCTCACCGCGATCCCCTCATCGACACAGAGCCCCTCGACCTGGTGAAACATCGGCATGTGCGTGGCGTCGTGATCGCGGCGATACGTCTTGCCGGGGACGATCACCCGCTGCGGTGCACCTCGGATGAGCATGCTGCGGATCTGCACCGGCGAGGTGTGGGTGCGAAGCAGCCGCGAGTCATCGATGTAAAACGTGTCCTGCGAATCGCGAGCGGGGTGTCCGGGGGGCTGGTTGACCAGCGTGAAGTTGTAGCGGTCGTATTCAACCTCGGGGCCCTCGATGCTCTCGAAGCCGAGCTGGGCGAAGATCCGCCGCATCTCGCGGGCGGCGAGCGTCACCGGGCTCAGGCGGCCGCGACGCAATCGCGGCGCGGGCCGGGTCAGATCGAGCGCCTCCATCTCCAGGCTCTGCGCTCGAGCGGTGCGTTCGATGGCGCGCTGGCGTTCGTCGAGGGCATCTCCGACCCGCTGGACGAGCTCGTTGACCATCTGCCCCATCTGGCGGCGCCCGTCCGCGTCGGCGATCTTGCCGAGGCCACGCCGAAACGAGGTCAGCACACCGTCACCCCGGCCGAGATACCTGGTCCGCACCGCGTCGAGCGCGGTGAGGTCCGGCGCGGCGGCGACTGCCTCGAGGGCTTCCGCCGCCACGCTGTGGAGGTCGGCGGTCACGCCTTGGTGAGGGCGCCCCGGGCGACTTCGACGAGCTGCTGAAACGAGCCCGAATCCTTGACTGCGATATCGGCGAGCATCTTGCGATTCACCTCGACGCCGGCCTCCTTGAGGCCATGCATGAACTGGTTGTACGCAAGGCCGTTCTGCCGCGCCGCCGCGTTGATGCGCGCGATCCACAGACCGCGCATGTCACCTTTCCGCTGCTTGCGGTCGCGATACGCGTAGGCGAGCGAATGCATGACCGCCTCGTTGGCGTTCTTGTACAGGCGGTGACGAGCTCCCTGCATGCCCTCGGCCATCTCGAGGATCTTCCGGTGGCGAGCCTTGGCCGTCACCCCACGCTTCACTCTGGCCATGTCGCTCTCCTAAAGGTAGGGTGCAAGCCGGATCACCTTGCGGCGGTCCGACGAGGACACCTCGTGTTGCATCCGGTACTGGCGCTTGC